>PMMG01000052.1 GCA_003162335.1 Dehalococcoidia bacterium
TTAGCAATGATTAAAATGTCAAGAAAAACAAAAAAGGCATCTGATTGTTTCCAGATGCCTCACTTATTTTACTTCAGTTTGAATATTCCTGTAATGATATCGGTCTACTCTTTTTTCACCGGTTCGACAAGTTCAGTGATTTCTTCTTCCGCGAAGCGGTAGGACGTCGAAAACCCTTTCATGTCAAATTTGACTGTATACCAGAAGCGGAAAGCGTCTTTCTCCGGTTCTCTATCTATCATGCCCATATGGTCTCTAAATGGGGTTGAGGAATGAGCATTGATTTTTACTCTGGTGCCTACAATGAATTTTGGTGTGATAGCATGGTACCCGCGCGGAATATCAAAGTCCTTTCTTTTTGCCGGGTCGGAAAGAACAGCGTATGCAATATTTATCTCCCGCATCTTCTCGTTTGCTTCCATGCTGTTCTGGTTACGGTCGGGATGATATTGAAAAGCAAGTTTACGGTATGCTTCCGTTATTTCTTTAATATTGGCGCTGGGAACGATGCCTAATATTTTATAATGGTCTTGCTCGGTTTGCATTATCATGCCTTAATTCACCTTCACGTGATTGGTATTATGGCATAACCAAAGCTAAAATAAAAGACTAAAGCGGGGGTCAAATAGTACCGACACGGAAGCAATAAGAACTAATCCCAAAGGCTGGTTACACTGGAAAAGGTCAATAGTTATGGTTCTCAGGGCGGGTCTTTAGGAAAAATTTAGGAGAAAAAATCTCTTATTCGCGGTGTTGGGTGCTGTCAACTTTATTTTAGAGTCGGCTTTTTCTGTCCATTTTTCCAGAAGTTTTCCAGCTTGAACAGCACCGAAGTGTCCACGTCGGCTACCGTGTTTTTACCGTATTCGAACGGGTTGTCGATGTCGTGGATCAATTGGACGATGGCAGTTAGTACAAACGCGATTAAAGCAAACAAAACCAGTCCGCCGGCTCCCCATTCATTTTTCGCCAGGACGAAGAGGATCAAAACCGCGGCAAGTGACAAATCGCAGATAATATATGCGCCGGATATTCCGGTAGTATAAGCAATGTAGTCCAGTCGGTGCGATAGCCGGTCGATATTTGTCAGATTGTCTCTCAGCTTCATCAAAGGAGTGGGAGAAGCGCCTTTTGCCCACAAATCGATGATATCCTGGTTGATTTTATTTATTTCTTCATCCAGTTGAGACTTGTGCCAGTGATTCCCGCGAAGGTTGGCGTTGATCGTGGAGAGCAGGTTTCCAATGTGACCAATAATATCCTTTGCCGTGCCGGAATCTTCCTCTTTAGTCGGGATCAACATGGCGTCGGTGTGTATTGCCTTCAGCAGCACTGCCATTTCTCCAGGGATTTTTTCGGCCTCTTTAAAATCGGCCATCGCGCCGGTAAACACGATGCTGATGGTGAAGAATACCCCGCCGAAGAACGTTCCCGTTAATGTATTGATCGTGATTACGCCAAAGCCAAAGTGGTCGGCAGTAATTTTGAGTAAAAGAACAATCACCGCAATAAAGCCGGCCTGGAAAAATAGTTTAAACCGAAGTATTTTTTTCAACTGGTCTCCTTTAGCGGCCGCGATAACATTATTTATTGGTAAGTCATTCTTCCTTCCACCTTGCGCCCGATATTTTGATGGGTCTTCAGGTATTCCTCCAGCGCTTCGGCTACGTTTGTGGCAATTACTTTCGGCGGGCAGCGCGCTATCAACTCTTCATTAGTGATATTGAGAAAAGCCGCCGAGTTAAGAATATGGTAGCCGATCAATCCGATACTGTAGGTTTGCGCATCGACGACCGGCGCGTTGTTAAAGCTGAGTGAAATCAAATTGTGTGCCGTATTATCGTAAACGGCGCGGATCTTGCCGTTGACCTGGTAGCATTCGCCTTCGGAATTGCGGTTTTCCGGACGCATGATGTGCGTGAAGATGCGCTTGAGCTGCGCTCCGTCAATAATAAAGCGCGAAAGGAAATCAGCGTAGGGGAAACAGGCGCGGTAATCCTTCAGCGTTACCGCCGGCCCCAGTTCTTGGCTGCGGATGGCCCCGGAACCGACGAGCATAACATCGCTTTCCGCGGTCTCTGCCAATGCGTCGGCGAAAAGGTTGCCCAAAGAGGTTTCAACTGTCCGGCTGGGATGAGTAAGGGTATCGGTGAACTTGCAGATAATGGTATTGTACTTGCGGTCGACTTCGTCCGCGAAGGTATCGATGTACTGTTTCAGCCTTAAATCCGGCTCGGCGATGCCTTCTTCGATCGGAATCAGTTGCCATTTCCATTCGACAATACTGTTAGTATCATCGTCCACGGTGATATCGAACCGCCCGATCTGGTTGGTGCCCACTCCGGCCTGGGCAATAAGCACATTGTTGACGAATGCGGGCTGCTGCAATATGGTATGCGAGTGCCCGCCGATGATCATGTCCACGCCCCATTCCGGCTTCAGCAGCTTCGCCAGTTCAATATCGGAGTCGTAGCCGATGTGGGTTAGCAGTACTGTCAGGTCGATATCAAGATTTTGATATGCATCGGTAATGATACCAACCTCGTGGGCAGCATCCTCCAGCGAGATGAAACTGCCCACCAGCTTGTCCTTCCTGACGGCATCGATGACCTTGTCGGTTAAGATCCCGATGAACATCAGATCAAAGCCGTCTTTGGGCACGATCAAATACGGTTTCATCAAGCGTTTATGATATTGTTTGATATAAAGGTTGGCTGTGACGATGGGGAAGTTCGCCATTTTCTCTAAAAATAAAAGCTGCGGTAAACCGTAATCGAATTCGTGGTTGCCCAGAGAAACGACATCCGGCGCCAGGTAATTCATGATTTCCATCGTGGAAATGCCCTGGTACTCCGAGTCGATCAGGGAGCCCTGCAGCATATCCCCGGCAATCACATACAGGACGTTCTTTTCCTCGCGGCGTACTTTGTTGACATAACCGGACAAAAGTGCCAGTCCGCCGATCAGTTTGCCGGAACCGGCTTTGACCTCTGCCAGGAAGTCGCCGTGCATGTCATTAGAGTGTAAAATAGTGAATTTCTTCGTTAAACCCATGAAATTATCCTTGTGCCTGAAAGCAATGTAATATGGAGGCTATTATAACATAGAATGAAAGGCAAAGTATTATTGGGTGGTATCGAGATGGTAAATGTTAAGGCATCTGATAGAAATCAGATGCCTTTAAACGTTATCTGATTAAATTAAAAAACAGTGATAATCATCGATTAAGTTTTAGAAGCTCTTTTTCCTCTTACTAAAGACCCTCATCGTAATGATGTTGGGGGAGTCTATTTAGTAAAAAGGTCAGGAAATGCTTTTTCCGCCGCGGGCAAAAAAAGCGAATTAGCTGTCATTTGTGTTCTGACTCTTGGTTGTAACGACAAGGCCATGTTTTTTGTTAATACCCGGCCTCTTGCGGAATAAATCTCATTATCAGCAGCAAGAATATTTTGAGTTTGGGGAGTTGGAACTTCATGGAGTTGAGTAGCCCATAATTTATTACTCTTTGGACAATATGCCCATAAAATGCCATCATCGCCGATTTTTATTTGTAAACTCGCGCTATCTTCCTTATGTTGTGGCATAATAACCTCCTCAAGCTGAAAACTAAAGATAATTTATTTTTTCCATGCTTCGGGAAACAAAACCTGTGCTTTTTTAATTATATTTTCATCGGATGCTCCCAATAGCGAGGCTGTTTTCTGTTCGGACTGATTGGCTCGTGCTTCTGCATTTTCTTTGCCTGCAGAGCCTATTTGTAAGCCAAAAAACGCTCCGACAAGTGTGCCAAGAACACTGGTAAATAGACCCACAATAGCTACAATGTCATTTGATGCCTTTATACCAAAAAGCAACAGAACTATAACTAGTATAGCGGCTAGTCCCAAGCCGAAAAGCGCCAGCCAAAATGCTCTTGTAATCCGGATTATTTCCACTTGAGGGTCATTTATTTCTGTGCCTTTGTTCGTGGGTGGTTTTGGGTTTTGTTGTGTCATTTTATCCCTCCTTATTATTCTGACAATGGTATCATACTTAAAATAGAAGCCAAGGTATGAGGATACTGTTGTTTTCCATTGTTATTAATAGACATTAGCTTCAATTATGATTGAATAATACCTGGAACAGCTTGTAAGTATATTGCTAAGCAGTACATAAGTAAAGAGTACATTAGTACTGTACGGTTGTTACTTCGGAGATTAGAAATTTTTGACTTTTATATATGTCGGATATATAATCGGCTTCAAGCACGGGGCGGCATCTCTTTCACTAATTCCTTTCTTCTTCTATATCTTCCACAGCAAGCCAATCAATATGTAAAAACCCGGAATAAGATAAATATTTAAGGAGATCAAAAACATGTCGCAGTACAAAATGTGGATCGGTGGAAATTGGGTTGACGCTGAATCAGGAAAGACCTATCCGGTCTTTAATCCGGCGACGGAGGCAGAGATCGCACAGGTACCGCTGGGCGGCCTGGCCGAAGTGGACAAGGCGGTTGCCGCAGCCCGAAAAGCCTATCCCGTCTGGTCAAAGAAATCGCAGGTGGAACGTTCGCAGATTGTTTTAAAACTGGCGGCTTTAATGCGGGCGGATGCCAAAGAAGTTGGACGGATCGATACGCTCGAGCACGGCACACCCGCGGGTCTGGCCGGCATGATCGCCGGTGATCTACCGGAATGGCTGGAATGGAATGCTTATAACGCGCGCGCATTGATGGGTAATACCATCCCGCAATGCCCCAATGAATTGATCTACCTGCAACGGGAACCGGTCGGCGTAGTCGCTCTAATCACGCCGTGGAATCTGCCGCTGTTGATGATCGTCGAGAAGCTGGCGCCGGCGTTATCGGTCGGCAACACTATTATTATCAAACCGGCCAGTATCAATTCGCTGACCGCCTTGAAACTGGCGGAGCTGGCAGATAAAGCCGGATTCCCGTCGGGCACGGTCAATGTGATCACCGGCCCCGGCGGCATCATCGGGGAAGCGCTGGCCACCCATCCCGGCGTAGACATGGTTGCGTTTACCGGCAGTTCTGAAACGGGCAAACGGATCATGGCGCTGGCTAGCCAGACAGTGAAACGTCTGCAGTTGGAGTTAGGCGGAAAGAATCCGGTAATCGTCCTGGGCGATGCCGATATTGATGCCGCGGTGGGCGCAATGCTGGGGAAACAAATGTTTAATTGCGGCCAGATCTGCGCTGCGCCGGGACGGTTTTATATTCATGAAAAAGTCTACGATGAATTCCTGCAAAAATTTACCGCCGGTATGAAAAAAGTGGTCGTGGGCGATCCCAACGACACTAAAACACAGATGGGCCCGCTGGTCAGCGCCGATCACCGCAACAGGGTGGAAGGCTATATTAAATCAGCAATTGATGATGGTGCTAAAGTTATTCTGGGCGGAAAAAGGCCGACTGCGCCGCCTCTGGACAAAGGCTATTATTTCATGCCGGCGATAATAACCGGCGTCACCCAGAAAATGAAAGTAGCCAGAGAAGAGATCTTCGGCCCGGTGGCGGTTTTCATGGAACCATTTAATTCCGACGATAAAGTCATCGAACTGGCGAATGATAACATTTACGGATTGGCGGCTTATGTCTGGACGCAGGACAAAGCCCGAGGTATGCGGTTCGCCAATGAAATTCAGGCCGGTACCGTACAGATCGGCAGTACGCCGGCCAGAGACCAGGATGTGCCCTGGGGGGGCTATAAACAGAGCGGCATCGGCAAAGAACATTCCATGTACGGCCTCTATGAATATACCAACCTCAAGCGGATCCAGGTTGATTTGACCGCGAACAGGTAAGCCTTAGCTTTCAACTGTCAGCAGAGTATAGTTAGGGTTAATTTTGCGACTTTAGTGGGCATATACGATTCTCGCCCTTTCGAAAAAGGGAGGTTGAGAGGGATTTTTCCAGCGAGATGAGATTTATATCGGGTTTATATAATACTTAATCTGTAAATTTTACCCCGGTGAGTTTTTCGCTGAGTGCCCACAACCGTTCTGCCAGTTCGGGATCGATAGCCCACGGCCAGACTCCCGGCCCTTTGGTTCTGTCTGCGGGGACGGCTTCGGCAATATTGAGATTCTCGCAATAAATGCCGCCCATGCCGTTCAATTGCTCACTGGTGGCGCACCAGATGGTGGTTGCCGCCCCCTGTTCGACAGTTTTAAACAACATGCCGTCGAGATTGGAAATAATTTGCCCTTTTTCATCTCTGACCGTGGGCGGCATTCTTTCCGTTGTTGGCAGGTCATGCCCCAGGTTGGTATCTGGAATGAAGCCGGGGTGTACCGCAAACGCCCGGATTTTGTGTGCTTTGCCCCGTTTATCCAGCGCCACCGCGAATAAAGCGGTTGCTGTTTTTGACTGCCCGTAAGCCCGCCATTTAATATATTCCCGGTGTTCGAAGTTCGGGTCGTCAAAGGCGATTCCGCCGCCATGGTGTGAGTAGGATGAGAGTGCGACGACACGCGCACCCCTGGCTTTTTTCAATGCCGGCCAGAGTCTTGCCGTGAGCTGGAAATGGCCGAGGTGATTAACTGAAAAATGCGATTCATTACCGCGCGCGTCGCGCGTCAGAGGGTCGCCCATAATTGCGGCGTTGTTGATCAGAATATTCAGCGGCCTGCCGGAGGCTAAAAACCGCCGCGCAAAGCCATCGATCGATTCCTGGTCCATCAGGTCGAGCGTGTCAAATTCCAGGTTGGGGAAGCCCGCCAGCGCTACTTTGGCTTTTTCAATATTGTGCGCCGGTACGATCACTGTTGCGCCCGCTTCTGCCAGCGCCCGCGTAGTTTCCAGACCGATGCCGGAATAGCCGCCGGTCACGATGGTGATCTTTCCGCGCATGTTATGGTTGCCCAACACTTCCCGTGCGGTGGCCTGCGGATCTATTCCGGTATTAATCGGCGCTTGCGGGGTTTTTTTTGTCGGGTCATGTATCATATTATTTTTTATCCCGTTTCTCCGGAGCACCTAAAAAATCGAGGATTGCCCCGGCAAATTTTTCCGGCTGGATGCGGTCGATATAAATGTGGCCGTTTTCAATCGTGGTGAATTTAGTTCCTTTGGGCGCCAGTTTCTTCACCCCTTCCGCCACGCAGTAGAACGGATCTTCGGTCTGAAACATTATCATCAACGGGCTGGTGATGAGCGGCAGTCTGGCCTTGGTGTTGTAGCCTTCAGTTGCATGGTGGGATTCTTCGCCCTTTGGTCCAGCTTTGATGTATTCCAGGACTCTTTCTTCGAGAATATCGGGAGCGCCTCCCCAGATTCCCGCCCGCCGCCACCACTCCATTAAATGCGAACCGTCCGGCTTGATTTCTACCGCGGTGGTGAAGTTTTGCGGTTCTTTGAATGGTACGCCTTCGCCGGGTTCCGGGAAATAACCAAAACCGGAAAGGACTAACTTATTCACCCGCTGCGGCCACCCGATCTGAATTTCCATCCCTACAGAAGACCCCAGGTGGTGCCCGACGATGTTCGCTTTCTTGATGCCCAGCGCGTCCATAAAGCTGATCATTGTCCGCGCATGATCCATTATCTTAAAAGGGTATGGAGATGGATCAGAATCCCCTGCGCCGAAAAAATCAGGCGCGATCGTCCGGTAGGATTTGGCAAGGATGTGCATCGGCCGGACGAATTCATCTGAAGACGCCACCGCCATGTGGAGCAAGATGATCGGTTCACCTTCTCCTTCCTCGCGGTAAAAAATCTGCCCTTCCGGTAAATCGATGAACGCTCTTTTCATTTTGTTTTCTCCCCGGTTTCAAATATTTGTTGTTTAGCAAGAATTATACACCAGAAAACATCAGGAAGGAGAGGATAATTCCCGCCTTCCTGATGTTCTTTGTTTATTCCATTACGGTGTTGGTTGCCGGTACTGCTTAAACAGCATCGTTTTTACTATTTACCCAGACTGGTCTTGACCGCCGGGTCGATCCACATTCTTTCGATCATCGGCACCGCATTATGGTAGCCGGTATCGGTTTCGTTGTAGTAGTTTTTAATCCACGGCCAGTAACAGTTCAGGCTCGTCGGGTTGGCGAACGGCAGCCAGGCGCCGTCATCGATCATGGCGATCGCCAGGTTTTTGATATCCTGGGTACGTTTGGTCACATCGCTTTCCGCAATCATGGTCTGGTACATCGTGGTGAAATTCTCCGTGAGCGAATAGATATTACCGTTGTTCGGAGGATTGGGAACCGTATGCGCCCAGTTCTCCGGCACGATCGGATTGGCTGTAGACATCGTCAGTACATTGATGTCGTATTTACGATCGTTACCGGCTTGCGTGAACGCAGCCGAATCCAGTACCTGAATGCTCAACGTAACACCAAGTTTCGCCCATTGATCGACCAGTAGTTGGGCGATGTTTGATTCCGTATTCTCGTTAGCCTGGATTTGCAATGTCAACTTGAATCCGTTGGGATACCCGGCATCCGAGATCGCCTTCTTTGCAGCCGTAGCATCATAGGTAAACAGCTGTTTCGTTGACGCGGGAAGACTTTCTATTGGCGTATATGCTGGGTCACCGCGCGGTATCGGCCAGCCAAGTAAATCGCCGCCGGGGAACACGAGGTCTCTGATTGTGCCGAAGTCGGTGCCCATCATCAGCGCCCGCCGCACATCTTTGTTTTTAAGGTATTGATTATCCAGCCTGTTCATCTTAAAAGTGTAAACACGGTCGGCCGGGTAGGTGGTCTGTATCATTGCGGGAGATGATGAACTCAGTGAAGTGGCATAAGTCTTGGGGACTGCGCTCCACCAGTCCAGTTTTCCCGTGCGCAGGGCGGCTACTTGGCTGGCTTCGTCCGGAATAATCGGATATACCAGCTTGTCAATGAACGGCAAGTCATATTGTTTGCCTTTGATGGTGGTCTTTTCCCAGTATTTAGCGTTCCTGGTATAAGTTACCGCTGAGCCGGAAGTGTAATCCGAAATGACAAACGGTCCGTCGCTGACCTGGTTCTTCCAGTCTTCACTGCCGCCGCCGATAGTGGCATTCCCGGATTCAGGGCAGGTGATCAGACCGGGCATATAGCCGTAACCCAGATAATATGCCCAGTTGGCATCGAAGCTACTGCAGGTTAATTTCACGGTATATTTATCCACCGCGGTTCGATCGGTGATAAATTTGTAGTTGCCTTCGACCATTGTGCCGATTTCTGAGCGTTTCATGCTGTAGACTACGTCATCCGCGGTCAGTTCACGTGATGCCATGCCGAGGGTGCTGTTCCCTGCCCACATGATACCATGGCGGATGTGGAAGGTGAATGTAACCGAAGGACTGGTGGTAATTTCCCAGCTCTGTCCCACCGGCCCCATCAGATATTGTTCCGGGACCATTTCGGTAGTCTGGAACGGGAAGGTATTATTACCGCGCGGCCCGAATTTCTCAATGTCGCCGATCATCATCCAGCAAAGAAATGGGCTGTCCCAGACAGCAGTTGACCACGGCTTCGGTGTCAGACCGGCATCAAACCCGCCCGGGTCTTCGAACATCCAGTCTGTGGCTACGGTCAACGTGCCGCCGTAGATCGGTGTCCCTGAGGCAGCTGTCGTCGCTTTCGTTGTTGATACTGTGCTGGTGGAATTGTTGCTACAAGAGGACATTAGTGATGAGGCGGAGATCATGCCCGCCACCAAAAGGAAAACCATTCCTAACAATAAAAACTTGTTTTTCACTTTGCTTTCTCCTTTTATTCTCCCCTTGAATTATTCAATTTTTAATTTAGTTTCACTATATCAATACTCGTTCCTCCTTGGCTTTTTATTTTGTTAATCCTTTTCGATAATCTCAGGTGTGGGGAGATTGCTTTTAATGTGTTCCTTTTTCTTGACGCTAACATTTCCATAACGTCCGACGCCGCCCCGTAAACGCGGGTCTAAAAGGTCCCGCAGGGCATCACCGAACATATTTACGGCATAGACAATGAGACTCAAGGCAATGCCCGGCCATAAGGCCATCCATGGGTCGGCGAACATGTATTGCCGCGCGCCTCCGCTAAGCATCCCGCCCCAGCTAGGTTCCGGCGGCGGCACCCCCAGACCGAGAAAGCTCAGGGATGCCTCCATCAGGATCATAAACGGCACATTCATAGAAAACAGGATGATGATGGGCGCCATGATGTTCGGCAGGATGTGTTGGAAAATTACTTTAGGCGTGGAATCACCGAGGGCTATTGCGGAATTTATATATACGTTTTCTTTAACGCCGATCACCAGGCTACGTACCATCCTGGTGTTGCCGATGCCGTTCGAAATACCCAGGCAAAAGATTACCTGCCACAGGCCCGGTTTGATTAGCGAGATGATGACCATCAATAACAGCAAATTGGGAATGCTCATCTCTGCGTCCACGAATCTTTGCAGTATCAGGTCGAATTTACCGCCGATATAGGCGCTCAGAATACCCAAAAATGTAGAGATAAACGTGGAAATGAGAGTGGCAACCAGGCCGACAATCACCGAGATTCGTGCTCCGTAGATGATCCTGCTAAGCAGGTCACGCCCCAGGTTGTCCGTGCCTAACCAGAACTGGGCAGACGGCCCTTCCAGGGCATGTTTCGCGTGAATAGCATTCATTCCGTAAGGAGCCAGCAAGGGGGCAAAAACCGCGACAACCAGGAAAATAAAAGTGATAACGGTGCCAACCATACCCAGCGGTTTCTCTTTCCACATCCTGATTGCCAACTCCATAAATTTGGAGTGTTTCTTTATTGAGGCCGGTTTTTCTGCCATGCTTTACCTGACTTTAATATTTCCTTACCGATAATGAACCCTGGGGTCCAAAAAGCCGTATGATAAATCTGTCAACAGGTTGATAAAGACCAATACCACCGAGGTAATTAAAACTACGGCGCTGACGACCGTGTAATCTCTGGAGGTGGTGGCGTTGGTTAAAAGTTGCCCCAAACCGGGGAGGCTGAAGATATTTTCGATGATCACAGAGCCGGAAACAATGATGGTCAGTTGACCGCCGGCCATTGTGACCACCGGAATGAGCGCATTCTTGAGCGTATGCCGCATCACTACTGCCCGTTCTTTTAAACCTTTTGCCCAGGCAGTGCGGACATAATCCTGCCGCAATACCTCAAGCATCATTGTGCGCATCAACCGCATGTTGGAGCCCACCCCGCTCATGCCCAGAACAATGGCCGGGATGATGAATTCCCGCAGATTGCCGGTGGGATCATGGGTGAAGTGGATAAATAACAGCTGGGGAGAGTACCCCCACCAGATCGCGGGATAGACCACTACCAGCGTCGCCAGCCAGAAGCCGGGGACGGCGATACACAAAATGGCGAAGCTCCGGGCAAAATAGTCTCCCCAGGTATCCTGGCGTAATGCGGAAAAAATTCCGATCGGAATAGCAATTAATTGCGTGATAATAAAAGCCATGATGCCCAGTTCAAATGTCACCGGCCATCTGGATCTGATATCGTTCATCACCGGTTGCGCCGTCCACAAAGAGTTGCCCAGGTCGCCGTGTACGACAATTCTGCCGATCCACCGGCCGTATTGAACGTAAATAGGGACATCATATCCCAGCGCATGCTCAATAGCGTGTCGGTCCATATGGGCGGCATTACCGTATTGAGCTTCCATGATATCGATTACATCGCCGGGGATAAGCCGTATGATGAAAAAAATGATCAAACTGACAAAAATAACGGTAGGAATGACTAATAACAGTCTTCTGATTATATAAGCACGCATACTGTATTTTCCCGCTTGTTCCGGTTAAATATTGGTTCCTTCGCCATCGTAAAAACTTGCCCTTTTGGGGCAAGGTAAACCCTGATTTCCACTATGGTGACGCAAGAGCAGGGAGATGTTTAAGAAGTGGTCCAAGTATTAGGGGGGCAGCTTATGTTTCAGAAGATGAGGAGGTTATTTTAAGATATTTTCGGGGCGTTATGTGGCATGGTAACACGTTGCTTAATCTATGTCAAGGGGTTTTCACTTCCGTCACATATTGTAATTCCATGATAGTTCCGCGCTCCTTTTATAAGGAAGCTGATAACCTGGTTCCAGGCTGATATTTATTGTTATTCAGTAAATACAACGGTAAAGCTATTGTAAGTTGATTAAATTGAAGACAATATTTGAAATATGATCGATTGTTAATTCAAGCCAGACAATGATAATTAAAAAACAGATTCCAGCTTTTGCTGGAATCTGTTTTCCTCGCTTTGTTATCAGGAATCCATTACCACATTTAAAAACACTAATCGCAGGTGACGACACGTATTACACCGCAGTCAGGTTCCACCCAGGTCGCCGGATCGACCTCATCGCCGTTGCGCCGTTTATTGATGATAAATTCACCTTTCTTGTCGAAATAGCCTTCGTCCACACTAACCAGATGCCAACCGGGTAGTTTGGGAGCATGGTCGGCGATTGCCACCCTGCGCTGTAAGTTCTCTATTGCCGAATTCGGACGCAAGAACAAACGGTAGTTCGCACCTACAAGGTAGAACTCATTTTTGCTCGCCTGGATTATTAGACCGCGTCCGCGGTTGGGATTGACGATCTCTGTTTTAATTCCATAGGCGGTGTGTTCCCAGTCCTTGCCGTTGTAGCCGGGTTTCCGTTCGCCGAATTCAATTAATCCGGTATATCCGTCAAATTCCATTAAATATGAATTCAGTAGGTCTTCCTGGATCACCGCGTGTACCTTGCCTGTGCCTTGGTATTTCAATAATAACGGAATCACGGCAGCCATACAGCGCACGCTGTCTACCACCGTCTGGTTTTCCGGCCTTGCTGAGCCGTCCTCCGCGATCACTTTTTCGACGCCGAAAAAGAAATCGCCCAGGCAATTATAGTCGGCGATCGCGCGGAACATATTCCAGGCATGGGAGTTACCGGCGCCACCGGTCTCCGGATTAAAGAAGGGATTATCATCGCGTGCGTAACCGGCGCACACCGCGTCGTAATTTTTAGAATCCGCGATGTGCATATCCGGCGAAATCATATCCACATGCGGGGTGAACCATTTATAGATATCCAACACCTTGAGCACGGCGCCGCCGGAGGGATAAGCTTCACCCGGCAGCGGCCACCAGTTTTGACCGATGATCCAGACATTGATATACATCGGGAGGTCGTAGACCGCTTTTCCAGCCTCCGCGACACTATCGATGTAGCTGGCGATGCTCCAGGCTGTCATGAACTCGCCGCCTTCCCAGCCGAATAATTCCGGCCAACTGCCGGAAGCTTTCTCGCCGGCTTGCTTCCACAAATCATATACAGTGCCCTTGCCGCGCTTCTTCATTGCCGTGACCAGTTTTGCGGGCACCGGGCTGTCGAAGATTGCCTGGGCTTCCGGGCTGTAGTCGCGGTCGCTGCCCATGATGCCTGATTCATTCTGCAATTGAAAACCGATCACCGTCTGGTCGATGCTGTCCTTGGCTTTTATATGTTTGCATAATGCAGCAAAGGCTTTTTTGTCCGCTTCCTGGTTTGCTTTACAATGAGAGGATAAGACCCAGATCGGCTTGCCGGTGGGAGAAATCACCCGCTTGTATTTGGACGGATTGGTTTTTACCCAGGCTGGGGCATAGTCCATGTTGCCGTT
>PMMG01000158.1 GCA_003162335.1 Dehalococcoidia bacterium
TAATACTCACAACTCAAAGCTTTTTTGGCTTCTTCCAATCTTCCCGCAGCAAACCGAACATCACTTCGTCATAATAAGCGCCATTTCTGAATATCAGTTCTCTCCGTCTGCCTTCCTCCCGAAAACCGAGTTTGAGATGCATTCTGATGCTGCGGTCGTTAAAAGACAAAGCTCCGGAATCAATACGGTGCAGATTTAACTGTTCGAATCCATATTTGATAATCAACGCCGCGGCTTCGGTGCCGTAGCCTTTGCTCCAGTATTTTTTATCGCCGATGGCAATGCCAAAAGTAGCATTGTGGTCTTTAGCATTTATACCGTTCAAACCGATAGTGCCGATGGCTTTGGTTTTCTCAGCGTCTTCTACTTCGATGACAAAAAACGCGCTGGTCGCAGCCCGGATTGTCCCCAATTCCTCAATAAATTTCTGCTCGACCATCTCGGTCATCGGAAGGTACATCAGCAAATATTGAGTAACATCCGGATCATTAAACCATTGCAAAAAATAGGAAATATCCGACCTTTGTACCGGACGAAGTTGTACAAGTTTTCCTTTTATCATCCTGTTTTCCTCCGATGCTCATTACAGGAAGTATAATCACAAGAGAATTAATTGTCAACGTTTCTTTAGAAATTTTGAATTGATCCCGGATTTCACCGGATTGGAAAGATGATTCGCTCTCATTCCATACGGGCGAAATCTTGTATTCTCTCAATTGATAAACAGCCCGGAGTTGGTATTTGTTTTAGTATTTAGAAGCTGGAGGTTGGATTTTTAACACAAAAAAGGTGGGTTTAGTCTTGATTTTATCTTGACTTCGCCCACCTTACGAAGCGATTAGTTCTTTAAATAATTATTAACCGTTTCTGCTCATTGCATATTGCGGTTTACGTCCCATTCCCTGCCTTTGTACAGGGGAACGTCTAATTGGCCGTGGAGTACGTCTTTCCGCTTTGTCGGAAGATTGAGTTTTGTAATCAAAACCTTCCAGCGTGCGGCGCTCGATTGGTTTACCGAGCACCTTCTCAATGTCCCGAACCGTTGCCATGTCTTCGTGCGTAACAAAGGTAAAAGCTTCCCCCGTTTCCTCGACACGCCCGGTGCGCCCGATGCGGTGAATGTAAGCATCCGAATTTTCCGGCATATCATAGTTGATGACGTGCGAGATACCGGATACATCGATGCCGCGGGCCGCAATATCGGTAGCCACCAGGATTTTAATCCGGCCCGAACGGAAACCATCCAGAGCGGCCTGGCGTCTACTCTGGGAAAGATTGCCCTGCAACGAGTCGACATTATAGCCATCCCGATGCAGTTGCTCTGCCAGACGTTCGACACGGTGCTTGGTGCGTACAAAAACCAGGACTGAATCAGTCTTGGTCCTGTATAAAAGCTCGATTAGCAAAGCTGTTTTCAGATTTTGCTGTACCGGATATAAGGCGTGCGATACGGAAGCAGCCGGAGCGGTCCGCCCGATCTGTACCGTGACCGGATTACGCAACACTTCCTTTACAAGACGCCGGATATCATCAGGCATCGTGGCGGAGAAAAGCAGCGTCTGGCGCGGTTGTAGAATACATTCCAATATGCGTTTGATGTCCGGCAGGAAACCCATGTCGAACATGCGGTCGGCTTCATCGATCACCAGGATTTCCAGTTTGGATAAATCCAGATCGCCCTGGTACAGATGGTCGAGTAAGCGGCCGGGACAACCCACGGCTATTTCAGCACCGTTGCGCAATTTGCGGATTTGCATTTCTTTCCCCACGCCGCCATAAATAGCGACATTGCGTAAACCGGTTTTCTTGCCTAAATCTGTGAATGTATCGCAGATCTGCTCGGCCAGTTCACGCGTGGGTGAAATAATGAGAGCACGCAGCTGCCCGCGTTTGCCCTGGGATAAACGGTTTAAAATCGGCAGCGCGAACGCGGCTGTTTTACCCGTGCCGGTCTGCGCCAGACCGATAACATCTCTTCCCTCCATTATCGGAGGGATAGATTGCTCTTGAATCGGTGTAGGGGTGGTATACCCTTGCGCCAGGACACCTGCCATGACGCTTGGATGAAAATTGAAAGACTCGAAACTCATTAAACTCCTAAAATATAAATAACGTGATTGTGTAAGATTTGTTGGTAGGCTTTGTGTTGTTGAAACATTGTTTTCGAATTTAGTAGTAAGCACAGTCAGGAAAAACCTGACTATGCTTACTATTATTACCGTTTAGCGGCTTACTTTTACCGAGCTATAGCATTCCCGGCAATATACCGGTCTGCCTTCTCTGGGTTCAAACGGAACTTCGGTGGTTTTGCCACAGCGCGAACACGTAGCGGGGAACATTTGGCGTTGGGATTGATAGCTTGTGTTTGTTCTCTGATAAGTGCTGGCGCCCTGTCGTTCTTTCCGTGCTTGACGGCACGCGGGGCAGCGTTTCGGCTCATTTGTATAGCCTTTCGATGAGAAAAACTCTTGTTCTTCGGGAGTGAATGCGAACGCGGTTCCGCAATCAAAGCACTGGATTGTTTTTTCCTGGAAACTCATGAGATGACCTCCTCTTTTAATATTGTTAGAGTTCTGGTCATCTCTACTATAAATCTACTTGGATTATAAAAAGCATTAATAACCTAAACTGCAACTATTTAATATTATACAACATAACAAGCGTGAATGCAAAATTGACGCTCAGCTGTGATTAAAATGGGTCATTTATTATCTTGCCAATCTGCTTTTTAGCGAATGCTATGATACAATAATAAAAATAAACAGATATAAGCACAGGAGACAAGGTGCTGAAAAGAATCCTCATCATCATCGTATTGGCCGCGTTTATCGCAACCGCCGGTATCGTGTGGACGCATAGCCTGGCGAATTATTTTTTTAAGGCCACCCGCTGGATTTTTATCGTGGCGTTTGCTGTGGGATTGACCACAGGCGCCACCGGCAGCTTACTGAAACAGTCTCGCCGGTCTAAAGCATCTACCCAGCTTGCGGAGCGGCATACCACCGATGCCTTCCTGGAGCATTGGGGCACCGCCGCCGGTATTTTCATTATGATCGTATCCGGATATCAGATGCACAATCGCGGCGGACTACCAGCAATCCGACTGCATTTCCTGGGCTTATTTTTAACGCTGCTTTTTAGCGGTTATTTTCTCGCCGATTTCTTCATTTCCAGGAAATACTCTGCGCTTTTCCCTAATATAAAAGACATTATTGACGGGACTATCAAGAAGTATCTGCTGCGTATCAAATCAAAGGAAACAGGTAAATATCTTTCTTCGCAAAAAGCTTCTTTCCTGCTTTTTGGCATCATTGGCGGTCTGATATTAATTACTGGAATCATCAAACTCATCCCGTTTTACGGCCGCCTTCCTTTCAATGTATTAAAACTGGCAACGACAATCCATGATATATCCGCCTGGGCATTGGCCATCCTGCTGGCGGTGCACATTTTGTTGGCAATCATCTGGCCCACCTATCGACCGCTATTGTTATCATGGTTCAACGGCAAAAACCCCTCGGGATTTCCATCCGGCGAAAGTAAATTTAATGACGAAGAGAAAAAGAAGCGATAATAAATAACCTGAAATTCGAGGTAACAATTATTAATTGATATAATGGAGGAAAAGTGGAATTAGACCGTAATACACAGCTAAATATTCAGAACTTTGTCAAGAGCTTGACAAAAGCGGATGAGGCGGAGATTCAAAACTATATCTATGAAATCCAGGAAGATCACAAATTTCATGATAGTATTGCTGCCAAAGCAAATACCGGTTCCGGTGAGAAACCATTCTCTTTTAGAATGCTAGCCGTCGATGTCTCATCCCGCACAGCGCTTTATGTTCTCTGCAGGACATTGAAACCAAATGTAGTCGTAGAAACCGGCGTGGCGAGCGGTATGTCGTCTTCTTTCATCCTGCGCGCATTGGACAAAAACGCGAAAGGGAAATTGTATTCCATTGACGTTCCCTGGCATACCGTCAAGAATATCTGGCAGCACAACCCTGACGATGCCGTAATTCATGAACAACCGATCGAAACGAAAAGCGGCTGGATCATCCCTGATCGACTGAGGGATAGATGGGACCTCACACTGGGGAAAACTTCAGAAAAACTCCCGCCACTGCTGGAAAAAATTGCGCCGGTAGATGTCTTTTTCCATGACAGCGCGCATACCTATGAGAATATGGTATGGGAGTTTCAAACGATCTGGCCGAACCTGCGGAAAGGCGGCGTAATGATGGCGCATAACATCAATAAACACTCGGCTTTTGCCGATTTCGAAAAGAGCGTCGGCGGCACCAGTTTTAAGTTGTCCGGACTGAATAATGATGGACGCGAGATGTTCAGCGGCGGGAAAGCTAAGGCATAGCGTTAAAAAGCTTAAGGCTGTTTGCTGATCGCTCAACGCTATTATCTATTTTTCGCGGTATGGTAATACCGTTATTTTGCCGTTTAGTTGCACCAGCATTATTTTACTGCTGGCCGCTGACTGGATTTCACTTACTAAGTTATCTATTTCTTCATCGGGCAGACCGGCCATTGGCGCTCCGGTTTGTCCCAACTGGTAAAGTGTTCGCACTTGATAACCCAATTTATTTTCCAGCCGGGCGGCCAGATCACCCGTGCGGTCATCAGCCAGCAGCGTGACATGTTTACGAGTTACCACTGTTTCCGCACCGCGGCGCTGGTCGGCTCGCAGTACCTGCCAGTGATACCAGAGCAACGCCGCTGCTACGATAAGCGTTTGCAGGCTCCATTTTGCAGCGTGCATAAAATTAGAATCCGGGTTACCTTGCAACAGCCGGCGCAATAATTGATAGATAATATTTACCAGGTCGGCTGCCAGTAAAATAATCGATGTGCCAACGATCACATAAAGGAAAATGCGGCGGGACAATGCCCGCCATTCGGTAATCCCTCCGGTTTGTACTCGCTTTAAAATACCATTCCAATAATATAGCCACAGCGGCGTCCCAACGAGCAGCAAGCCCAGCGATATAGCCAGTTGATTCTGCCACCAGCCGTTTGACACGGTTAAAGAAGTGCCGGTATCGATCAATATCCCGAAAAGGTTGCTCAAACCCGTAGCGGTAGTACCCAATCCCAGAATTGCCATCAGATAATAGTAAATCCGCTGGGACGACTGGCGCCTTTCCTGGACTCTGCCGGCCTCCTCCTGTGCTTTACGGAGATGATAACCCCATATTGCTATCCCAACCAGTATTGCCGGCACAGCCCAACCGAGAAATTGAAAACGTGGTACAGCAGAAACGACTGTGCCGCCGAAGACCCATAGAAAAAACCGGTCAAGCAAAATAATTGCATAAACCAGCGCAGTGATTGCTCCGCCGGAAATTGTCGCCAGGTAAAAATAGACTTGCCGCAGTGTCGAATCAAAGTCATCCCGTGCCATACGAAACCAGTGCAAGTACCATGTCGCGGCGCCCAATAAAATCATCGCAATGCTGCTTTGGGCAATACTGTTCCAAAATTGACCCTTTATCAGGATATTTCCCCAAATCGGCAAGTTGGAGAATGCCGTATTGATTAACTGCACAAGACCCACAGCCAACCAGACTAAACCAAACAATGCCAGCGGATAAACGTACCATCTGCGTAATGTCCTGGCAGCTGATGACGGATGCCCCTCTGACTCCGACAGCTGTCGGTGATAGAACCAGACGATGCCAGCCACAATCATCGTTGCTAAACCGCCGGGTGAAAAATCAGCTCTTTGTACGCCGGAGAATAGCCACTTTATGAAATCACTGGCAGCAATAATCGCAGTAATCGCACTTATTAAGAGAATAAAGTTGAGGAAAAGTTTTCTCAACGCCGCGCCGATTTCTTCCGGATTACCTTTAACGCGCCGCTGTACTGCCTGCCAGAAGAAAAACCACAACGGCCCCCCGATTACCATCATGGCCAATCCCAAACTTAACTGCTGTTCGTGAAAATTAGCGCCGCCTATTTGCGTCCCGTAAGAACTTTTTATCAATACATCGAAGAGAAGCGCGAGCAGTTGACCCACACCGGTAATAAATATTCCCAGAGTGATCAGCGTGACAGTGTAAAACCAAAAACGTCTGGTAGTATTCATCTATTAATTACCTCCCTAAAACATCCAATATAAATAAGTGGGCGAGGTAATAAACCACGAATTACCGGTTTTCGTCAAAATAAAAACGATTTGTTGGCTATATTGTGAATTACTGAATATACCGCCGGGACGAAAAGTATCGACCATCACGTCTACAGTGGCATTATTCCCATCCTGGGTGACCTTACCCAACGTGGCTTTCCAAGTGGTTTGATTATACGAATAAGGAGATACGTTGGACGTCAGCCAATCGTTATACGTCGAAATTTTGTCGGACGGACTAAACAAGAGGTAGGCATAGGCTTTTGCGTAATTTGTATCCTTAAGCTCGATCAAGTAGCGCTGCACCGTGCCCTGGGGAGTGTTCTCATCCAGCAGTGTAACCTTTCGTCCGTTGGTAAACAGGACAAGCAATACTGCAACAATTGCCAATATCCCTATAACCGCAGTAAAAATACCTAACCAGCGGCGAGATGAATTCATTATAATGTTCCTCCGATATATACTCCAATGGTAATTCACATATTACTAAAAAGTCAAGGATCCCCGCTGAACAGGATTATCGTGTAAAAATGGACTAAGTAAATACCAAAATCTTCAAAGAAAATGCCGATCTTACAACGGGAGTAGTAATTTGAAGTCATGATCGGAATTTGGATGCTGAAATTGCATAAAAAAGAGGGGGCTTATAACAAGCCCCCTCATACTGCATCCGATTTCTATTTACTGTTGATTATTATCGTTCACGGAAATCCAGCCACGGCGGATAGCCAGCACTACCGCATGGGCACGGTCGTTTGCATTTAATTTCCGCAGGATCGAGCTAACATGGTTCTTGATCGTCTGTTCGCTGATATCCAGGATTTGTGCTATCTTCTTATTGGAATTACCGTCTGCCACGTAACGTAATATTTGTGTCTCACGGTTGGTTAACGGCGCGGTGATTGATTCTACGGACATTCCCATTGATACCATTTCCTGGAATTGTTTTAACACGTGCTCAGCAACCGTCGGTGTAGCGAGCAGGCTATCGTTAATCGGATATTCGCCGCGGGCTACCCGGCGCATGATAGCTTCCAATTCCTGTGTAGTTGCCTTTTTATCCAGATAAGCAGCGGCCCCTATTCGAATCGACTCAAATAATTCATCGTTGTTGACTTCAGAAGTCATGACTATTAATCGGGTGGCGGGATAACGTTGGATCAAGCTTCTTCCCACCTTGAGGCCATTAAGAGATGGCGAATCAATATCCAATAGAATCACATCCGGTAGATCCGCTTCAATTATCGTAGACAAGTCTTCATCAGGACTTGCCTCGACAATTTCGAAATCGGTTTGCTCCTTGAATGCCTGTTTAACACCGGCTCTAAATAAGGGTTGTTTGTCAATTATTATCGTTCTAATTGTTCCCATTCGTTCCTTTCCTCGTCCGGATTACCGTTAATTTCTTTGTAGCCTATATTACACTCTAATTTTTGTTTTGTCAAAACAAAATTAATCAAGTACTAGGTACTATCTTACTACATCGGTATGGTCACATTAGGTGATTGTTGTGCCTGACCGGATGAAACATAATGAGTATATTCAAGCACAATAAAAGGTAATCAAATACACCAAATTTGAATATAAATTGCGCTCAAAAGCGGGGGAGTACAAAAATGGTTATTATGAATACAATTAATGAAAAGGAAAATTTTAATCTGCCGGACTTTGATAAAAGTGGCAATCCCTATGTCTATTTAGTAGATAACGAGCAAAAAATGATGTTGATTCTAAAGCGGGATTTAAATGAAATCAGTGGCAACACATCTACGGATGAACCTTCCTCGATTCAGGAATTCATCACAGAAAAGGTGCATGGTTTACTCGATAGAATGAACAGTAACGGTCCTCTGAGTATGCGAGAAATGGAAGTCCTGAATTATGCGGCTTTGGGTAAATCGAACAAACAAATTGCAGAAATTATTGGTCTGAGCGAAAGTACGATAAAAAACCACTTCTCCAGCACATTAAGAAAACTGCATGCCAATGACCGCACACATGCCGTGACTTTAGCATTGTGCAACGGTTGGCTTAATGTAAAAAATATCTCTGCAGGATTGGGAAATGAAGATACCGCCGCTGGCGCGTTGAGCGAATACTAGATTATCCGGGCCGGAAATCCGGATAAACGAGGTTATTTATGTCAATCTCAATAAATCATCAGACTTATTATTTGATTGCTGAAGCTTGTGCTATTGCAGGAACAAATAGAAATACCTTACTAAGATGGATTCGGGAAGGTCGCTTCACGGATGTAAAAACAAGAGACAGAAACGGTTGGCGCCTTTTTGGTGAAGATGACATCGAAAGATTGAAGATCGAAGTCAATAAACTCGAGCAAATTGAAGAAAAATAGTCTGTTAAATTTTATCAGGTCTTGAAGACATTTTAGTCCGGGGAAAAAATGGATAGTGTTAAACTGCTAAAACATACAGTTGAATCGCGCGCTTCAGATTTACATCTTAATGTTAATAGTCATCCGATTATGCGTATAGACGGCACGTTGAAAAGCATGCCGCATGAAGAAATCCTCACCGACGCTATTCTCCAGAAGCTATTCGATGACATCACTAATGAAAAACAAAAAAAAACGCTTGAAACAAGACGGCAACTTGATTTCGCCCACATTGTTCCGGATGTCGGAAGATTTAGAGTAAATGTCTTGATACAACGCGGTTCCTTAAGCTTCACCTTCCGCGTGATTGCCAAAGACGTCGCGCCGTTAAATTCCATGGGTTTGCCGGATATTTACACAGAAATTACTTCAGCGCGAAAGGGATTAATCCTGGTCACCGGTCCTACCGGCAGCGGTAAATCTACCACTCTCGCCGCCATGGTCAACTATATTAATGAAACCGACAGCCGCCATATCATCTCGGTAGAAGACCCGATCGAATATGTCCATCCGAACAAAAAATCAATGATCTTGCAACTTGAAGTAGGCAAAGACACAGAATCTTTTAGCCAGGCCTTATGGAATACATTGCGGCACGACCCGGACGTGCTGGTCGTCGGGGAAATGCGCGATCTTGAGACGATCAGTGCAGCAATCACCGCCGCCGAAACGGGCCATTTGGTTATGGGAACTTTACACACCAACGACGCCACACAAACCATAGACCGTATTGTAGATGTTTTTCCTCATGGGCAGCAAGCGCAGATGCGCATACAATTATCACAGGTACTGGTAGGAGTTTTTTCCCAAGTGCTCTTGCCCTGCATTAAAGGCGGCAGGGTGCCAGCTTGTGAGATCATGATTGCTAATTCTGCGGTAAGAAACAGCATCCGTGAAGGTAAAACCCAGTATCTGCAAAATGCCATCCAATTGGGGATTAAAGAAAAAATGCAGACGCTGAATCAAGCGCTCGCCAAACTGGTCGTGGAAAAGGAAGTTTCGGTTCAGCAGGCCATGCATAATAGCGTCGACAAAGAACAATTGATGAATCTGATCGGTCTCAAGGAGTTCGTACAGAAACCTTCCAGTTCCTACTAAACCTTAAACACATCCAGAAATACCAGCATTGAACAGATTAGCAGAACGCTAATCTGTTTGACATTTTTAATCGAATAGAACAATGTGCAGTCATCGCCACGGAGGTAGAAACATGGACATGGCGGTCTCGCAATTAATTAAGCTCTATATGCCGACGGAAATACTGATCGGCAGCATTTTTTACGCGCCTACTCCCGAAGCCCGACTTCTTGATGCGCTCAACGGTGTATCGGACAGAGGCCCGATTAAAAAAGGAAGATTCCTTGAATTATCGGATGTCACTATTCAGCATGACGATGGTAGAAAAGAAAAATTAACGATCTCTTATATTAATAAATCAACCGTAGAGCTGGCCATTACCTTGGGTGATGCAGAGATCAGTCGGGGCATTGGAGCCCAGGAAGGCCCTAAATCATATCCGTACGTGGAAAAGTCCGCTTTACCGGTGCGAATTGAGACTGCTGACTACGTAGTGAACGGCAATATGTATCACATGAGCTACCAGAAGGTTTGGAGCGTCTTGGAGGATGCTCCGGAGTTTTTACCAATTACGCATGCGCGAATCTGTACCGTGGCAAACAATACGCTTGAATCTGTCCCCTTTGTCGCTGTAAATAAGGACCATATATTATCTTTACAAGAGGAGAATGGCAGGTCAAAATCCGCCGGGGCTTGCTCCCGGGATACCTCTAAAAAATCCGGTTAAGTCGAAAAAAGACGGCGTAGAAGACAATATTTACATATGAAGATAGAAACATTGTTCCGATTGGCTGTCGAAACCAAGGCATCAGACCTGCACTTACGAGTGGGGATACCGCCGATTTTGCGTATAAACGGGCGTTTAGTGCGGCAGGAACACTATGTTCCTCTTACTAATGACGATATTTTAGAAATGCTCGGGCAGATTGCCTCACCTGAACAGAAAGAGCGTTTGGCTAAAGAAAAAGAACTGGATTTTGCTTATGCGCTTGATCTGGTAGCCCGTTTCCGGATAAACGTCATGATGCAGCGGAAAACGTTGAGTATCGCCTGCAGGATGCTTCCGTTTGCAGTACCGTCAATCGATGAACTAGAACTTCCGCAGATTTGCAAGGAATTAATACTGGAACCGCGTGGGTTGATATTAGTAACGGGGCCTACCGGCGTCGGTAAATCAACAACGATGGCTGCGATGATTCGGCACCTGAATGAAAACAGGGATTGTAACGTTATTATTATTGAAGATCCCATTGAATATCATCACCAAAATATCAAATCGATCATTGCGCAGCGGGAACTGGGCGAAGACACCGATTCATTTCACACCGCGCTCGTGCGCGCTTTACGTCATGACCCGGATGTCATCGTTGTAGGCGAAATGCGCGAGCTGGATACAATTTCTGCCGCAATTACTGCAGCAGAAACAGGACACCTGGTAATGAGTACATTACATACCACCGACGCCGTCCAGACCATTGACCGTATGATCGACGTCTTCCCGCCAAGTCAACAATCACAAATACGGCTGCAACTATCGCAGGAAATATTAGCTATTTTGTCACAAACTTTAGTACCACGAGCATCAGGAAAAGGGATGATCGCAGCTTTTGAAGTTGTCATGGCTAACCCTTCGATACGCAACCTTATCCGCGAAGGACGCACGTACGAAATCCCGACATATATGCGTTTACACGCGGAATCCGGAGCGCAAAGTCTGGACGACGCTTTAGCAACTTTAGTTAAATCCCGGAAGGTAACCCGTGAGGCGGCGATGAACAAATCCAGTAACCCGAAACGCTTGGCAGCACTTCTTGTTTCGTGATAACATAAGACTTATTCATCATAAGGATTATTATATGCAAATTAATGAACTTTTAAAATTAATGGTCAACCAGAATGCTTCAGACTTGCACATCAGGGTCGGCAGTCCGCCGATATTCAGGATATTCGGAAAGTTAACTCTTGTCAAAGACTGGCAACCGGTTACGGTTGAAGATGCGCAAACCGTTTATGACGCAATCACCAATCCGATACATAAACAGATTTTCGCAGAAACGCTCGAATTGGATCTGGCCTATAGTGTTTCCGGAATCGGACGGTTCCGCGTGAACGTAGCTCGCCAGAGGGGAACGCTTTCTTTCGCCTTCCGCCTGGTGCCTTTTACTATTCCAACCATCGACCAGATGCAATTACCACAGATTTGTAAAGAACTGATCCTCAGACCGCGTGGTCTGATCATGGTTACCGGAGCTGCAGGGAGCGGTAAATCTACAACGATGGCAGCAATGATCGACCACTTGAACGAGACAGAAAGCAAAAATGTGATAACAATTGAAGATCCCATCGAATATTTGCACCGCAATAAAAAATGTATAATTGCCCAGCGGGATCTAGGTGAAGACACCCGTTCGTTCGAACAAGCGCTGATGCATACTCTGCGACAAGACCCCGACGTTATATACATAGGGGAAATGCGCGATCTGGTAACAATCTCCATGGCAATTCGAGCAGCGGAGACCGGTCACCTGGTATTGGGGACTTTGCACACAACAGATGCTTCACAGACAATCGACCGTATCATCGATATTTTCCCGGCCGCTCAACAAGATCAAATCAGAATACAACTTTCCCAGGTGTTGGAAGCAGTATTGATGCAGTGCTTATTACCCCGTGTTGGCGGCGGCGGCAGAATCGCGGCTTTTGAAATACTGATTGCCACCCCGGCCGTTAGAAACCTTATCCGTATGGGAAAAAGCCACGAAATACCCAATGTATTGAATATTGGCTCGAAAGAAGGAATGCAGACTCTGGACCAGGCTTTGGCGAAATTGGTGAAAAGTCAACTGGTCACCAAAGAGGATGCGCTGATAAAAAGCAGTAATCCCGGCCAGTTGCTTAAATTAATGTAACACTGTGGGAATTTGGTCTGCAAACAGTTTATCAGTCTGCCAATCGTAACAAAACGAAATGCTATTTCTCTTTTTCTGTTTTTACGACCATCGTTTGCAGGGTTTTGCAGAAAATTTCCACCAGATCCGGGTCAAAAGTAGTTCCGGCGCAGCGCCGCAGTTCGTCAATCGCTTCCTGGGATGACCTTTGATTGTGGTACGGCCGCAACGAGGTCATGGCATCATAAGCATCCGCCACGGACAAAAGCCGCGCCTCCAGAGGAATATCCTGCCCTTTCAGACCGGTCGGGTAACCGCTGCCGTCATAATGTTCATGGTGATTCAAGATAATTGGCAGGGAATTAGACAATTCCGCTACATATCTGAGAATTTCCACACCCATCTCCGGATGGCCCTTGATCTGCCGCCATTCCTGCTCATCAAGCACGCCGTCTTTATTCAAGATGGAATCCGGAATACCGATTTTCCCGATGTCGTGCAGCAGGCCGGCAGTTCGTATCACATTGATCCGTTCCGGGGGCAGATTCATCGCCTGCGCCATTGCGACCGCATACTGGCTGACTTTCCTGGAATGACCATATGTGTAATGGTCTTTGGCATCTACCGTAGCTGCCAGCGCAAAAATCATGCTGATGGCAATCCTTTGTGTTTCCGATACGGAATCGATGGAGACGATGCCTTGTTTCTTGTAGTCGTAAGGCGCACAGGTACGGTTTCTGCCAGTCCCTTTGGCGGCATAGAGCGCTTTGTCTGCAGAAACCAGTATCTGCTCTTTGGTAACGCCGTCAGTCGGCCAGGTTGCGATCCCTAGACTGGCAGTAATTGATGAACGACCGCTGTATAGTTTTTGTTCGATCTTCTCACGGATGCGTTCGGCTACCAGGAAGGCGCCTTCGGTCATTGTTTCAGGCAGGATCACCGCAAATTCCTCACCACCGTACCTGAACGCGATATCAACAGTACGGATTGAAGTCTGGATACACTTGCCGATACTAGTCAAGACATCGTCCCCGGCTAAATGACCATAAGTATCGTTATAAGTTTTAAAGAAATCCAGGTCGATCATAATAATGGAAAAAGTCGTACCGAACCGGGTACCGCGGGCAATTTCTTTATCCAGACATTCATGCATATACCGATGATTGTACAACCGGGTTAGTCCGTCCGTGATGGCCCAGGTCATTGCCTGCGAATACAACTGCGCGTTTTCCACGATGACACCGGCTTGATTTGCAACGCTCATCACCAGTTCGATGTCCTCCTGGGAGAAGATCTGACTCGAACTTTTTTTACTCAGGCCTAAAATACCGACCAGTTTACCGTGACTTTTTAATGGGCATAAAACCTCCAGATGTGCGTTATGTAAACTCTCTCTTTCGGCTTCCCACAGTGCCTTAAACTGTGGCGCGGTCTCAATCTGTTTCATTGTTAAAACCTGGGATTCTTTCTGCAGCCAGATCACTACAGGGCTATCAAAGGAAAGATTAAAATCGTTGGCGCTTTTATCTTTAGAATCCGGGTATATAAACCGCACGGTGAATAAACTGCTGCCGGGATCTTCAAAAAGAAGCACTGCCCGTGATATCCGAATGGCTTTGGACAGCGTCTGCAGCATTTCCGTAGTCAATTGATCGAGGTTCAGGATATTTCCCATCTTACTGGTAAAACTAAGCAGCGTCTGTCGGTGGTCGTAGGTTTCCCGATAAAAAAAGCGGTCTACCAGCTCCTGCACAGGCCGCCTGAGCGGAATGCTGATCAACGCCAGTAATACCGTCAATAAAAGCGCAATCAATAATATACTGTAAAACTGCATTTGGGGGTAGAACTTGAACATGACGTACAACCCGCCAAAATACAAAGCGGCGATCGGGATAATCGCCAAGGCGAAACCTAATCCTTTCCTGAACACTAACCGGATATCAAGTAAACTATACCGGGAAATAGTGTAGGCGATGATTAATCCGTTCGCCAGGTTACCGATATGATCTATAGGTAAGCCGTACAACGCAGGAGTGAAGGGGGTAACATAACTAATTAGCAGCAGGATACCCCATCCAGAGATCAAGTAGGCGGTCTTATTTCTATCGATCGGGTCTTCAGAATGGCGATACCGTTGAACCAACATAACGATCGTAGCAATAAGAATTGGAACCAGTACACAAGCTTCAACGTAATCCCATGGGTGAATGTCATGGTAAATAAAACCATTGATTAACTGCGCGTTTCTTACAACATAACCTTTTAAAGCTAATACAAGGGCTGCAATAACAAACCCATACCCGAGGAAAACAATTGCACCACCTGGTTTGTTGTTGTATACCCTGACAAAATGATAATAACTTACGACTACACATGGAATCGCTGGGTATACGAATTCATTCCATAAATTAAGATTTTTTCCGGTGAAAAAGGAGGATGTCAGCATAAAGGAGGTGAAACTCCAGATTGCTGAAGCAAAAAGAAATATTGTGAATATTTTATCAACGCGCGTTTTTGCTTGCTGTAAAACCAGCACAAATAAAACGGCAAATGACAAGCAACTAGCGAGTGGGATTATTGACCATAAATTCAAGGAATTTCCCTCTTTCCTGCTTAAACGGCTTTAGACAATTTATTATCCTTGCGTCAATTATGCAATACGGCCAGAAAACTGTCAATAAATTGACAATAATAAGTACTAAATAACCTGATGTTTTGACCAGCCATCATAATCTCATATTTGACAAAAATAAAGTGCACCAATATAATGACTTCAATTGGCCTAGTTAATGAAGCTCTGATTTTTATAAAACAGGCAAATTATTACGTTAATAATTCCAATTGGCGCGGGGATCAATTAATTGTACAATGAAATTTTTTCTAGAAACATCGGCATATTTAGTAAAGAAGAACAAGACAAACTAAGGCAATCTACTATTGCAATAGCGGGAGTTGGAGGGGTTGGGGGCCTTTTAGCGGAAAGGTTAGTTAGAATGGGAATCGGTAATATTAAAATCGCGGACCCAGGCGTATTTAAAAAAAGCGACTTTAACCGCCAATTCGGATCCTCACTCGTAAGTGAAGGGAATAACAAAGCAACAGTAATTTATCAACAGCTTAAAGACATTAATCCTGAGGCGCGAATTGAATTTACCGATAGGGGAATATGGTCGGAAAAAGATGCACGCCTCTTTGCCTCCAATAGTAACCTGGTAATCGATGAAATGGATTTTGGGTTGTTCCGCCAATCAATTTGGCTTCAAAGAGCAGCCAGGCAAAAAAACATCCATTATCTATTTGCGTATGCTATAGGTTTTGGAGCTATGGTTGTTGTTTTCGGACCATCGGGATTAACCCTGGAAGAATATGATAATTTGCTACCCGATGCAGATTTAAATAAAGTCGATGAGCTAAACATACCTTTGGAAAAGATTCTGCCCGTTTTCCCCTCATATGGACCGTCGCAATCAAGTGAGGAGTACAAACAAATTATAGACAGAGAAAAACCCGGACCGACTACAAGTGTTGGCGTGGGCTTAACTTCGATACTGGCTGCCAATGAAGCAATAAACATCATCCTTAAGAAACGGGAAATCATAACCGCACCCCGCTATATTTATCTCGACCTGATGGATCGGCGGTTTCTTGTTGGCGACACTCAGTGAATTGACCTTAGACTCCAGACCTTACACTCGAGTAGGGTGTTGAACAGTCAGTTAAGTAATCGGGGGACTTTCAAGGGAGAAAATATGGATATTCTGCTTATCGACCCACCATACAGCGCCTTAAAAGGTGTGTCTACAGATTGCGGTTACAATATCGCTTTGACCAGTCTTGCGGCGTATCTCCGGCAGGGCGGAATAGAAACCGGCATACTTATGGGTGATTTATTGATCGATTTCAAATCTGCGGACGGATGGCTAAATACAAGCCTTGAAGATTACGCAGCCGCCACTAGAAACTATGAAATGATTTTAAACGACAATAATCATATTGTCTGGGGAAAAATAGTGGAATTTATCGGGCAGCAAAAGCCTTTGATCGTCGGGATATCATTTTTAACACCTTTAAGCAGTTCGGTAGAAAAAGTCGCCCGACTGGTTAAAGAAAATTATCCTGATATAAAAGTCGTGGTAGGATCCTGTCATCCGACTTTTTGTCCTGATGAAGTTATGCAAAATAAAGATATTGATTTCGTAATAACTGGTGAAGGGGAAATTCCTCTTCTAGCCCTTGCACGGGAACTCAAGAAACAAAAACAGATATCGGAAAATGTTCCTTGTCTTTATTACAGGAACAAAGAGGGGCAAATAAAACATAATCCAGGTGTTGCCCTTATTCACAACCTTGACGAATTACCTTTTTTGGCGCGTGATCTTGTTTTGAATTGTAACTACGACACATATCGGGTCCATTGTTTGTCTACCGCGCGAGGTTGCCCATATCTCTGCTCTTTCTGTGCCGATAAAAAATTCTGGGAGGGGAAAGTACGCCGCCGGAGCGTGGATAATGTTATAAGAGAATTAAAACTAATCGAGGAAAAATATAAAGTCGATTTCGTCGATTTTGATGATGGGACTTTTACTTATGATAAGAAATATTTACAAACATTCTGTAACTCGTTAATCAACGAAAAATTAACCATCAAATGGAGATGTACAGCGAGGTATGACAATCTTGATGAAGATTTGCTTAAATTAATGAAACGGGCAAATTGTTGCGGTTTGTACTTCGGCCTGGAATCAGGCAGTGATCGCATATTAAAGTCCGTTAATAAAAATACAACTGTCGAGCAAATCATCAGAGTAAGCGAAATGGTTTACAACAGCGGGATACCATCGGTGACTTCGGTATTACTTGGTTTACCAAATGAATCCAAAGAAGATATGAAAGAAACAATTAATCTGATGCAAACGATAAAAACAGATATTTTTGACGTAAACAGTTATATCCCGCTGCCCGGCAGTCCGTTATGGGATGAGATGAAAACTGAAGAAAAAAAGAAAATTGATTGGAGAAAATCCGCATACAAGTCTTTTGACAACTATTTTTCAAAGAAAATCTCACATCAGGATTTCAAAAGTGTTTTGTCTCAGGCGTACAAGATCGCGAATACAGTTCAACTAAAAACCATGGCCCGGTATAAATCCGCGATTGGCATAGATGAAAAATAAATCCTTTTTAATTCGCCAATGGAGTTATGTCAAGCCAAACAACAAGGCATAACGTAATTTATATTACTTTCTGCCCTGTGCCCCAAATATTGTCCGGATAGTTTTTAATTATACTGTTGCCATCTCCGGGACAGAACCCTTGTCCCCGATTACAGGAGCTAATAGAAACGCGACTATTTCTTCAGACGGGTTGATATGCGGAGGTTTCAATTGAGACATATCCGCCCCCAGTTCCTGCTGTTTCTGTTTATACAACTGGAACGTATTGTGAGGGAGTTGCGTCACTACCAGGGGTTTTAGACCTGTAAAGGATTCCAGTTCGGCATAAGGGGTATCCAGTTTTTTCAACTCCTCATGGATCCGGTTTGTCATTTGCGCAAGGGTACTGTTTTCTCCTTCCTTTGGTTCTATATACAAATGTAAAGCCGGTAATCCGTTACTTTCTTTACAAGCTGTCCAGCCTTGATTGGCCAGACCTGCATTTTCAATCGCCTGCCAGATGGCCTTTTCCGAAATACGTGTGAAGCCGGCAATATCAATCTGGTCATCCACCCTGGTAAGGAAAGTCATCTGAGGGATATTGATATTCAATTCTTCATTCCGTAGCGCGGTAATCTTGACCAGATGGCCTAACTTATAGCGGATAAAGGGACCGCCGTGGAAACTGGTTATAACTAACTCATAATTTCCCGGAACCAATTCGTCCATTAACAATGTTGGCGGCTGATAAGATGGATTATTCCGACATTTCAAACTCTCCCTTTCCGGAATAAATTCGAGGAAGTTAAGTTGTGGGATAAATGTCATTCCCTGGTAGTCCCAAGTCTGCATTGCGATCAAAGGCGCCTCGGTGCACCCGTGGAAATCCAGCGGATAACGTCCCCACATTTCTCTAATTTTTTCCCGGTAGATTGAGCTATCTATCCCGAACGTGATCAATCCTTTCAGCGACCAGATATCCTTAGGCAACAAAGAACGGCCGGCCAATTTACTTTTTACCAGACCTTTGAGCAGCCGCGCCATTGCTTTTGGCTGCTTGATCAGGGTTTTTAAATTTGTCGTGCCGTTTCTTTTACTGAACCTTTCCCCGATCGCTACAGTTATGCTGGAGAGCGCCAGGCACATATCCAACCCTTCGGATAAAGCCATGTTAAACCCTTGCTGAATTCTTTCTTCAAAAGGAGTCTCTTCTGCCTGATGAATCGGCGGTAAAAAATTGAATAATCCCGCCGGCATAGCACGTGCGATTGATCCAGTTGCATAAGGCGGAGGCGCCATTCCATAGAAAACGTTATCATTTAACTTAAACGTGACATCATTTCTTTGTTTACAGGAGGAAAACAGCACCAGCGCCATGATCAACGGCTCAATTTCCTCTAACTGCCGTGAGGTTACAGGCGCCCAGCGGTGCGCATATTCCCCGTATTTGCCCGATGTATATTGCCACATAATCGGTTTTTTGGGTAAAACATCCATCCGCCGCTTTAATAAATAAGGGGCATAATCCTCATAGGTAGTGAGAGGCACTGTATCACGGAATTCTGCAATCGTTGCAGGAGAGGCTTTCCCCATGATGCTTCGTCCCAACTCACATTTTTTTAATAATACTAACTGTTCTTTGAGCAACCGCTCTTGGATGTTCATAAATTCCTGCATGGATAAGTCTATAAACCCGCAACATTTCTGCCATAGTTCCTTATTACTGCCCTGCTGGAAGATTTCACTTAATGTAGCCATCCGGTTTTCCTCCTGTATTTGCCTGTTTAGGAAGCGAAGAGATGTTGTATAATATAGCCAGTCACTTTTAGACTTTTTTATACTTGCTGGTTATCCGTTTATCAACTATCGCAAATTATTCCCGGGATTGGAAGGTATAGTGTACTAGAACTATGTTCTATTACACTCAACTATTATCAATTATATTTTTAATGTGGGTATAGTCAGGTAATATTAATAGCTGTTGCAACCTGTTGCAATAGCATACAGACAGGAAGAGAGGGATTTTCTGCATCGACTCGTTGTTTTTAATGAGAATTGTCTGTTTTACATTTATCGCGGGTAATAGTCTATTTTTTCGGGCCAACAAGCTATGGCGCAAGATAAATACCGGGATAAATAAACTAATGAGAATAGTTAAGCCCTTATATAGCCCCTGCCCATATTTAACCAACGAACAATTTATATTCGTATAAAAGAGGTTTTAATAACAGGAAAGGCTCCCCTCTTTACTCAAAGAAGGGAGCCTTTCCTGTTTAATCAAATTAAAATTAAATTACGTTTTCCACTTGATCGTGGCTTTTCCGCCACCTTTACTGCCGTTATCAGCCGGGCTTAAATCTTTCTGCAGCCCCTGCAATTTCGTGGTAAATTTATCCAATTCTATTTGTTGGTTGTTTTCACCCAGTTCGACGTCATAAGCCATAAAGAAATCGAGGAAGCTTTTCAGCAGTTGTTTCATGTCCTGCTCGAAGACGAGCAATTCTGTTCTGGTAACAAAATCCGATTTGACGTTTTCCCGGGATTCACCTTTTTCGGCAATCAAATTATCGATCAGCGCTTCTATGAACTCAGCACGATTCATATCTCCGCAATTCTCATCAATTTTTTTTACGAGGTCAGCCGGTATTACCAGTATTTTATTGTCACTCAACTTCTCTCTCCTTTTTTATTTTTGTCGGCTCCCGCTGACAATTGCTGCTATCTTTTAACTGTTCGATTATTGTTACTGAGTTATTCGATTTCTTTGAATTTCAATACTTCCAATACACCTTCAATACTCTTCAACAGCTCCAGCCCTTTCTCGGTGACACGATAAGTTACGGACGGGTTGCCAACAACTACTTTGTCGATAAGCTCCAGTTTTAGCAAGTAATTCAGGTATTTTTGCAGCTGGAAATAACTCATATTGGCGCNNGCGCTGTACATTATTTCCGTCTTGCCAGCTTGCCCGAGTCTTAATATATCAGCAATAACTTCAACACTGGTTCTGCGCCGTTCCATATTAACACCTTCTCCAGGCGTTCATTGCTTTACCCAACTATCCCCGGTATTGTCCCACTTTATATTTGACCATGGTGTAATACCGTTGTTTTCGGAAATGTCGGTAGATGCTGAAATTATTCTACCATTGCCTACATCGAAGGTATAGAAAGCATGCGGCCGCGGAGCATAATCACTCGGTCCGGGCGGATCCGTCCAGAAGGCATCTGAATTAGCAGGATACTTACCGGTATTTTTTTCATAGGCCATCGCCGCAAATCTCATATTGGACGCCTCGACGTTGGCATTGGCTAACTTTTTATCCACCCCTAAGAACAGGCTGAGGTTAGGGACAACCACAAGCACCACCAGCAGCACAAACGCCACCAGCATCAGGAATTCGATAATGTTAAAACCACGCTGGTCTTTAAAGATACCATCATGTGAACTGCCAGTTGTGTTTTTATTGATAGAATAGCGAGTTAATTTCATTATTTCTCCGCCATTTCCGCTACCATATCTTTGTATCTAAATACTATTAATGCGTATTCGTTATAATACCCTGTCATCGTATATATGTCAAGTTATCCATAAAAATCTAAGACGCGCAGAACCATGCAGAATCGAGACAAGCGTAAACCAGTACTATCGTTTATGAGCGATTAAGCCCTTTGGCCAATAGACACCCAATATGGCCGATGGTACATTAAGGGTATGGATTTTCATTGCGCGGAGACGGCAAAAAACACAAGCTGTACCGCAACCTAAAAAGGGAGGAAAAAGAATGAAAAAATTTATGCAGAAAGTTACCAAGTCATTCCACGCCGGTGAAAAAGGTTTCACCCTCATCGAGTTGCTGATCGTCATCGTCATCCTGGGTGTCCTGGCCGCAGCAATCGTCCCCAACCTGTCCAAGTTCGTCAATAGCGGCAATATTGCCAAAGCCAACGCCGAATTATCCGCTGTTAGAACCGCTATCTCGGCTTACCAGTCAGAGAATGGAGCCAGTCTACCTACAGCAACCCCCGCCACTGGAGGCGCTGTCGTAACTACCTTGATTCAGCCTTACATTCAAGGCGCTATTGCAGGTACCTATACACTTGACGCAAACGGAAACGTTACCGCGGCAACCTATTTATCATTCTCATTTGACGGCACCAAGTTCAAATAATCTACTAATATAATTGTAAGCAACTAACTTGAGCAAGAAGGACGGATTTCTGAAAAGATCCGCCCTTCTTCTTTTTTGATAATTCCCTTTGCCGAATAACATACACTTCGTACTGAAGTGATGGACTAGATGCCGGATTAGTTACTGAACTCAATGCAATAAAAAATAATTTTCCGGTATAAGCAGTATATCGCTTTCAACTCTTCCATTCTGCTTATTTTATGTTTCCAGCTGTGGCAAATCGCCCCCCGCGTAAGCGAGTCTAGTCTTATAAATCGTGATCATAGCCGGCGGTTCAAAGTTGAATGAACACCTTAATTTCAGGCGACTGAACTACTTGCCGTGAACAGAGTTATACACTACCGCCAATAATTTTCAGATTATCATTCAACGGATAATAATTGAAAGAATAGTATTGCCAATCAAGCATAAGTCATTCGGCGGGTCAAATAATTTGAGGTAAGTGGGCAACGAATAGTATCTTCTCGATAAGCATTCTGCTTCCTTGCGGCAGGCTGTAATGGATTCCGGTTCCCGCCAGTTATGAGCTTTAGCTTGTTTAAGGAATGGTTAAGGGAATGATGTGAAATATCGTAGATAAAAATAACAAAACTTGTTTTTTAAGAATCCAGGTGAGCCGGGAATAATAATTACTGCTGACACAAAAGGCAGGGCACGTGCCTGCATTGAACTTGATAATAAATCAAGGCCTTTGCCGGTCTTACCGGGGAGAGGGAAGGACACGGTGACATTCACCCCTTACAGTTAGGAATATCGTCAAATACAGTACCGCTACAACTGGTAAAAATGATGTCTGAATGCTTTCGATAAAAAAGAGAGAGGTGGTTGACGTTGTCAACCACCTCTCTTCGATCAGCGGAGAAATTCTTTATTTTATCTGGAAATTATATTCATATTCCGGAATGACATCTCCATTCGCTTTTATTATCGGGTTATAATGAATTGTTGAAATAATTACCCCGTATTTAGCACTGTCTCTTAAAGTCTGCGCGTAGGTTAGTATTTCTGCAGTGGAGGCAGATAAACCTACCACAGTCTTGGTATCGGCGTAACTTAATCCGGTAATGGTTACCGCATCTTGTTTTTTCGCGATTATCTGGTGCACATCGGTATTTGTGGTCAAACGCGATGCTGAAATACTGGTTAATTTTTTCGTAAATATACTCGCAGCATCGATGATCGGTTGGATCTGTGATTGCGTCACCCTGTTCTGCTCGGTCAAGGTTGCGACAGCTTTGGTATTTGCTGTAATCTGATTCTGTGTAGCGGTCAATTTGGCTTGCAGTAATTTTATATCATTCCTGGTATTTTGCCAGTTATTCCACATCATATATAGAATGGCAATACCGGCAACCGCCACTACCGGAACAATGATCCGGTACGGATTAACCGGCTGCGGTAAAGCCGAAGCAGGCAAAGCATTCAGATTTACCAGCGAATAGTTACCTGCTTCTTTTTCCAGGGCCAGTTCTTTTGTGGCCAGGCCCAGATTGATGATAAAATCACTGGCGGGGAAATTTTCCGGATATTCAATGACACTCGGTAACACCGCTACCTGAGAATTCAATTTCCCCACTAGCGCGGGCCATGTCGCCGGTACGCCTACCAGATCGCCTGAGACGAACACTGGAACTTCCGAACCGATGGGGCTCTGTTGATGACTGGAATTATAAAATGCCACCGTGCGGGAAAACTCTTCGATGATGGTAGGCATGTTCTCATTAATGGATTTTCCTTCACTTTGCATCGCCAGACTGCGGATTACCTGGGGGACTCTTTCAGCCATCACCATGATATTGAGATTATCCTGTCTGGCATCGACAATAATTGCTCGTGGTTCATTCACTGATTGACACAACGCCAGCGGCGCCAGGTCAAGTACACGCGGGTTGACCCCGGCAAGGCGCATGGTCCGGACCAGAACATCTGTGGTTTTCTTAGGAAACGCAGCAACGAACACACGAATTTCGCTGGCATTACCGGGAATCCGTTGATACGCCAAATACAATTCGTTCAGAGAAACCGGCAAGACCCTTCCAGCCTCTCGGCGGACGGCTTCAGGCAGCAGATTCTCGCCGATTACCGGTAGAGAAAGCACACGGTATAAAGAATCGCGTCCGCTTAACCCGACGATAACCTTACCTTTACCACCTAATATTTCAGAACCTTTACCGTGTTTGATGGTGGCAAACATCTCCCTGATTTTATCTGCCACTTTGTTTTCATTAACAATAACGCCGTCTTTTACTAATCCTGCATCAAGCGAAGTAATAGCCCAGCGTTCAACTTTTCTGCCCTTTGCTACCAAAAGCTTGATATTACTATCTTCCAGATATAGAGTCATCACCTTTTCTGCCATTAGTTTATGCCCCCTTCTTATAAGTCCAGATATCGATGTTAATGACTGCCTGGGTGACATCATAACCGGCCTGCTGAATAATCCTCTTCAGATCATCTCCTGCCAGAGCCGTGTATTTGCTCTCTACCAGCGCCGTAATCTGATCGTCGGTCAGGTTAGCAGTTTCATCTGCTGTCAATCTTGATCTGATGAAATCTTTAATTGAGTTTGTTTTATCCAATATCTGTTGATCGGTCATCGGTTTTGGCTCAGAGATATTTACCGATTGGATTACCGCGGTATCGAAATCTTTACTATTGGCCACTTGATCGATGAAAGCCAGTATCGCAGTGACATTGGCATTGATATAAGCAGTTGAATCCGCAGGTGTAACGAAAATTTTGTCCGGGGCTAAACCCTGAACAGTAACGCTAAAGGAAGCAACTTGATATTGTGTATCTCCTTCTTTTCTCTCAGTTAGCCCAGTCGCACTTACGTCAGCCGTAAGAATCTTTAAATTATCGGCTATACCGATCAAAAGCCGATCGTATTCGATGCTCTCGGCAGAAGACCGGAAATTTACTTTGGCCAACGCCGCATTTGCCGCTGCAAGCTGGCTGGTCAGAGAAGCCGCTTGTTTATCCATTGCCGCTTTATCTGCCAGGCCTTTGCTGATTATTGCCTGATTCCGCGAAATGGAGGCATTTAAATCGGCGGGCTTTTTACTATCCTGCGAATTGGCATAATACAAATATCCACCCACCGCAACAAAGATGATAATCAATACTACTAAAATTAATTGTAATATCCTGTTTGACTTCATATGATCATTTCCTTTTATTCAATTTGCCATATTAATTTAGAACATGGCATCGCGAACCTACCCGTTGTTCCCTAATTGACCATAAATACCATACATTGCGGAAATCATTGCCACTACGATAAAACCTACAACTACCGCCATAGCAATTGTGAGCGCAGGCTGTAATAATCCCGTAGCTGTTGTGGTTTTATCATCGGCATCAGCCTCATAACTCTCGGCCACTGTCGTCAGGGTATTGCCCAGGTTACCGGTTTTCTCACCGACGGAGACCATTTGCACCATTAACGGCAGAAAAATTTCTCTCTTAGCCATTGGCTGTGCCAGCCCTTCGCCACCCAGCATATCCTGTTTTACTTCACTCAATGCTTGACTGATAATTTTATTGCCGGCACTCTGAATACACATGGTAATAATATCCGGCAACGGTAAACCTACTTTGATCAACATTGCGATGGTCCGGCAAGCACGGGAAAGCTCATTCAACTGGATAATCGGACCGATGATGGGTAAACGCAATACAAATCTATCCCAGGCAATTTTTCCGGCGGGTGTTCTGGTATAGGCCACTATGCCAAATATAATACCGGCTAAAACCACCAGTACATAAATACCATATTTAGCAGCGCCCTTTGCCATACTCATCAACAATTGCGTAATAGCTGGTATTTTGGCTCCTAAACTGCCGTAAAGGCCGGTGAACGTAGGCATCACAAAAAACACCAGCACTGCCACCACAACCACCGCCACCACCAGTACCACGATCGGATATGTCATCGCACTCTTTATTTTTTTCGTCGCCGACGCGGTTCTTTCCATGTATTCTGCCATTCGTTTTAAAACGGCATCCAGGTTGCCGCTTTGTTCGCCGGCGGCTATTGTGCGGCAGTACATCGTCGAAAATACTTTCGGGAATTTAGCAAGTGCTCCGGAGAAAGAACTGCCGCCTCGCAAGTCGGCAATAATTTCTTCCAGCATTTTACGGAAGTATTTGTTCGATGCCTGTGCCCGGAAAAGATCCATTGCGGTCACGATATCGATACCCGATTCAAGGAGAATTGCCAGCTGCCGGGAAAACATTATCACTTCTTTTGGCTTGATTTGCGCTGTGAACGAAATATCCAGCGATTTGGTCAGCTTACCCAATGAACCAAGTGACTTGATATTAAGCACCTGATAACCCATCGTGCTCAACTGTCCAACTGCTTTTTCTTCATCGGGCGCGGCAAGTCTGCCTTTAATTATTTTCTTTTCGGTATTGTATGCAACATACTGATATTCCATTTTTTACCTCAATTACAACTAATCGGCGGAATAAGCGCTGCGCAGAACTTCCGAGGGAGTAGTAATACCGGCCTGCACCTTAAGCATTCCGTCCTTTAATAATGAAACCATTCCTTCGCTGATTGCCTTGGTGCGGATCTCACTGCTGTTGGCGCTATTAACAACCATCTTTCTGATATTATCGGTCATCTGGAGAATCTCAAAAATACCGGTTCGGCCAAGATAACCGGTATATGAGCAAGACTCACAACCAACACCGTATTGGAACTCTGTTCTTTTCTCACCGGTGGCTTTTTCGTATGCCAGTTGTTCAGATAACGGCGCCTCCAGGAGCCTGCCACAATCCGGACAAACGCGGCGCACCATTCTTTGCGCCACCACGCCGACAAGCGAAGTGGCGATCAGGAACGGCTCTACTTTCAAATCGATAAGGCGCGCGATGGTCGTAGCCGCATCATTGGCATGGACGGAGGATAATATCAAGTGACCGGTCAATGCCGCCTGGGTTGCAATGTTGGCCGTCTCACCATCACGGATTTCACCGACGAGGACGATGTTCGGGTCAAGACGCAGGATTGACCGGAGACCGGCTGCGAAGGTAATACCGGCCTGGGCGTTTACCTGAATCTGATTGATGTTTTTGAAACGGTACTCGGCGGGGTCCTCGATCGTGATAACATTTCTACCTACGAGATCAAGACTATTGATACTGGCATACAAAGTAGTAGTTTTACCGGAACCGGTAGGACCGCTGCTTAATATCATCCCGTACGGAGAAGCCAGCATCTGTTCATAGACCTTTAAACTGGCAGGTAAAAAGCCCACTTCCGCCAAACCGCGGCTTGCTCTGGATTTATCAAGTAAACGCAGTACTGCCATTTCCCCGGTCACGCACGGCACCGTAGCTACACGGATGTCTACCGAACGTCCTTTGGCATCGAAAGAGAACTGACCGTCCTGCGGGCGCAGGTGGTCGGCAATGTTCATATCGCTTAAAATTTTAATACGTGAAATCAGCGCGCGGTTAATGCTTAACGGCAACGACATCATTTCGTGCAAAATACCGTCGATACGGTAGCGCACCCGCAATCTGTTCTCTTCCGGCTCCAGATGGATATCCGAAGTTCTGGTCTTTACAGCTTCTTCGATAATCAGACTGAGCGCTTGTGCCAGCGGTGCATCGAACGCCGCATCCATTGCCAGGCGTTCATCGGTAATTTCATCGGAAATCGAAACGTTGGAAATCTGTTTTTCAATTTCGCCGTATCCCTTGTAGTTAAGGTCAATTGCTTCCCGGACTTCATCCACTCTGCCGGGAAGAGGTTTGACGCGCATCTTGGTACTGGCAGAAATGGCTTCCAACGCAAAAACATCGGTAGGGTCGGCCATAACGATTGTCAGCGTGTTATTTGCAATCGAAATCGGGATGACATTGAGTCTTCTGGCCATGACTTCCGGAATTAACTCGAGCGCCTCCACTTCCGGCACCAGCTTGATCGGTTTTGCCGGGGCTACCGGCGCTTTGTCATCATCGATCTTGGTGGATTTTACTACCGGTATAGCCTGTTTCTTGGCGGACGGAGGTTGCGGAGTAGTACCTGCTGCACTTGTGGGTTTTTGCTCGATCTGTATGATCTGAATGCCATATTTCTGCGCAAATTGCCTGGCTTCACGGCTCATCGGCGCCGATATCGCGATGGCTTTATCACTAAAACCGACATCATAAGACTTGACTTCAAAAAGTGAAACCCGTTCCAGCGGGATTTCGACATCATCATGTAAGAAATCGATGACCAGACGGTGGCCGGTGACTGGATCGTCTTCGTAAGCGATAATATCAAAGGTATAATCAGTTCCTGATTTGCTATTGACCTTGGCATCGCATTCTACTCTATAATTGAGATTCTCCAGAGCTTTTATCAATTGCCCTTTATTTTCGAATTTAGCCGATTCAGTGATTTTAATTGGCCGTGCTGGCTCTTGAGTATTCAGGGACTGAACATCTTGAGAATTGATGATTTTCATATGTTGATGTAGTGCGAAACGCTGTGCTTCCTGACTGAGTGGAGAAATTACGGCAAACACGCTGCCAGTAAGGCCGACATCATAAGCACAATTTTCACATTTGTGAAGAAATGTTATACGTGTTTTTTCATCACCCTCGGGAATGAGCGCAACACCGATCGAATGACTGATAAAACCTGCGTCACGCCGCGCTAACATATCAAAGGTGTGCTCTGCGCCTGATTTTCCCAATATCTTTATACCTTCGGTAGTTTTGTAACCGCGTTTTTCCAGATATTGCTTAATCAATTCCCATAATACTGAGTCGGGATCTTTAATTGCAAACATAGATTCAGCTAAAACCTCTCCGCTTCTCTGAGTAACGTGTTCTATTTCGACACTATCCTTGGGTATTGTTATAAACGATAAATCCATGATTATTTTCACTCCTCATTCTAATGATATATAATATCGTGCGAATTAAAGGCTAGACTATTTTGGTGACAGCAACATCTTCACTTCTACATTGGCCCCTTATTCATCATCAAGAATATTTACTGATAGCAACTAACCATGGACAAAGCATCCTTAGCCGACATCTAGCTGATTTGTTAGCTAAACCTCCTGCTATTGTTATAAACATTTACCTTGCTGTTGATTCAAAAACATACCGAATATCTGCGATAAAAGAAGTACCCTTGTTTGCGTTGTTTTCATATCCACCTCTCTGGCAAACGTAACCTCGGGATTCTGCTAAACTATTCAGGCTCATGGTATAGGAGCAACTCCGCCCCTACCAATAGACCAGATGCCTTTTCACTTTTTCCTAACTTTCATAATTAACGCATGACTCTTATCAAGTAGTCTCAAATAGACTCTGCATTTACGCTCAGTGCTTATTCATATCAACCGACATAAATCGGGTAAGGCTGAGGATGGTTGGATATTGTTCCGCGGATAAACTATGGAAAAAATTATCTTGCGGAATCAGGCAAGCTTCAAGGAGTTTGATATTTTGAGGCACATCATATACTGCTAAAACTACTGATTTCCCTTCCATTTTCGATCTCTTCTGCCCAAGATTTTATTGCAAAATAAATATTCCCTTCACATATCGGTTTAGTTAAATTGTTAAATAATGTTCGATGGCTTTTAAAACTTCTTTAATGTCAATTGGTTTTGCTATGTACCCATCGCATCCTGCTTCAATCGTCTTTTCCCTGTCACCTTTCATAGCGTAAGAAGTAAGAGCAATTATGGGTATATATTTAGTTTTCTCGTCTGCCTTGATAATTCGTGTTGCCTCAAGTCCATCCATCTTAGGCATCATGATATCCATTAGAATCATGTCGGGTATTTTCTCCCCGGCTAATTTAACACCC
>PMMG01000005.1 GCA_003162335.1 Dehalococcoidia bacterium
CATCTTTTTGTGACCCATTGCATATTCTGTCTATTCATGCGATTTATTTGCATTACTTTCCATAACAGGACAAGATATTCTAGGAGGTTAATAAAGTTTCAGCATTAAGTAGGTCTAGCCAGGATGATTTAATAAATACTCTTTTAGCGGTAAAAGGCTGGTACGCAATCAGACAATCACATAACAAGAAAAATATAGGTTTTGCTCTGTGGTTTGAATTCTGATTCTTTGCTCAACCGAACGGGGAAGATCGTTATTGGGTATCGAATGCATTAGTATCATNNAAATAATGCCAGAGGCTTGAGTTGCCGGAGGTTGTATTCCCAACCGCCGGCGGCGCGGATTTCACTCCGCGGGGTAATGAACCTGGCGAGACACAGAATTTTCAGGCACTTTTGGGGATTCAGGTGATTATCGATAGTTTCAAAGGGCGTCCCCTTAATGGGGACCAGAAAATTAACCGGAACAGCCTGCGGCTGAATCTCTTTCAGGGTTAACATCAGGTCAATGATATCCTCGGAGTTTTCTCCCTGACCGAATATTCCGCCGCAGCAGATCTCCAAACCTGCTTGTTTGCAGGTAGTGATCGTATCCAAACGGTCCTGAAAAGTATGTGTGGTGCAAATCCGGCTATAGTAACGTCGGCTGGTGTTCAGGTTGTGATTTACTCTATCCAATCCGGCGGCTTTTAATTTTTTAGCCTGGTTATCCGTAATTAACCCCAGAGTCGCGCATAATGGTAATTCAGATTCCGCTTTGATGGCAGATATTGCCTCGCACAATTTTTCAATTTCGTCTTCATCGGGCCGGGTGCCGCTGGTGGAAATGCAAAAACGGTCGGCATTGATATTTTTCGCCACTCTGGCATCGGCTAATAACGTTTCTTTCGATATCAGTGGAAAACGATCGATTTCAGCATTGGAAACCCGCGATTGCGAACAATAATGACAGTCTTCGGAACAAATACCGCTCTTGGCGTTGCGCAGTACCTGAATATGGACGATTTTGCCGAAATATTTACGGCGAACCTGATATGCCTGGGCCAGCAGAATTAAAAAGTCTTCGTCAGGGCAGTTTAAAATTTCCCGGCAATCTTCCCGGTTCAAACCCTCCCCGCTAATCGATTTTTCCGCTAAAGCGTTGAAGTTAGAAATGGCAATCTCCTTTAATTGTGGTTAATCACGGCGACGGCTTCAATTTCAACCAGCGCCCCGCGGGGAATGCGGGACACTTCGATGGTAGATCGTGCCGGAGCGTCAACGGCAAAATATTCCCCATAAACCGCATTCATCGCATTAAAATCATCCAGATTTTTCAGGAATACGGTAGTTTTTAAAACGTTAGCCGGAGTTGCGCCGGCAGCCAGTAATATCGATTTCAAGTTTTCTAACACCTGACGGGTTTGCTCGCTGATATCATCGGAAATTTCACCGGTAACCGGATTAAAAGGAATTTGCCCGGAAATAAATAATAAATTTCCGGATTGGATCGCCTGGGAGTATGGGCCAATGGCTTTGGGTGCTTTATCGGTAAATATTATTTTCTTAGGCATTACAGGCTCCTTGTTCCGACTTAAATATTTTTTGAAATAGCCAACACTAATATAAATAATACTTTAAAACCAGGTGGATAATAGTGTGGATTTCTGCTCATCAGCTTTTACAAGATTACATGAAATCATTGCAAAAGCAACATTCTTGCTTGAAATTCCATTCTGTAGCAACAAATGCATTTTCATCAGTCTTCGTATGATCCTCTCCTCAAAGTAAAAATGTGTTCCCATCCTGATACTTCTTGGGATCGGCTGGAAGATTCTTCTAACGGTATTGCAGTTGGTGTTTGCATCGCATCATAAAAAGCCCGCCAGAACGGGTCCACGATGGGGTGCTTTAATTCTTTCTCTTTTCCGGCTTCCACTAGAATCATCCCTTTCTTCGCATCGATCAGTTCCCCGACCACGGAAGATTTAATGCCTTTTTTCGCCAGGGCTTTGACCACCGCCTCGGCTTTATGCGGACGGCAGGACGCAATCATTGTGCCTTCGCTGATGGAAGCATAAGGGTCGATGCCGAAATAATCGCAGATTTCCTTGACGCCGTCTTCGACGACGATTTTCTCTTTTTCAATCCTCACGCCGAAACCCGCGGCCTGGGCGATTTCATAAAGCCCCCCCCAGATGCCGCATTCCGTGGCATCGTGCATCGCGGTGATGCCGTTCTCTCTGACGCCGACTTTGATCGCGGTCATGGCGTCCTCCACGATGGACATTTTATAGAAGATATCCTGCGCCTTTTTGCTGAAGGCTTCCCCGAATTGTTTTTCCAGCCGCGCAGGGAACATCGTGGCGAAAATACCGGAAGCTTCGATGGCCGGCCCTTTGCTGATGATGATTTTATCGCCGGCATTGGCTAACCGCGGAGTGACATATTCATCCGTTTCACCTACGCCCACAATCGTCGCCCCGCCGACCATCGGATAGTTGCAGTTCTCGTATCGGGCGGTATGCCCGGTAATCACCGTGATGCCCAGTTTTTTGCATTCTTTGTGAATCGTATCCCAGACGATCAGCAGTTGTTCTTTGGTCATATCCATCGGCAGGTTCAAGTCGATCGAGAGGTATTTTGGTTTCAGTCCACTGGTCACCGAATCGGAAATAATGATATGAATGGCAAACCAGGCGGCGCGTTCCCAGCCGTACTGCGGTACGATGAAAACAGGGTCGGTGGTAAAAGAAACCGCCTTGTCGCCGATGGTCACAATGCCGACATCCACGCCGTGCTGCGGCCCGACGATGATATCCTTACTTTTTGCGCCCAAACGGGGGAAAATCACTTCGGTAAAGATTTCCGGTGAGATTTTGCCGATTTCGGGCATTTCCGCGCTTTGCGCGCTTTTTGATGTTTGTTTTTTCTGTCCTTTCACGGGAGGCTCCTTTCATTAATCTCTTTTAGGGTTTGATTCCCCGCCGCTTTGCAGGTATTCGGCTATCGTCTGAGCATTCTCGCTATTATAATAATGTTGAAGTAGCACATGAACTTGAGTTAGACATCTCCAACTATAGGTAACATACGCTTGATTGCCTATAGCTGGAGACAGGAGGGAGCCTAAAACTATTCCAGAATTATTTCAATCTAATGTGTATCTAGGCTTATGGAGACACCACCGCTAATGCCAGTGCAGGACTGTGAGGATATACTAGTGCGATAAATTCTCCATTGTTTTCGATATTCATACAGGCTGCCTCATTGGTAAATATTTATAAAAGACAACGTTCTATTGCGGTCTTGATGAGATTACTTTTTCATAATAAACCATACGCACATCCCACTCTGAAAAATAGGTAGATCCGATTTCACGAAAATTGTTCTTCTCATAAAATTTTCGTGCTATATAATTGCCGGACAACACGCTGAGCTGAATGGATTTATAGTCTTTGGCTATGGCGTAGTTTTCTGAATAATCCAGTAATTGGCTGGCTAACCCGCTTCTCTGGTATCCGGGATGAATCGCCAACCGATGTAAAATAAGTTCTTTCCTGGTTGGCTCGAAAACGTGACTTTGTCCAAATTCGATTGATTTTTCCTCATTTAGGGTCGCTATTCCACCGATACTTTCTCCGATTTTTAATATATATAATTCATGTTTTTTAATGTCTTTTGAAACGACACCAATATTCGGATAAGCGTCGTTCCATTGAAAAATCCCACTTTCATTCATGGAAAGAATGACCTTTTTAATCAGCTCCATAATCTCTGAGAGGTCTGAGTCAGTTGCATGAATAATTTTCCCAGTAGTTTTGTCCGTATTCATTTAGAACATCCGACTAAAGGTTGTCGTACAAATCCTCTACAAAAGTGAGGCTTCCCCTATACCCCGCATATGTCCGGTTAAAGATCAATCGGTCGGTAATGGGGTAAGTAATGACATTGCATTGAATCCCTTGTTGCATAGCAAATTCGCGTTCATTAGTGCTTCCGATCAGTAATGTAATTTCTTCATGAGATTCAAGTTCTTTTTGAATTTTCCATTGGTCGGTTTCAAAAACAATCTTAGGTGGGCGGGCATAGTCCAATGATCGTAATTGTTCTTTAATCCGTTCGATATCTTCCGGCCGGAACACAGGGTCCGTAATGATTGAAACAACCGGCGTGAAACTATAGTCATTCGCAAGGAAACGGGTAACCCCGACAACTGTATTCGCATCGCCTACAACGGCAAATTGCTTCCAACTTAAGGAACCAATGGCTGTTTCGAGGTAACTGTAAACATAATCTTCTTCATTTTTAATAACAGATTCGGCTTGCTTTTCGATGCTTAATGCTTTCCCCACCGCTCGGATAAACGCGGATGTGTCGCTTGCGCCAATGGGTAACCCCGGCCACCTGAGACAAGGAATTCCGTAACTTTCAAGGTATTCCTTGGCAGCACTTTTTAAAAGCCAGGGTGAAATTATGATATTTAAAGACGCTGCCGAAGAATCACGTATATCTTTTATCCCTTGATGGCGAGTGAAAAACGTATTAACCCGCAGTCCCAACTTTTCGAGAATCCTGGTAAGTTCTTCAAAATTACCTTCCCAGAACGGGTCGTGATACGGCATGATTCCCAATAAATTAACCAAATTCTTCTGCCTGTCTGCTGGTTTAACTATATGTTTTAAAAACGCTGTAAAAGCAATCTCATAACCCCTATAACTCTCGCCCAAAAACCCCGGAGTTTCGATAGGATAGACCGGCAAGTTCTTTTTTCTGAACTCTTCAGTTACGCTGTTAATATCATCGCCAATAATGCCTGCCGTGCAACCTGAAAGCACAAAATATGCATCGGCTTCCATTATTTCAACTGCGCCTTTAATCGTTTCTCGTAAACGGTCTGTGCCACCGAAAACAACATCTCTCTCCAGCATGTTGGTGCAGGGAGTTGATACGCTGGAGACATAGAATGGCATTCGTCCCCCCGCCTGTCCAGCTTCTCCGGCTGTAGTCTGCATGCAGCAACCTGGACCCGAATGATAAATCGGAACCACTCGGTCGACCGCAGATAAAACAGCGTTCACGCCACCTAAAGCACAATTCCCGCGCGGATTTTGTGTAATATTCGACATAAGCATCTCCCTTTTACCGATAGTATAATTTTAGAAAGCCTCGTTTTATTGCCCAAATGATTTAATAAACTTGAAAGCATCGTCTTTATACCACGATTCTTTATATGGCAGACGCGCGTGAGCGGCCAGCTTTACATTGAATCCAGGATTTTCTATTTGGTTGGCGATTTTATTACCCAAATACACGAGCCCATCGTATCCCATGGTCGGACGCTTCATATCCAGAACATGAGTAGTGGGTATTCCTAATCTAGCTGACCATGCCGGCACGCCGATAAAGACATCCGGTTTCAGTTTCTTGACAAGGTTGATTTGCTCAAACGGCTGCATATTAGCAATGTCAATAACATAGTCGCCGTGAATACCATTAAGATATTCAATGTCTTTTTGAGCGTCATCATCAAAAGTTGGAGTTTCCAGCCCCACCAATTTCATGCCGAAATCATCGATTAGAGCTGCGGCTGCAAATGAGCGCCCTGTTCCGCCGCAGATAAACACTCTTTTGTTTTCCAGTCTGCGGCGAATACTTTCAATCAGGGGAATTATACGCTGATGTTCTTTTGCAATGTAGTCCTCAGCCTCTTTTGCTTTTCCCGCTAGTGCCGCAACGCCTCTGAACCAGGTGTCAGTATTACGCATGCCTATCGGCATTACCGTATGAGCGAAGGGGATTCCGTAGTCATTTTCCAGTTCTTTCATAAACTCATCTGCAAAGACCTTGCATATCGCTGTTGAAGCTTCAGCCGCAGTTATTTTTTTTATCTTTTCCAGCGAACTGTAGAATGGAAAATAATTAGCATGCAAACCAATCAAGGAAAGCATACGTTCAATTTCCAGTTGGTCCTTATAGCTGACCGTGGTAGGGGCAAATAAATTAATTAAGCCCGCCTCTTTGGGCACCTTTTGGTTACCCAGAATATACCGCCGAATCGAAATAAAGGCCGTGTCATATCCGGAAGCTGCTATTTTTGATTTAAAACCTTCGCAATGAATGGGCACAATAATTGAACTGATTTGTTTCTGTACCTCAGCCGCGATAGAATCAACGTCGTCCCCGATAATTCCAGATGCGCAGGATGTAAAAATAAAAATCAATTTTGGAGAATAGCGTGAATACGCCAGGAGAATAGCCTCCTTTAGTTTATTCTCCCCGCCGTGTACGATATCTCTTTCGTCCAAATTTGTCACGATCAGTTTAACGTTTTTAATAAATCTAACTCCGCGGTGCGCCTGGCCAACTCGATACAAGTCACTTGCCATGGACGAGCAGCCGGCACAACCCTGTGGGGAGTGCACAATAAATACTGAATCATCCATGGACATCAATGCCGACATGCTGTTAATCTGTTGGCATTGCAGGCCCTGGCTGAAACTCCGGTCGGCCATCTTCAGACATCGTTTTCTAAATTCTCCGGCTAATTGAACACTGTTACCGCCGCAATCGCTATAGGTGAACGGTCTGCTTTCTCTTATTCCCGAATATCGGTCTCCCGTATTTGTCTCTTGTTTTGGGAGGATTTGCACTCCGTTTCCGGTTAAGTTTTCCTGTTTTTCTGTCGCCATCGCTTACCTTCTTTCCAATATATTTGTAACCTGATCTGTAATCCTAACAAAACTTATTAACCTTGGTCCCTTTATCTATATCGAATAGCTTGATTCCGGTAGTAGTCTTCTTAAAAATTGCCTTGTTCGTTCTTCTTTAGGATGAGAAATAACTTCTTCAGGCAGTCCTTGTTCCACAATTTGTCCGGCGTCCATGAAAACTACTTTGGTGGCAACATCGACTGCAAAATCGATCTCGTGAGTAACCACAATCATGGTCATTCCCTGGTGGGCGATTTTTTTCAACAATATCAGTACATCACCGACTAACTCGGGGTCTAAAGCACTGGTGGGCTCATCGAAAAGGATGACTTCCGGATTGAGGATTAAAGCACGTGCAATGCCGACGCGCTGCTGCTGCCCGCCTGAAAGTTGTGATGGATATGCATCGAACTTATCCCCTAACCCCACATTCTCAAGTAAGTTACGCCCTCGTTCCAACGCCTCCTGTTTTTCAACCTTTTGCACAACAATCAGTCCTTCGATAACATTCTCCAAAGCGGTTTTATTTTTGAACAAATTGTACTGCTGAAAGACCATGGCTGTTTTACGAACAAGTGCCAAAGTTTGTTGTTTTTTTGCGTGTCTGATATTCACATGGGTATCACCGACAGTGATTTCGCCCTCGTCAGCGCGCTCAAGAAAATCGATACAGCGCAGTAATGTGGTTTTTCCCGAGCCGGATGGGCCGAGAATAACAACAACTTCTCCGTCGAGAACACTCAGATCAATACCTTTTAAAACATGATTGTGGCCGAATGATTTATGTATATTTTTTAATTCAATCAACTGTTTACCCCTTCACGAGATAATTCACTCGAGTCGATAACAACCGAATGCCCTGTTCAACGGCAATGCATAGTACCCAGTAGACGATGGCAGCCGCGATATAAGCTTCTACGTAGCGGTAATTTCCGTTTGCCTGGATTTTTACACCGGTTATCAAGTCCGTTACTCCTATTAGATAAAGAAGAGCGGTGCCTTGAATGAGTCCGATAAAGGTGTTGCCCAAAATTGGAATAGCGACAGGCAGCGCTTGCGGAATAATTATGCGACGATAGATAGTCGTAGTAGTCATTCCCACGGACCTCGCCGCTTCGATTTGTCCTTTTTGGACTGATTGTAAAGCCGTTCGAACAGATTCAGATAAGAAAGCAACGGATACAAAACTCAGGATGATAAAAGCTAATGTTATTGGGGACACCTGCGAAGAACGAAAAGGCAGATGATAAAATCCGGCAATTTCATCGATGCCGTACGTAAAGAAGAAATACAGCATCAGCATTAACAACACGATGGGAATGCTGCGCAATAGTACCACGTATACTTGAATGATGCGGTCAATAACACGGACTTTCTGAATTCTGCAAATCGCAAACAGAGTACCGACGATAAGCCCGATAATCAAAGGGACAATTGATAACAACAGCGTGATAGGGATGTATGTAACACCTACCCATAATTCATGCATGAAAAAAAGATAATCAAACCTGTACAATAAAGTCCCTTCTTCTTTTACTTAAAGACCCTGTATTTTTTCTCTACGAAAGAGAAGCCTCGTTCCAATAAAGTACACAATACAAAGTAAATGATGGCAGCTCCAACGTATCCTTCAAGAGAATGCTTTGTTCTTGCCGCAATTGCCGAAATAACACCCACCATGTCAACGACACCGACGGTGAAAGCGAGGGATGTATTCTTTAAAGTAGAAACCGTCGTATTTCCAAACTCTGGCAGCGCGATATGGAGTGCTTGCGGGGCGATAATCCGGCGAAACAGTTGCGGCCTCGTCATTCCGATTGACAAAGCCGCCTCTGTTTGTCCTTTATCGATACCCCAAATTGATGCGGAAATGATTACTGAAATAAAGGCCGCCGTACTGAACGCATAGGTAGCGATAACGAAGTAAATCGGACCTACCCGGTTAAGGTCGATGCCCAACGGTAAGAATAAAGGAGAAAGAATCAAGGGCAAGCCAAAATACACAATAAAAAGTTGGATATTAATAGGTACCCCGCGGACAAAGGAAATGTAAACCACCGAAAGCTGATTTAGAACAGGAACTTTAAACAGGCGCACGACCGCAATCAATATACCCAGCAAAAAACCGAAGAATAAGGCAAAAAAAACAATAACGAGCGTCGTAGGCAGGTGGGATAAAAGCTGCGGAAAATATTCCCATACCCTTTTAAAGCTGAAGTAACTGATATTGGTCATGTCGCCTGTCTCCTATTCGTTATCAGCTACCGGGAGTAGTTTCTATCGCAACCGGGTCAACATAGTCGGCACCAAGCCATTGAATTGAAAGCGCTTTCAATGTACCGTTATCGGTGAGTGTTTTAAGCGCACCGTCAACAGCTTGTTGCAGCGTAGTCTCGCTGGCATCATTTTTACGATAAATGAAATAAGTGTTTGAATTATATACAGGTTCCGCTGATGTGCCCAATTTCACATTGTATCCGTCTTCGAGTTGCTGTACTATACGAAGTGGCAGGATAAAAGCATCTGCTGTGCCGGTTTGTATCGCGGTAAGCAAAACAGTAACGTCGGTAGAACTGACATATGTCAGCTTGATGGCATTATTATGTGTTTTGTTGTAGGTTTCAAGAAAATAGGCATCATTGGAACCCTGGAAAGTCATAACGTTTTTACCTTCAAGGTCGCTGATGGTTTGGATGTCGGTTCGGCCGTCCTTGAAAACAATATGAGCTGCCCACGTAGTTACTAATTGATTGCCGAATAGATAAGTCGCTTGCCTTTCGGGATTGCTTTCCCACTCGTGCGCTATAAGGTCAACCTTATTCGAAGTGAGTGCGACGAACTGGTCGCTTTCGGTTTGATAATTAAATTGGTATTGGGGTAAAAGTGCATCGACATCCTTCAGTACATCAATTTCATACCCGATGTAATTGCCGTTTGCATCCAGATAGGCATAAGGGTTAAAATCATTAGCCACTGCCACTTGCACTGTTGTAACCTTAACAGGTTGAGTAGTTGATGCGGCTGACGTAGTGGTATTGGTTGTCGTTGTATTTGAATTGGAAGAGCAACCCGCCAAAAGTGAAGCTATTATAATTATTACTGAAATAACCAATATTAATCTTTTCATTTTATTTCCTCTATATTTTTTTATTTTGTTAATATTTACAAGCTTTTTAAGCTTCAACAGTATCTCATTTGATTTGCCTCCCCAACTGAAAAAACACACGGGTAAATCGGACCATATTTAAATCGAAGTCTCTAAAACGACTGAATATATATCCTCAAGAAGCCTCAATGCACCGTCATATCCTACATAGGAACGATCAAGTATTAGCCTCTGACTGACAGGCATCGATATTCCGATATAATGTCCCATTAGTTCTTTTGCCAGCACCTTTTCCCAGATGCTTCCCAGAATAAGCGGCCTGCCGTAATAGTTGGTCTTACGTATTTGTTCTTGGACATCCTGCCCGTCACTTGAGAATTCCACTTCTGCTTGAATACCATGATTGTATTTTAGAAATAAATTTGAAACCGACTCTTTGTATTCCTCGGGGATTCCATCAATGACAAATTGTTTAGCGGGGAACAATCCCATATCGTTTACCAGAAAGCGGGAAACCGCCAGTGCATAATGACTATCGGCAATTGTGACAAACCTGCGCGCAATCGAACGGGTTTCTAAAAATGTGTCGGCGGCACGTTCAATAAAATAGTAATACTCATCCTCATGTTTTTTTATGACGGCTTCGACGATTGATGGGCTGATACCGCCGAATTGCGCTACGGTTCTTAAAAAATTGCCGGTTTCCTGCGGCCCGATTGGCAACACGGGGTAATGCAGGTACGGAGTGCCAAACTTTTGTTTTAACAGTTCCACATTTTTAAGTCCCACCCATGGAGATATAAGCAGGTTAAAGGAAGCCTGAGGGATTTTGTCGATGGTTTTTAGTCCCTTTCGAGGGCCGAAAATCGTGTTAGGTATGAGCCCTATCTCGGAAATCAGCTTTTCCAGATGAATTAAATTGCCGTACCAGAATGCATCGTGAGCCGGCACGGTGGCCCAGATATTTACCAGTTTATCCACCACCGACGCAGGTTTGAGGTATTGTTCGATAATGGCATTAATCACGAGTTCATGCCCGATCAGATTGTTTCCCTTAAACCCTGCGGTTTCTGCGTAAATTACCGGTTTCCCAGCGTTGGCAAACGATTTCACTACCTCTTGAACGTCGTCGCCCACGATCTCAGAGACGCATCCCGTTAAGACCACGAAGAAGTCAGCATCAATTACTTTAAGCGCATTTTCTATTGTTTCTTTAAGTCTTTTTTCGCCCCCGAAAATAACCTCTTTTTCACTGATGTTGGAGGAAGGGAATATATGATACGAGATGTACCCCGAACCTTGGCCTCCGTTACCTTCGGTCATGCCTAAAGACAGCTTTGCGCCGCAACCTGGCCCTGCGTGTAAAATCGGTACAGCCCGTTCAATCGAACTTACGGTCTGCATCGCACCTAATGCGCAGACATATCTTGGTTGATCAATTAAATTAGTCAAATTAAACCTCCACCTTCTTAAGGAACGTCGAGTTTGGCTGGTTTAACCACCATTCGGTATACGGCAACTTGGTCCGTTTGGCGATGTTGTTCGCCAAACTGCGGTTAGTGACGGCATCCAAAATCATGGAAGCAAAATTCAGGGTACCGTTATAACCGAAAGCAGTATACTCGTCCATGACGCAGACGGACGCGGTCCCCTGTTTTAAGGCCCATACGGTTGTACCCTGGTGGCGGGAAAAATAGATGTCCGGTTTCAGAGTATTAAGTACATTCATTAGCTCGAAATTCTGTTGGTCGCTAACACTGAAAGGTATATCCATCTGAAGGTTTTTAACCAGATAATCGAGGTCCTCAACTACCAGGCCCTTGTCGTATTTTGGATCGAAATGCCAAGCAGAGGCCCATATAGTTTCCACTCCTAATTCTTGTAAAACCCTGATAAAGTTAAAAGTATAACCGGGCCCCATGCCAACTACAGCTTTAATGCCATGCAATTGTTGTTTCATTTTTTCTAATTCAGGAAGCACGCGTGCCCGTTCTAGGGCAATATAATTCTCCACCTCGTGTTCTTTACCGATGACTTTTCCAATCCCTCGCAGCCATTCTTCAAAACCGGTGATTCCATGTGGGCGTAAAGTTTGCACATATGGTACTCCGTATTGTTTTTCAAGACCGTTTCCGAGATAAGTTCCGAGCGTCCCGCAGATACTAACGGTGGCAATTGATTCCGACATTCGGGACAACTGGTCGACGGTAGTACCGGCCGGAAGAAATAACGGCTCGACCCCGAATTTAGCAAATAATTCAGTAATTTGTCGTTTTTCACTCCCGAAAAAATTAATAAAATTTATGACATTCGTTTTTTTCTGTGGCGGCTTCACGATTCCGGTTAATAGAGCATGCCAGGCCATATCGAAACCCGTTGCCCATATTTTGCTTTTAAAACCCTCGCAAAATAAGGGGATGACCGGAATGGGTATATCGGGTTTCAAATCTTCTATAACACTTTTTATATCTTCACCGATGACTCCGGAAACGCAGGAGGTAGACACAAATATAGCATTCGGATGATATCTGCGATATGTTTCGATAATAGCACCACGCAGTTTCGCGGAGGCACCAAATACGGTATCGTTTTCGTTCAAATTCGTCCCCACGAACTGGGCATTGCGGGGCTCAAACCCCAACATCATTCCTAAATATTTACGTACGACACTGGCGCCGATGGCGTCAACAGTGCACCCAACCGGGGCATGGTTCACCACCGCCGCGTCCAGAATCCCGCAGACCATTCCTTGCGCACATCCCGCATTGCACAAACTGGCTTGATTAAAACACCGCTCCCGATTCCCTAATCCGCCGCAACCTGCTTTTTGCGCAGCGTCACGCAATGTACCGCTATAGCCTGATATCGAACCCAGACGATTTTCCCGCGTTGGAGCTTCTGCAACTTTCAGATTAATTTCCATATTCTTTTCTCCTTATAGCTATAGGCTGATTTTATATATTCCCGTGTGCTTCGACTCTCAATTCGCCGTTCTCATATGAGAGCAACAAATCTGCCCATTTTGCAGCCCACTCCCTTAATTCCTTCACATCCATCGGGGAGGGAGATTTGGAATCGGTGTGTTGCGCGATTTTAGAGGCCAAAGAAGTATATATTTTAGCCTGCGGTGAATCTGGAAAGGCTTCTATCGTAGTTTTCCCTTGCAGTTCGCTCTGAGTTACGGTTACTGATCTGGGAATATACTCGACTACTTTCGTACTGGTCAGTTTTACGAAATCATCGATAATTTCACGCGCGTAAGGCGCATTTACTGAATTGGCTATGACACCTCCCAATAACGCTCCTCCTGAATTAGAGTATTTCTGGATACCTTTGAAAAGGTTGTTGGCGGCATACAGGGCCATAAAGTCGGAGGATGAAACCGTAAACACATGCTCGGCAATCCCTTCTCTGATCGGGACGGCAAAGCCTCCGCAAACCACATCCCCCAGAACATCGTAAATTACAAAGTCTAGGTCAAGTTCTTCAAATACCTTTTGCTGTTTGAACAGTTGCACGGCAGTAATAATCCCTCTCCCTGCGCAACCGACACCGGGAGCAGGTCCTCCTGATTCAACACAATAAACCCCGTTAAAGCCTTCAAAGATAACTTCATGTGCTTTTACAACATTTTCTTCTCTTAATGTGTCGAGAACAGTGGGAATGTATTTCCCGCCTCTTAAGGTATTGGTGGAATCGCTTTTAGGGTCGCAGCCAAACTGCATTACTTTGTATCCGGCTTTGGATAACGCTGCACTTAAATTTGACGTGGTAGTGGATTTGCCAATACCGCCTTTTCCGTAAATTGCAATTTGTTTGATATGTTTTGCCATGATGTAGCTCCTACCTCCGCTGTTTAGTTTTGAAAACCTTCTGATTTTAAATATTCTTTATTATGTTTCTTCAGGTAAGTAATTAACCTGGGTAAAATTTTATCGATTTCGCCGCTTACTGTTAAAAATTGAACTCCTGCAGCGTTCAATTTCGTCACGGCGCACGGGCCGATTTGGTTAATAAGCACTATGCGGCAGTCAGTCAATGCGTTCACCGAATTTTCCATCTTAATATCATGGCCTTCCCCTGTACCACACGAAGGAATCGTTTTCCTGTATTCGGAATATTTATATTCTCCGTCGTCATCGATGTTGTAGATAACAAATCCCTCGCTTGTGCCAAAATGTTGATTAACCAACTTGTTATCATTACTGCCAACCGCAATCTTATATGGCATAGGCTTTAAACTCCTTTTCCCTGGCTGTTATCCGTGTGAAAATGTTTCCGCTCGTGTACCATATAGCAATCCGGCAAGATCCTGACCGGTTCCGGGTATTCCGCACGCATCCGCACGGCAGTGCTGGCAGTGACGGAAGACTGTCAGATGCTTCTCGGCAATCTTACGGGCTCGATTTAGTTCATCGCAAGTAGGCGCCGTGTAATCCTTCATTTCGTTTTGCGGGATAAGCGGAATAAGGTTAATCATCGAAGCTCCGGCTTTGGTCGTAGTTTGGGCTATTTCTTCCACATGTTCGATGTTAATGCCCGGTATTAGGACAGTATTTATTTTGACGATTGCCCCTAGAGAACTCATTTTAGTAATGCCTTTCAATTGAGCTTTAATCAATTGTTCTGCCCCTTCGCTACCGGGCAGATGTACTCCGTGTAATATGATGCCTGAGCAAATATTCAGCAGGATCTCAGGCCTAACTGCGTTGACAGTTACAGTCACTGTTGTTACTCCCGCTTCAACCAGCTTTCGCGCATTTTCCTCTAGCAATAGGCCGTTAGTGCTCAGACATTTGATTAATTGCGGGTAATTTCTGTGAATCAATTTAAACGTATCCAGTGCATGAGTCGTGGCTAAAGGGTCTCCAGGACCTGCAATTCCCACTACTGTAATATCAGGGCAAAGCTTTATGGCTTTTTCTACTACTGCCAGCGATTCTTCAGGACTTACAATCGTATTGGTTACCCCCGGCCTGTTTTCATATTTGTTAAAACTACGCCGGCAAAACCTGCATTGTATGTTGCAAGCGGGACTGACGGGCAAATGGATACGGCCGTATTTAAAATGCGCATCGCCTCCCAGACATGGATGTTTCTTTACCAGATGCTCAAATCTATCATTATTATTTTTCCCTAATACACTTGCCATAAGGTATTCCTTTAAAAACAAAAGAGACTAAACTCTTTCTCACTCGAGATTGTGAATTTAGCCTCCGGATGACCAGTCAGCTTTATTATTTTATTTCAATCGAGCCAATTTACTGTTCTTTGTTAATAAACCTCGCTTTTTCCAGTTTGTCAATTTGAATTATTTTATGGTCCTGTATGATAATCTGAACATAGCCGTAACTTACACTTTCCACGGCTTTGATAATTTCCCATATCGGAAAGCCATTGTAATATTCCGGGATTGGTTCACTCGTATTATTCTCATTCATTGCATTAATCGCACCAGTATGAATTATTTAGTTTAACAACCAACGCATATTGTATATAAATATGGTCATATTAGTAAACAATAGCGATATTTATAAATTAACATGAAACACAACCGGTTGTCAATATAACTGCGGGAATAATTTTATTGAGACTAATTGACACCGCCGACCATCCATGATAATTTAGTAAAGATAGTATATGTTGTCTAATATGATGATAATAGTCNNGGCGCAATGTCCATGCCGATATATCAGACATCAAACTTTGTTTTTGACGATATCGGTAAAACCAGAGCCGGATATGATTATTCCCGCACTGCTAATCCCACGCGCAAAGTACTGGAGGACACCCTGGCCAAACTGGAAGGAGGTCATGCCGGCTTTGCTTTTGGGACCGGTATGGCGGCCATCACAACCGCCGCACATTTACTTAAAGCAGGCGACCACGTTATTTCGGGTGACGATATATACGGAGGCACCTACCGCCTATTTCAGAACGTTATGAAAAATCACGGCATCGAATTTTCTTTTATTCGGCTAAATGACAAGAAATCAATTGAGGCGGCGATCAGACCGAACACAAAAATGATCTGGTTTGAATCACCATCCAATCCGCTGCTGAATATCGTGGATATAGAAATGGTGGCCTCGGTCGCTAAAAAGCATAAAATATTGTCCGTGATGGATAATACTTTTGCCACGCCCTATTTTTTAAAGCCGATCGAATTCGGAATTGACATGGTGATGCATTCGACTACGAAGTACCTCAACGGTCACAGTGATGTGGTCGGGGGGGCGCTTATCACCAGCACCGAGGAACTAAGCCAAAGGGTACAGTTCTATTTAAACGCATTAGGCACCTGCGCAGCGCCTTTTGACTGCTGGCTGGTAATCAGGGGTATTGCGACCCTGTCGCTGCGAATGAAGCAGCATGCGGAGAATGCTCAGACGATTGCCGAATACCTGGAACGGCATCCCTCGGTTGCCAAGGTTTATTATCCCGGGTTGAAAAACCATCCCGGGCACGATATTGCCAGCAGGCAAATGAAGGGCTACGGCGGCATGGTCTCATTTGAGGTAAAAGGCGGAGAAAAAGCCGCGCATAACTTTTTGCGCAGGGCGAAATTATTTGCTCTGGCGGAATCGTTGGGCGGGGTAGCTTCATTAGCCGAATATCCGGCTTTGATGAGCCACGCCTCAATGTCCGCTGAGGCCCGGCAACAGTGCGGCATTTCGGAAGGATTGGTCAGGCTCTCCGTGGGGATTGAAAATATCAACGATTTAATAAAGGATTTAGACCAGGCTTTGGTTAATCGTTAATCGCGGATTTGATAAGGTGTATCGTTAGGGAGCGGTTAGTGGCATAAATGGCTGATTTGTTTTTCCTGGAGAAGAAATATGCCGATGAGATGATTGCGCACGCCCATCGGGAAGTTCCCAATGAGTGCTGCGGAATTATGGCAGGCGTAAATAACAAGGTTGTAAAGTTCTATCAAACTATAAATACCGAACGCAATCCTGCCCGTTATATAATTGATTCTCAACAGATGTTTGCCATCTACAAAGAAATCCGGGAGAATGGCTGGGAGATTTCAGGCATTTATCATTCTCATGTTCAAACCGCAGCTTACCCATCTCCTGCTGACACTAAATCCGCGGTTTTATCCGGACCGGTTTATTTCATTGTATCTCTACAAAATCCGGAGCAGCCTGTCATAAAAGGATTTCGTATTCTCGAAGGCAATATCACGGAAATTGAACTGAGGCTCATAGATTCTTAAGGTGATTGTTGTTTCTAAAAAACAGCATGAATATTTTTGTCGGCACCGGTTTAACTCGATTGTATCCACGTTTCGAACTTCAGATTCCATCGAATTATTTCATAAGAAGTTCCAAAATATGAGAAAGCACGGAAATTATTTACTCGTAATGTCGGGTCACTAAAAGAGTTAATGAGACTTCCCGTAAACATTTCA
>PMMG01000149.1 GCA_003162335.1 Dehalococcoidia bacterium
TAAAGTGGGACGTTATTTCACAGGAAAGGAGGTGACAATGTAAAAAAGCCTATTTTATTACAGCCTTATTAATGTTTTTATTACAAACAAGTATTTGATATAAGGAGGAAACAAAATGAAACATACAAGATTTTTATTACCTGCTGCTTTACTGGCAGCGCTCACTGTGGTCGGACTGTCCGGCTGCACCGGGGCTGCTGCAGCAACAACTGCAAACGTCACCACCGGTCAGGTTACCATTTCAAATCAACAGGATGGATTCTGGGTCACCGGCGAAGGAAAAGTAGCCGTCACCCCGGATATCGCCAATATCAATCTGGGCGTCTCATCGCGGGAGGCCAGCGTGGCCGATTCCATGACTAAGACCAGGGACGCCATGAACAAGGTGCTGACCGCCCTCAAAGCAGACAAGATCGATAGCAAGGATATTCAAACCCAGCAGTATAATATCAGTCCCACCTACTCGTACAAACCGATGGGCGGTAGTCAGACCATCTCCGGTTATCAGGTCACCAATATCGTCAATGTAAAATTACGCGATATCACTAAAGTAAGTGCCGTTATCGCCGATGTAACCACGGCGGGTGGTGACCTCACTCAGATCAACAACGTTAACTTCACCGTGGAAGACCCCACGCAATATTACAAAGACACCCGTCAAAAAGCCATCGCTGATGCCGACCATAAAGCGCAAAAACTGGCCGGTCTTTACAGCGTCACCCTGGGTAAACCGACCTATGTCCTGGAAAGCAGTTCCAACGAACAATTTTATAACCAGATCAACCATGGTTTGGCTATTCCGGCGCCGGTGACGACGATGTCATTGTCGTCATCGTATTTCAATCCCGGCTCGACTGATGTCACCCTGTATATCCAGGCTTCTTATCCGGTATTGAAGTAAGGTTGAATATTACGAAATTAATAAAATATTTAGGAGATAAAAATGCGTAAATTATGGCTAATCGGTATTGCTTTGGCGGCATTAATTATTATTTTCTGTCTGATTGGCGGTAGCGTAGGAGCCGCAGGTACGGATGGCACCGTGGTCACCAATCAGCAGCAGGGTATCTCGGTTACCGGTGAAGGGAAAGTAACTGTGACGCCGGATATCGTGAACATTATGATGGGAGTACAATCGACCGAAGCAAGCGTGTCTGATGCTATGAAAAAAACCTCCGACGCGATGGCAAAAATCATGGACGCCTTGAAAGCAAATAACATCGCCGACAAGGATATCCAGACTCAGCAGTTCAATGTCTATCCTGAGTATTCATACGACCAGACCAGCGGCACACAATCCATCAACGGTTATAATGTCACCAATACCGTTAATGTCAAACTGCGCGACATCAATCATGTCGGCACGCTGATCGATGCGGTAGTGGCAGCCGGCGGCAATCTGACGGTCATTAATAATGTCAATTTCACCGTTGAAGACCCCACCAAATATTATGACGATGCCCGCCAGAAAGCGGTGGACGACGCGAAACAAAAAGCTCAGGACATCGCGAATTCATACGGCGTCGCCCTGGGGAAGCCCATATTGGTAATAGAAACCAGCGCCTCACAGAACCCCTACAATAACTATTACAATGTCAGTGCAGGCCCGTCAGTCGTGTCATCCGATTCCGGTAATTCGTTTAACGCCGGTTCCACGGATATCGTCCTGGATATCCAGGCTTCCTATACTATCGTTAGCAAATAAAATGTATTAGGAACCGAACAAAAAATGTTCGAAATAAGGTGGCAGAAATGAAACTGCGGATTAGCGGAATTATCATGGGCGCATTATTGCTCGGCACATTAGCCGAGGCAGCGGGGTGCAACCCCGCTGCCGTCACTACTAAAACATCACCGGTAAACACTACCGCGCTTTCTCCTGCAGATGTGCAGTTATCAACTGTTGCACCGGCAGACGTTATAAAATTAACGCTGCCGGACCAGGGGAATATCCGCGTTGACAGCAGGGGTGAATTCAACTATCAGCGTGTATATAAAACCATCGCGGAAGCAACCACCTGGCAGGGTGTCACTTTTACACCATTTTCTTACGGTACAGGCACAACAATTTCGGCGCCGGTCGGATACTGGTTTACCGTCACTTTCGCAGATGGAATATCGGAACAGCTTCAATACGTCGGTCTGGGAAATACAAATAACGTAGATATTAATATTACTAAACACAATAATCCCGCCGCCGGAGTGATACTGGCCTGGCAGGATGTCGGCGGTAGTCTGACGCCGTTTTTATATCTTCTCGTCAGTCAGTAAAGATCTCAAGATATGACATTGAATATAATAACAAAACGACGGAATAAAAGGCGGACCACATGGGACCGCGGATTGGGAGAAACATTATAGGCGTTTTATTGCTCGGCATATTAACGGCGGCATTTATACCGGCCGCTTTATATTTTAGAAAAAGGAATATTCGATGAACCTCGACCACAAGCATAAAATTATCGCAACTATAATAGCGACTTGTTTATTGATAACGACCGCCTGTTCTTGCAGCGCGCATCCTACCGCAGAGGTTATCATCGACAAAACATTATCCGCAATAACCGCGGTAAAGTCTTATCAACTGGATACTGATTTTACCGATGGCGGCAGCGCGGAATATAAAGGTACTAAACTGGTCAATGTGCCTGATCAATCAATGGCCATGATCATGATCGTCACGATGGGCACTGGACGTACGCAGATACGGGTTTCCGACGAAGAATATTGCAAGGACGGAAAGCAGTATCTGAAAACCATTGCCGAATCTAACATTCCGCAAACATTTGGCTGGAATAAAACTCCGGTTTGGAAAGAAGGCTGGGATAATGAAACCCAGATTTCGTTTCTCTCCGAAGTATTGAAAAACGCCGCTCAAGTCAGTTCACTGGCGGATGAAAAAATCGATAATACCGATTGTTACGTCCTGAGCATCATCCCCGCCGCACAAGCCGCTTATGATTGGGTACTATCGCAGTCACAACCAGGTGGTTATGCCTACGATGTGGATATGAGCGGCCATCAACCGGTTGTCAGATCGGATACATTCCACACCGGCTTGGTTAAACTCTGGATTGACAGAAAAAATTATTTACCGTTAAAAATCGATGCAGATTTCAATTTCCAGGGAGATATTGGCCCGGATCCGTCTTCAGAGCTAGCGTCGCCCAGTCCAAACATAAGAACCATGGGTTTTCACGGTCAGCAAATCTTCTCGCATTACAATCAACCGGTCTCCATTCAGGTGCCGCCGGAAGCGCTCGATGCCCCGGAAACAGCAGCTAATTAAATTATCGCTAATTAAGGAATATTATGTAATATGAAAAAAGCATTTTTTAATATAGTATCCGCCGGTCTGCTGACAATTACCGCAGTGTTAGCTTCTTGCACGCCAACTATATCGACAACTACCGCCACTACCACTACCCCCGGTGCGGTAGAACCCATCGAAGTCGTCTCAATCTCAGGCATACCCCAAAAATCTCTTTCGGGCAGCTTTAATATCAAAATAAATTTGAAAAATACAGATATCTGGCCGGAAACATCTCTGCATGTTGTTCTCAGGAAATTGGGAGCGCAAAGTTATAATTTTGATTTCTCGTTTACTGCTGATCAACCTTTACAACCCGGAAGCACGACTACGGTCGTTGGCGTTGTCGATAATATCGGCAGTGACACCCCGTATTTTCTGGATATCAGCGGAACTTACCAGATCGGTGCTACCTTCGAATTTGTGTGGGTGCCGCCAGGCAGCGAATTCCCGGCTTCAACACCATCCACCACTACTGCGCAATCCACACCGGTGCTTGGTAGTTTAGTTTCCACTCCTGTGCCTTCAAACGCTATCCATCTTCCCATTCCGGTATCCCCGACAACCGCTGGTCCACTGGTCCTGCGCACAGTCCAGATCGTTTTTATTGGACAAAACCTGAAAAACGGTACTGCTGTTTTGCTTATTCCTCTCGGCACGGGCATTTTGGTAAACAACGACGGCTATATCATTACCGCAAACCATATCCTTGATCTGGGCGCGCAATATATGCAAAATATACCGGCTGACACCAAACAATTAAGCATAGAAATTTTAGGGTACCCTTATGGACATGCGTACGCCGTCGCTACCCCCGCAATCACGAACGATTTTAGTATCGTCGCCAGCGATGCCGCCCACGACCTGGCATTGTTAAAACTTAAAATGCCTGTTGTAGCTACTGTACCTGGCGGTGTAGGCCCGGTCAGAATTAATTTCGCTGATGGAGCCCTTGGTAATCTACATGTCGGCGACACTCCCTTTTCCATGACCCTTGCACAGAATCAATCCATTGCTGTCACCGGTTATGCTTCAGAAAAGATCGTGCAAACAACAAAAACCGGGAAAATCGCCTCCGGTAAACAGATAGACATCAGTCAATCAACATTAACCGATTCCACCAGTTTGCCAGGTAATGAGATCAGTGTTGCATACGGCCTGACTGATTACTACCAGACAAACATTTCGACGAATGCATTGTTAAGCGGCAGCCCTGTTTATTCCCCCGGTCACGAAGAAATTTTGGGTATCTGCATCAATTCAAACCAGGATTCCGGTACAACGGCGGTCATCCCCGGTCAATATCTTGTTGATTTATTGCGCAATAACGGTGTCCGCTAAAAAACGAATCTTTAGGATATTAAGATGAAATACAGAATTGGAATTTCAATAATAGTCGTAATAGTTATGTCAAGTATAGTGTTGGCCGGATGCGGCGGAACATCTTCCCCTGCAACCCTTTCCAACACAACTATTATCTCAACTACAGAAACTTCAAATTTCAACGGTGTCAACTTCGGTTCATCTAAATCCGCCGACGGTCTGAATCTCACGCTTGCCCTCGATGCGAAAACCTACCAGCAATTTCAGGATGTTTCGATCGCGGTCGATGAAAAGAATACGCTGTCTAAAACAAACCGTATCTCTGCCGCCGAGAAATGGCCGCTGCCCGGATTAACCCTGGGGCAATGTTCTCAGGGCTCACCGTTCGGTATTGCTATCTTCCAGGGAGAATATAATTCCAAAAACATTTCCACCGTAACCCCGCTTGCAATTTTTGATCCCGATTTTACCTATCATTGCCCCGCATTCGCCTGGGCCGGAGGAACCGTCTTTGATTTCAAACCGCAAAGTGATATCGCAGATGTCTTTTTCGGTTGCCAACCGCCCTGTGAAAATCACTCTGACACTCGGATATATCGGGAACTTTCGCTGACGCACTATTGGACCGGCACTCATCCGGCGACAATCCACAGCTTCGGACCCGGCGTATATACCATCGTCGCCGGAGATGAATGGAGCAACCTGGTCATTGTGCACTTCACCGTGACGGAACCGACCACTACTTCAACAGCAAATCAACCTCAGCAGCCGATCGCAGTTCAATCTGTCGCGGAAACTCATATCAACGGTCAACCGGTTAACCCCGCCGGTCCGCAAATTGCTGTATTCCTGAAGAACAATGCTGCCAAACCGATTGTTTCTCTATCAGTCTTGCTCACTGAGTTGGGGAATCGCAGCTTCGATTTTGACTTCGGGGTTACTGGTACAAATCCCTTTTTGCCCGAAAAAACCATATCTGCCGATCGCTATCTGGTCGGCGGCGGATTTGGCGGAGGTATACCATATTCCCTGATAATTAGCGGGAACTTTCAGGACGGCTCCGCATTTTCTGAGACCTGGAACTCTCCGGTGAATTGAAAATCTTCGCTGTTTAGCCTGGTAAATGCAACGTTCTCCTCAATCATTCGTATAAATAATCAAAGGGACTCTTTGAGGAATTAATGAAGAAGAAATGAAACACCCGACTAAATACATCATCTCTATCATGTTGTCACTGGTTATGTCCACTGTAATCGTTGGCTGTGGTGTTACCGCCAAGCCCGCTATCTATCTTGATTTCGCGGGTGTCAATGCCGCCGTCTCCCGATCAACCCACGGGTTGCGTCTCACTCTGGCCTTAAATGCAGCGGCATATCAGCCTGGTACTGATATTTTCATCGTCCTCGACGAACAGAATACCCTGTCATCTGAAAATAAAGTCCGCATATCATACACATGGCATTTAAACGGGCTGGTGACATCAACTCCCTGCAATCCCGCCAATTATCCCTTCGGAGTTGCTGTCTATCAAGGCAATTATACGACTGATAAACTCGCTAAAATAAAGCCCCTTTATCTTTTCGACCCAGGGAATATGTACCACTGCACGGCGGGACTGGCTATCAACTTTACTTATATTTTTAAGCCGTTGAGCGATCTTATCAGCCTCCGTCCTGACGACGCTGAATTAAACACGATGAAAGATGAAATTAAAATAAATGGATATTGGACGGATTCCAGTGAGTTTAAAACCTTCGAACCGGGCGTATATACAGTCGCCGCTGCAGATGAATGGGGCGCTTTAGCAATTGTGCACTTTACAGTGACGCCGTGAAAAGGAAAACAAATGTGTTAAAAAAGTAAAATATTTCTGCAATACTACCCGTAAATTTACGTATAAATAAATAGTAGGGTTTTTCAGAAGAACAAAGGAGGATAAAATGACGACATTAACGAAACAGCTACCACAGGTTCAGACAGACCGGAATACAATAAAACCAAACACCATGGTTAAACCATTCCGGTCGGATGCCGCAAACAAAGCCGGTGTAATCAAATCATTCAGCCCAAAAGAACTCGCCCCGCGGCTCGGCACCAGTGAACAAATGGTGCGCATCTTCCTCCGCAAGTACTACCCGGAAATACATGTGAAAAATAAATCTTGGAACATCAGCCTGGAACTCGCCAAACAAATTGAGACCGATTATAAAAATCATATCAAAGCGAGAGAAGCCGAAAAAAGACAACGCGTCCAAAAGGAACTCAACGGCGCACTAAAATAGCGAATTCAATTAAAAGTAAACAGGAAAATGCATGAAAAGGATCGTCCTCGTGCTGGTGAAATAATAAACAATTTTATACCGGGAAGTAGAACTCGATCCTATTATGTGAGTTACTAATTCTAATTTCCAATCGGATATTCGTTTCAAGCAAGGCTTGAGTTACGAGGGGCTCAGCCCCTCTAACCAACCTTTTTTGAGTCTTCAACGAAATACTTCCGTAGGCTTTCCGATTTAGAGGAAAGCTGGAGGTCCCTTTCGACCGCAGTCAAGCAGGAATAGACCTCAGTTAAAATGTACTTCCCTGATGGAAAAGAGGAAAAAGAGATAGGGCATTGTAATCAATATAGCTGTGAAATCCAAATAAACACTATCAATTTTCGGATCGTATAGAAGCTCAGTGTGAGTTTATATTTTACATAAAAGCCTATATCTTAATTCTATTAAAGCATACGCCCTCCTTGACGGATAATCATTCATATTATTATAATAAGGCCAAGCCGCTATAAGTGAATATTTCATACATTTTGTGTAGGAGTTCATTCTATGACTGACAAAAGTAATCGGAAAACAATCCTGGCGGTACGGTGGACGGCCCGCATTATTGCATTGCTTTTCTCGATCATCTTTTTCTTCTGGAATACCGTCTTTGCAGTCGGTTCTGTCATGGTTGATTTACACGGCGCGATTTCGGGATACATTGTTCTTCCAATCGCACTGGGGATACTGGTTTTAGCTGCTGAAATCCTGTCCTGGCGGCGGGAACGCATCGGCGGAATCTTGTTTATCGTGTTATCTGCTGCCTATTTTTTGATCCACATGATCAATGACTTTTCGGGACTAAGGTTTATTTCCATCACATACATGATCCGTGGCTTATTTACGGATTGGGCTACTTTCGGCCTGCCGCTGCTCATCGCCGGCATCCTGTTCCTGATTGCAGCCCGGCTGTCGAAAAGAACTGCGCTTAAACAAACTGCGGAATCCGGCGAAGTGACTGACCATTAGCCGCAATAATAAGGAAGAAGTATTTTGCAAAATAACACAACCGAAACTCCGCAAACGCCGAAAACTAAGAAGAGGAACGGCTGTCTCACGGCCTGGTTGATTCTGACCATTGCTTTCAGCCTCATCTTCATTTTCGTGTATCTGAGCGGGGGAGGCGTCAGCGTGGTGCCGGGAGGTTCGTGGGCCGTTCCGGTATTGGTACTTTTATTGATACTTGAAATTATTTGCGCCGTCGCCTTGTTCTCGTGGAAAAAATGGGGATTCTGGGGCTTTTGTGCCGTTAACATAGTGGGTCTCGGCGTTGACTTTTTTCTCGGTATCAGCCTTTTATGGTCGTCTATCACTGTTGTAACCGGTATCATCTTTCTTTTTGCCGTGCTCAATATCGGTAAGGAAGATAAAGGCTGGCCGCAATTGGATTAGTGAAATTCGAACAATTCGAATGAAAATGATGGGGACTCTAATGTTTAAAAAATGGTTATTATCTATTCTCTGTTTTATATTCATATCCGGTTTATTCGGTTGTGGTAACAATCTCACAACGGCTTCTACTCCAGCAGAAAGCCAGTCCCGCTGGACTCTTTTCGCCAGCGGCAGTCAGATTAATATGCTGATCACCAAAGGGGACGAAATCTGGGCGGCGACCACCAGCGGCGTGGAAAGGTGGAACCGCAAGACCGGAAGCTGCAAACTTTATACCGTTCAGGATGGATTGCCGGATAGTTTTTTTTGGGGTATCACACTGGATAATGCCGGCGTTATCTGGGCGGTGAGTAATTTCAATGCGTACTCTTTTGACGGCACCCGCTGGGCAGTTTCTTACCCGGAAAATGCGGTTATATCCGGTTTAATCGATAAACATCCCGGTAATCAGTGGGTTTCCGACGCTACTGCTTTGGTTTATTTTTACAGCAGGTATCCCCAATTATTCTCTGGCGGGGACTCTTTACCGGCAAATATCAGCTTCGGTTCGATGCTGGAGGACAAAAAAGGCAATATCTGGGCTAATCTGAGCGGGCAGGGTCTCGCTTATTACAACGGTCAATCCTGGCAAACGTTCACTACCGCTGACGGCATGGCCATTACCTCTCTCTCGTCGATATTTGTAGATAACCGGAATAATCTCTGGTGCGCCACGGTAAACGGTGTGAGCCGCTACGACGGAACACGCTGGCAGAACTTCAGCAGCGCTGAAACCGGATTCGATGGCTACGCCACACGTATTTCCCAGGACGGTCTTGGTAATCTCTGGTTTGTGCTTAATGACAGCGTAAGCCATATTGTCTACCGGTATAACGGCAATACCTGGGACAAATTTTCATCCGATGGATTAACCGATCCCCGGCAGATCTCTGTGGACAATGACGGAATTATCTGGTGTACGAACGCGGACGGCGTCAGCCGCTATGATGGGAAGGCATGGCGAACTTTCTCTGCCACCGATGGATTTACCGGCATTATGACTTCCACTTTGGTTGACCGGAATGGCGATCTGTGGTTTGGCACGGACTCTGCGATAAAACACTTCGACGGCAAAGTTTGGCAGAGCTTTTCCACTCCCGCGGGGCCAAACGATGATCAAGTAAATACGATGTTTATGGATAAGGATGGCAATCTCTGGTTCGGCACCAACGGCGGGATTACTTACCATCAGGGCGATACCTGGAAAACATTCACTCAACCAGACGGTTTGAATTCCATCAATTCTCCCATTTTTCAGGATGCGCAAGGCAACATCTGGTGGGCAACGAATACCGGCATCAGCCGTTTTGACGGCAAAACCGTACGTAAATTTGACGCCAGTGACGGCATCGATATGGACTATTTCTTTTCCGTATCTTCAATTGTCCAGGATAATCAGGGTAATATCTGGTTCGGTACACAATACAGTAAACAAATTGCCACATTCCCCCACGGAACAACTCCCGATCCTAATATTAACAAACAGCCGGAAGGCGGCATCTACGCTACAATGGTAAATCATGGCAAAAATTCACGACCAAAGACGGATTATCCAGTACAGACGTTCAAAAAATAATCAAAGACCGGCAGGGGAATATCTGGTTTGAACATAATCAGAGCCTAAGCCGCTATGACGGAGAAAATTGGAAAATATTTACCCGGGCTGATGGCATCACCGGCACCTATATTGAATCATTGTTCGTTGATAAAGCCGGTAATATCTGGGCAGGCACGGATAGCGGGCTGAACCGGTATGATGGAAAGTCATGGCAGGTGATTGAGTTCCCGACACCAAGCAGCATCATAGCAAATCTCTATGAAGCCGGTAATACCCTGCTCTTTTTCGGTGGTAATCAGATCTATGCGTTTACCGGGCAGTCCTGGCAGCTGTTCGCAGCCGCCGATAGGGTAACTACGATCAATACCCTCGCCCAGGGTCGGGACGGCGAGCTGTGGGCCGGTACCCGCGAAGGTTTAGCTCAATATAAGGATAAAAAGTGGCAAATATTTACGGTAAAAGATGGCCTGCAATTCAATAATATTCAATGAATCTTAATTGACCGCGACGGTAATGTCTGGTGCTCAACCGCTTACGGTCTGGCCCGCTATCAACCGAATCACATGTAAAAGATGGAATACGGAGAACTCTAATGTTTAAAAAATATCTTATAACAATATTACTGGTCGGAGTAGTGATCCTCTCAAGTTGTAAGTCAACTGCTTCTAGCACCGAAGAAGACACCACCACCGAAGTAATCACAACACTGGCTGGCACCCATTGGAAACTACAGTCAATTAACGGCGTCAACCTGCTTCCAAATTCCTACATCAGCCTTTACTTCCGCGACCAGCAGGCATTGGGCTACTCCGGCTGTAACCGATATGGCGGACAGTATACCGAAGAACCGGACGGTAAATTGCAGTTATCAAACGTTGCTTACACTTTGATCGGTTGTGCTAAAGAAATCAACGACCAGGAAGATAGCTATTATCAGGCGCTTGGAAAAACGGCAGGCTATTCCTTTAAGGACCACAAATTAACAATAAACGACGCGTCAGGTCAAGCTTTACTGGTTTTTATCAAACTGCCGGAATATGCAGGAGACCCTGCGCAATTAATTAATACAAAATGGAAGTCGGTATCCGTCGGCGGGCAAAGTCTCGAAAAAAAGTTTCAGACTATACTGAACATTGATGAAAAAATGACTATCAGCGGAACGGACGGCCCGTTCTATTTCGAGGATACTTTTCAGGCTAAGGACGGCAACCTCACCGGAACTGGGCAAATGGCAAAAAGGGTAAGCGATACGACGACTTCTGACGAGCCGCAGTCATTCAAAGTAACCGGGGCTTTAAGTTATGTCGCCAATTACCGCCTTATCAACGGCCAGCTTCAGCTATTTTCGATGAGAGGAGATGCAGATACCATTATTCTGGTACCTTCGAAATAGCTAATACAGCCAAAACATGCTATTTCCTCGCGAATTGGGAGACTGCTGAATTGGGGCCCTTTTTCATTTATTTTGATGTTACGAATCGTTTCTCTCCCTTTCGCGAAAGGCTTACAGTCCCGGAGGCACCAACGGGAGAGATTAGGAGGGATTTACCTGTTTTTCCGCTATCTATTTGTTAGCGCTTACTTTATCAGCAGTCTGATTAAGGCCAGTAGGTGATTTACTTTATAATGAATCCTCCGAAATAAACGCAGAAAGGCTCTGCTGGATAAGTAATTCGTATTTTGTATTTTGAATTTGTTTATTAGATTTTATAGCTTTGATATTAGGATTCAATCCGGATATGACACCATTACCCCTGGGTAATATCCTTGTTGGCCCCCTGATCGCCCAGTAATTCCAGGACTTCCTTCAGTTCTTCTTCATCATCATGGAATATCGCCTGCGCCAGCGCCCAACCGATCACATTGCCTTCCGGGTTATCGCACTTTACCGCTTTCTCGCATCGCGGGCATAATTCCTCTTTAACTGTAGTAGTCGCTGTTGGTTTTGTCACATCGCGGGATGGCGAAACTACGGCATATGGGCGGGACGGCTCTGATTTGTCGAAAATAACAGTTCGTCCGCAGTAGCGGCAAAACCTGTCGCGCACATCGATAAACCCACCACATGCAAAGCAAACGATCATCTGATTTACTTCCGTTAGAGTTTAATTTAGCTGGAGAACTTTTTTTACCCGTCTTGTTCACATTTATTGATTAAATTCTGCCACGGTTCAGTAACACTAACAAGACCTGAACGGTTCAAATAAATGACACCGGGGGATAAAAGTAATTGGTAAAGTATAATCAAGTAAGCAAAGATGCTGAAATGCGAGGCTGGAAATTTTGGAGCGGGAGACGAGATTCGAACTCGCGACTTTCTGCTTGGGAAGCAGACATTCTACCACTGAATTACTCCCGCGTTTCAGCTAGATTGTATGACAAAAACCATCCAAATTGCAAGTCAACCAGGTTTATATTCTATAAACCTGAGGCTGTCCAAAATCTCTCGGATTAGCGAATTTATCCCAATCCCCCCCTTTCGCGAAAGGGGAACTAAGGGGGATTTTTTATTTCCGCACTCTGTTTTCGGACGCCCTCGTTGAGAGACAAATTATTAAGCATAATCCTCTTTGAGTCCTACAGGTCGAACACCCTCATCCATACCGGCGAAAGCCGGTATCCAGAAAAATTAATTAACTCTGGATCCCGTATCAGGTTATGATCGCCCGGCTAGCTTTTCAATGTCATCGCGATCACCGCGCCCGCAATATAAGCTATCACCCACCAGCCGTAGGCAAACCGCGTATATAAATTAAGTCCCCTGGGCACTTGCGCATCCCTGTTCTTGCGCCAAAACCGCCATACCAGAATTGTGTCGATCATCATGACAGTCAAAGCCGAATAACCGATAAAACCGTGGATGGTGATTGGTATTTTCCGCGACCCGATTATCATGAGAATGGTCGAAGAAATATCTAAAACCAAACCTGCTGTCAGAAAAACCAGCACCCGTTGTGAAATCGCGGATTTTCTTTGCTCGATTAATACCGCGATGGAATAGAATATCAGGGCGAAAGTAACCACAATTACCGCTCTGATTAGAGTGGGATTCATGTATAGCTCTCCAAATCAAATTAAGTCGCGTTTCTTAGAAATTAGTCTACTGTGCGAACTCCTCAGATGTCAATCTTTAAACCTGATTTTCGCGTCGAATTCCCTATTTGATAATGCTTAAATAAGCCTCTTCCAGGGTCGGGTCTCTTTTTACGATCGATTCCATATTCTCAAGGCCTATCGCGCTCTTGATGATTCCCTCGTTCTCTGCTTTCGGCGCCGCCTGGATCGTTAGCTTTTGCAGCAAACCGTCCGAACCGGGCACCACCCGCTGAAGCGATAAGACGCGTCATAACCCTTGTCCTGGCACTATTTTTGGCAATTCTCCAACTGGATCTGCAGGCTCGGGCATTCTCGCTCTTGGTTATCCGTGCTTACTCTGCAATAGATAGCTGATTTAGTCATGGTTTCTTTATCTCTTGCCAACACATCGAAGATTTTTAATTTCACGCTACAGCGCCTTTATCTCGGGCTCAAAGCTTAATTGGCTCACTCTCAGGTTACAGCTTTTATTTTGTTAACATTTCATTGATTATTTTTAATTCTGTATTCGCCTCGTCCCATAAATTCTATTAACCCTTCATCCCTAAGTTTTTGCAACGCCCATCTTATACTATCCCTTATGTTTTGATTCTTAGGATGTTTTATTTTTAATTCATCTTCGAATTTATATACATCCTCTAACAAGAATTCTGTTTTATGCATTTGATTTATATAATCCATGAGGCCTTCTTGCCAATTTTTTTTCTGAGTGTTGATGGAAACCTTATTATTTTCTGAATTTTGGGTTAACTTAAAAAATTCCCCTTGTTTTCTTACTATACTACTTTCAATATGATCCAAATCTAAAATTCTTCTTAGTGTGGTATTCGGTGGGTCGAAAACTAAGCCAAAATCAATTGCTCGTTTTTTTAGTTCCTCCATTACTTCTTCATCTATACGGATTACCAGTGTCATTACTTATCTCCTTTTGGGGATTATTAATGTAAATCAATGGTTACTATGTAACATCATAACTTCTATTCTTTTTATTGTCAATACCTTTTCAAACTATTTTTCCAATTATCGTTGCTTTATTTGTTACTTCAGAGACCTTTATTTTCCATGCTAGGAACGGGCACTGTTTTCACCGATGGTTTGTTCGCACAACGGGTAAACTTTCTCCTACTTTTTCGCCGGTTTATCTTCT
>PMMG01000080.1 GCA_003162335.1 Dehalococcoidia bacterium
GCTTTCCAGCCGGGGATGGTCGGTTGAATCATGGCCAGATTAGTTTTGCCGCAGGCTGATGGGAAGGCGGCCGTAATGTGATACTGGCGGCCTTCCGGATTGGTTAGTCGCAGGATGATCATGTGCTCGGCCATCCAGCCTTCGCGTCTGGCAATGGCTGAACCGAGGCGCAGCGCCAGGCATTTTTTCCCCAGCAGGGCGTTGCCGCCGTAACCGGAACCGTAAGACCAGATAGTATTCTCATCCGGGAAATGACTGATATATTTCTTTTCCATCGGGGCGCAGGGCCAGGCCACATCTTTTTGCCCCTCCGCCAGCGGCGCGCCGAGGGAATGCAGGCACGGGATATATTCTTCGCCTTTGTTCAGCAGGTCGATCACTTTACCGCCGACACGGGTCATGATGTGCATGTTGCAGACAACATATGGGCTGTCAGTGATCTCCACCGCTATTTTCGACCACGGTGACCCGACCGGTCCCATAGAGAATGGTATGACGTACATCGTGCGGCCTTTCATGCAGCCTTTATACAGCGCCAGCATAGCCGGTTTTAATTCATCTATGTTAACCCAGTTATTCGTCGGCCCGGCATCTTCCTGCTTTTTCGTGCTGATATAGGTGCGCGCTTCCACGCGCGCCACGTCACTGGGGTCGGAACGGAAAAGAAAGCTGTTTGCGCGTTTTTTTAGGGAAGTGGCCCGGCCTTCCGCCACCATCTGTGCCATCAGGGAGTCGTACTCCTCTTTTGTGCCGTCGCACCAGTAAATCTTATCGGGCTGGCAAAGGGCGAAAATTTCCTTTACCCACTTATTCAATTTAGCATTCTTCATTTTGTAGGCCATTTATCTAATCTCCTGCTAAAAGTCAAGTATAAAAACCATTGTCATTGATTTATGGTAGAAAAGGATTTTAATGTGGATTTTTTGCTGATGTTAACCGGGTTTTCCATCATGGAAACCTTGCGTTTATTATATCACAGGCTGAAAGTGAAGCACTAAATACACCTTTCGAAAAACCAAATTACAAATACCAAATATCAATGCCATTCCATCAGATTAAAAGAATACGATTATACAATGCCCGGCGGGTATTTCATCACGCTTTGTACCCCAAACCGGGATCATCTATTTGGTGATTTCGTAGGGATGAAAAGCGGTCGTCCTGATACAAACGACCGCTTTATTTGTACGGGCGACCGGTCGGTCGCCCCCACTATTTCTTCAGGTTTTTAAACAGACCGGATGGCCACCAGCTCCAGCGTCCGACCAGTGTCGCGATTGCCGGTACCAGCAGTGCCCGGACGATAAATGTATCCATGATAACGCCGATGGCGATTGCCGCGCCAATCTGTAATACAATCCGCAGAGGCGAAATTACCAGCGTCGCGAATGTCCCGGCAAGAATGATACCGCAGGCCGTGATCACACCGCCGGTATTGGCCACGGCATGGCTAACCGCGTCTTTGATCGATCTATCGTGGGTTTCCTCTCTGATCCGTGACATCAGGAAGATATTATAGTCAGCGCCGAGCGCTACCAGGATCACGAAGATGAACAGCGGTATCATGTAAATCAGGCTCCCTTCTTTCATCACATCCAGGAACAGCCAGGTGGTAATGCCGAGGGTGGTGCCATAGTTCAGCAGCACTGTGGCCACCATGTACAGCGGCGCCAGAATACTGCGCAGCAGAATCATGATCACGATCAGAATACCGGCAATCGAAAGCGCTACCACCCGGCCGAAATCAGCATCGTTGATCAGCATGATGTCGGCTTGTGTAGCGCTTTGCCCGCCGACATAGGTCTTATCTCCTGCCAGGGAAGAAACACTGACGCTGCTGGCGGCAGCTTTCCTGATCTGGGCCACCGTCGTCAGCGTAGATGATGCATAAGGATCGCCGCTCAGCGTAATATTGATCTTGGCAATCGTTTTATCAGTAGAGAAATAGGTCGTCTGCAGGAAAACCGTGAAAGCAGTGCCTGTTTTCAGGTTAAATTCGTCGACCAGTCCGTTGTAGTTATCGGACACTTTATAAATCACGCTTTGCAGCTGGCCTAAAAGTGCGGGCAAATCAGCCGGTTGCGTTACCTGAATTTGAGCAGAAATTTTCCCAAACTGTGTGAGATTGACGCCGGCCTGCTGAAAATTTGGACTTTGCAGGATGCCCGGATACTTCAGCGCCAGACTTTGCAGAATTTGGCCTGATGTCTGCAGTGAGGTCAGCTGATCAAGCCCGCTGCCTTTCCCGACCGCATCGCCGATGCTGCGGAATTGTGCTGCCAGTGTGGAAAGTTGTGCCGCCGGCGCGGAATAATAGTCTACACCGGCGACGCCAGGGGTTTTTTGCAGAGATTGCACTACCTGTTCAATTCCCTGCAGCGCTTTAGTCCCGGTCATATTGCCCTGAGGTGATTCTATCAACATGGTAAGCGGCGATAATTCTCCCGCCGGAAAATGCGCGTTCATCACTTTGAACCCTTTGACGGATTCGACACTTGGCGGCAGCTGACTGATAATATCTGCCGAGCGGGTAAGGTGCGGCAAGGCGAGGTACGGCAAGAGCAAAATGATCAAAATTGGGACGGCGACCCGGACCGGGTGCTGGCTGACCCAGTTGCCGATAACATGCCAGCCGAAACGCCCCTGTTTTTTCACCGTAAAAGTTTTTACCGGCCAGAAGAGGTACTTGCCGAAAAGCGACATCAGCGCCGGCACCAGCGTCAGCCCGGCTAGAAGTGTGACCGCCACGCCAATTGCCAGTGCGTATCCGGTTGACCGGTTCATGCCGAAATGGGAAATACCAAGGGATAGGAAAGCGGCAATTACCGTCAGTGCGCTGGCTGCAATCACCGGAGTGATACGTGAAATGGAGTCGGTCTGCGCTTCGAGACGTTCTTTGTGCCGTAATTCTTCCCGGAAACGGGACACCAGGAAGAGACAATAATCTGTCCCGACGCCGAAGATGACGACCACCAGATAAGCCTGTGTGAGCGTGGAAAATTGCGCGCCTGCCTGGGCCAGGAAGCCAATCACTCCNNGTCACGATGGTGGTACGGTCGATGGTTTGCTGTACGGAGCTGATCATATCCTGATACAGTCCGGCCTGGCCGGTGAGATACACCTCAAGTTTCGGATGATTGTTTTTAATATAATCCCGGATCTGTTGAATATCCGTCTTGGCGGCGTTGGACATGTTGTCTACGGAAAAATTCACGACGATCATCATAGTCGTCTGGTCCGTGCTGATCAGTGTGGATTTTAACGCATCACTTTCGAATATAGATGTGACGCTTTGGATGTCTTGCGGCGCAGCGCTGGAAACCAGCCAGTCATGGATCGTCTTTGCCTCCTGATTGTCCGCCGCGGAAAGGCCTTTCCCATCGTGAATAACGATGACGGCATTACCGGCAGATGCAGTGGTGGTAGAAACAAATTTGTCTTTCAACAATGCGCTGGCTTTGGCGGACTCAGTATTTTGCGGCAGGAACGCGCTGTCATCTGTTACCCCGACCTTGGATAATTTCGGGGCAGCCAGAAACAGAATTGCCGCCGCCGCCAGCCAGACGGCAGTGATGATGATACGGTATTTTCTTGTGAATTCGGCAAGTTTAGTGAACATGTTGTGGTAGATCTTCCTTTTTGTTTTATTTGATAGCCGTATGTGTAACTACGCGCTGGGATTGAGTGTTGAGGAGCAAAAATTCGGCAACTTCTTTTGCTTTTTCTAATTGCTCCACGGTTAACCCGCGCAGCAGCCTTTCCATGTGAAATCGTCCCTGCGCCCAGATGCTGTTCATTGTTTCCTGACCCTGCCTGGAAAGTGTACAAATCACCACCCGGCGGTCTTCACTATCCGCACTGCGGGTGACCAGTTCCTTTTTTACCAGGTTATCGATAATCCCGGTGGCAGTAGATACGGCGATTCCGAGCGTCCCCGCAATCGTACTCATCCGGGTTTCTCCCTCAGTATGCAATAACAGAAGCACCCTCAGCTGCGCCACGGTCATCTCGGTCATCAGCCATTCCGGGGGAATGCTGAGTTTAATGGCCCTGAAGATTTCCTCGGATAATCGCAGGATTTGCGGCACCAGTTTATTATCCTGGTCTTGACTATTGTTTGGTGCTGACATAATATTCGCTCCAACAATATATTTTGGTTAAACCTAACTAATTTTAGGATACAACTTACACAGATTTTTTGTCAACGGTACTTTTGGATGGGTTCCGGTTGTTTTTTATTACTGAAGACTTAATTTGATTGGAGTCATTCCATTCTGGGCGAATGGCTGAGACTGCAGTTTGAGTTTTAAGGCGAAATATCCGGAGATTTTCTGATTTAGAAGAAAAGGGGAGGTCCTTTTTGACCGCACTAAAAAAGGATATGACCGCAGTCGAAATGTAAGAAGTACTTGACGAAGGAAATGTGCCGTAATCCACCCCGATTTATTGACAATCCGTTTCAATCAGTGTATATATTTATCTGGCAAATTTCGTCAGTGAGAAAAAAGGGGGCTACGTGGCACTCATCGAATGTCGGTTTTATTCTGAGGTTTTGGGTGAAGATACCTCGATATTTGCGGTCATACCCACAACCACCTTCGAGGATGTAATGAAAAAGCAGAAAATGAATCATAAACCAGGTGCGAAATTCCAGACGCTTTATCTGCTTAACGGCATCGGCGGCGATCATTCCGGGTGGGTACGCAACACCTCCATCGAAAGATACGCCCGGAGAAAATGTCTGGCGGTAATTATGCCGGCAGCAGGGAGAAGCTTTTATACCGATGCGCAGAACGGCTGCCGGTTCTTCACGTTTATCAGCGAAGAATTACCCGTATTAGTCCGGTCGCTGTTTCCACTCTCTGATAAGAAAGAGGATACCTTCGCTGCCGGTGCTTCGATGGGCGCCTACGGCGCTTACAAACTGGCGTTACGCAAGCCGGAGAGCTTTGCCGCTGCGGCCGGGATTTCCGGCACCGCCGATGTCAGCCAACTGATTGCCATGGGCAGGCAGCAGCCGGCAATGAAGAAAACCCTGGAAGGTGTTTTTGGAAATCTGGACAGCGTGGCAGGCAGCGAAAACGATCTGTTTTTCTTAATGAAAAAGATGAAGAATGAAAATACGCAAATTCCGCTGTTATATCAGTGCTGGGGAAAAGACGACATGAGTTATCCGCTGTACTTGAAATCAAAGGAATTCGCACAAGCGCAGGGAATTGAAATGACCTTTGAAGATGGGCCTGGCGACCATTCCTGGGCGTACTGGGACGCCGGTATCAACAGAGTGCTGGATTGGCTGCCGCTGAAAAACGCGATGGTTTGAGCCAAAACTGGCAAAACTTTCTGTTGATGACGCCCTTTTACTGCAGAAGAATGGTTTCTTTACCGTTTCTCGTTTTTCCGGAGAACCAGCATTACCGCACCAAGTGTCACCGTCAAAATAAAGAAAAATGCCCCGGCAATAATCAATTGTGTTCTATCAGATGCAGATAATGAATCCCGAAAAACGGTCAACAGGACGGCATATAAAATTTCCAACGCGATAAAGATAAAAAAGCCGACTGATACCGCTGAAATCGTGCGGCGGTTACGTTGCACGATACTGGTAGTATCACTGAAGGCTTCCGGCCGTTTGTTCGAATATTCCATACGCCAGAAATGCGCACTCGCCATACGGCCCAGGTATTCCCAGCCGAACTGCTCATAGGTGGTGACGTAATCCTTGCGCGGCGAAACCTGGGGGTCGTAAACAAAACGGTATTTCTTCGGCTCGCCCTTTGTAAAAGTCAAATAGATCGAACTCCACTGCCGGAAACGGCCGGTTTGCCACCCCTCTGCGGCCATCTTTTCCAGCCAGTTTTCATAATCGGCCGGCACTACGTGGCGAAAAGCCGAAAACCACACAATTTTTTTATCTTTCATAACAGTCCCTCCGAATTCCGGTGCAGCTCCGTGATGCGCAATGCTTCCTCACGCAGAATGCCGCGCCCCAGCGGCGTGATAATATAGAACTTCCGCCGGTCCTCTTCTTTCACGGCTTCAATCAGGCCGTCGCTCTCCAGTTTCCCCAGGCTGGAATAAACCGTCCCGGCCCCCAAAATGATACGGGCATCAGTCAGTTCTTTGACATGCTGCATGATACCGTAACCGTGCCGTTCCTGTTTCAGCGAGAGTAAAATATAAAACATCGTTTCGCTCATCGGCAGATAACGTCTGCGGGCTTGCTCCAGACTCATCATTCTAATTCGCTCCTCTATATCACAATAAAATATACAACGACGTGATATAGTTGTCAAGCCGGAAGCAAACACCGCTGTGTTATGATTAAAAGTAGCGGGAACGGGAAGGAAAAATATGAATAAGTCCAGAGTAGCCGTAATTAAATGTACGAGTTATAACGATGACGGGGTGCTGCAAAGTATAAAAAAGGGTATTGAACTGCTAGGCGGGGTTTCTCAATTCGTCAAGCCCGGCGAGAAAATTGTTCTGAAACCCAATATCCTGCTGGGCGCCGACCCGGAAAAGTGCGTTACAACGCATCCTGCTGTATTCAAAGCGGTGGGGCAGTTATTTAAATCAGCGGGCGCTATAGTCTATTACGGCGATTCTCCCAGCTTCGGTAACGCCGAACCGAATTTAAAAAAGTCCGGTCTCAAACAGGTCGGGGATGAACTTGGTTTTATTTTAGCCGATTTCGATTTCGGCCGGCCGGTCAGCCATAAAGATGCGCTGCTGGTAAAAAACTTTGTCATCGCCAACGGCGTGCTGGATAACGACGGGCTGGTCAGTTTGCCCAAGTTAAAAACACACGGATTCCTGCGCTATACCGGGGCGGTGAAAAACCAGTTCGGGTGTGTCCCCGGTTTTCTAAAAGGCCAGTATCATGTCAAGCTCCCCGACCCTTATGATTTTGCGGCGATGCTGGTGGATATCAATACGTTGATCAAACCACGCCTTTACGTAATGGACGGCATCACGGCCATGGAAGGCAACGGTCCGCGCAGCGGCAAGCCGAAACAATTGAATGTCTTGCTGCTCTCTACAGATCCCATCGCCCTGGATGCTACCGCCTGCCGCATTATCGATCTTAGCCCGGAAGTTGTTCCGACATCCAAACTGGGCGAGAAAGCGGGGCTGGGAACTTACCATGTGGAAAACATCGAAATTGTAGGCGAACCGCTGGCAGCTTTCATCGATAAAAGTTTTAACGTCAACCGCACCGCCCCGACGCCTGTGGGTAAAAGCGGCCGGGCAATGTCTTTTATAAAAAATCAGATCACGCAAAGGCCGTTGATCGATAAGACCAAGTGTACGCGCTGCGGGACCTGCGTCCGAATGTGTCCGGTTGAGCCCAAGGCTGTGGATTGGGACAAAGGCAACAAGACCCAGCCGCCCAGGCATAATTATGACCGCTGCATCCGCTGCTATTGTTGCCAGGAAACCTGTCCGGAAGGCGCCATCTCGATTGTCAGTCCGTGGTTGGTCAGATTGTTTGCCCGCCGTCGGCCTGCCGCGAAAGAATAAAAAAATTCGGCTGCCATGTTTCGGCAGCCGATTAGATAGCAGTTTTGTATAAACCGCTTGATTTACTTTATTTCGGGTATCCGGCGCGTTAGTTCATTCCAATCATCGCCGATTGCTGAGTGTATCAGATTCGCCGCTCCGGCAAACACCGGCTTAGGCAAGGCTTGCTGCCAGATCCTGGTCATGTTTTCCCGGTCGTCGTTCCCGATTAAGGGGTAAAGCCAAGCCACAACTTCTGGAAAGCGCTGCTGTGGAATTTTCTGCGCCATTTTACCGATGATCATACCCTGCTCGGGCAATGGTATCCTTTCGTTGAAGACCCGGTATAGGTGCGCTTCTTCCTTGTTTAGATGAAATTGCAGGTGGAAATTAAAGATCGCGATTGCGCGGGCGATGTCCAATTTATCCTTGCTCATCACCGCTTTATCCAGTGCAGCATATGTGCTGTCGAGACCGCGGTGGTCTCTTTCATAAGCTTCCGCCACCAGCGGGGCTACTTTTTCGACTGCGGGAAATACCTGCTCTTCTTCGCCGCTGGCATGCCACACCAGTATCTCGTTGAAGAACTTGTAACGCTTTAAAACCATATCAGGGCTACTGCCCATTCGTGTTGCTGTATAAGCAGCAGCATCCATTGCCGCCAGATCTTTGCGGAATGCGTTGTGAATTGCCCTGATACCATCCATCGGAACAGCCATGATTACACCTCGATTTATTGCTAAATTTTACAACTCAGAATATTGCAAAAGGATAAAAACAACACGAAAAAAGTTACAATGTTATGACGTTTTGAAAAAAACTAATAGCTTTCAGCGGTCGGCTAATCGGGGTTTGGTCTCTGCGGAGAGGCGTAAATTCGAATCAATCTAAAGCGGAACAATACTATATGGTTGGGGGGAGAACTTTTCAGATAAAGGACTTACATTGATTTTGGATAGATTTATAGATTGGCCGAAAATAGAAAAGGTAAAGGTTAAAAAACCAAAAACCTTTAAATCCTTGGCTTGTGGGTGCGTCTCTTTTCGGCGACTTTGAGACGGGCCAGTGCGCGGCGCAAGGAGGCTTCGGCGTTGGCGCTGTCGGTTTCTGCAGTGCGGTTGGTTAAATGTTCTTCCGCGCGTTTCTTGGCGGCTTCGGCGCGGGCAATGTCGATCTCATCGGCGCGTTCCGCCGCATCGGCNNGGTTTGATCATCGTCATGATCGGGGCATGGTGCGGCAGGATGCCCAGTTCGCCATCGACGCCGGGCACCATTACAATGTCGGCGTCTTCGGAGAAGACCAGCCGTTCGGCGGTGACGATATCAACCTTGATCGTCATTATGCTGCTGCTCCCATCTTGGCCGCTTCCGCGACCACGTCATCGATCGTCCCTTGCATGAAGAAGGCCTGTTCCGGCAGTGCGTCATGTTTGCCTTCCAGAATTTCTTTAAAACCGCGCACGGTCTCTTCGCGCGGCACATATCTACCGGCGCGTCCGGTGTAGGCTTCAGCCACGAACATCGGCTGCGAGAGGAATCTCTGGATCTTGCGCGCGCGGGCGACGGTTACCTTATCGTCTTCGCTTAATTCTTCGATACCGAGAATTGCAATAACGTCCTGTAAATCTTTATAACGCTGCAGTACGCGCTGCACCTGCAGCGCAACATTGTAGTGGTCCTGTCCGACGATTGCCGGGTCGAGCACGCGTGACGTAGAGGTCAGCGGGTCGACGGCGGGATACAGACCCTGCTCGGCAATGGAACGTTCCAGCGCGATGACGGCATCGAGGTGGCCGAAGCTGGTAACCACGCCCGGGTCGGTATAGTCGTCAGCCGGGACGTAAATGGCCTGGAAAGAGGTGATGGAACCCCGCTTAGTGGAGGTGATGCGTTCCTGCAGTTCGCCCATTTCTGTGGCCAGCGTCGGCTGGTAACCCACGGCGGACGGCATACGTCCCAATAGCGCGGAAACTTCCATACCGGCCAGCGTGTAGCGGTAAATGTTATCGATGAACAGGAGCACATCCTGTCCTTCTTCGTCCCTGAAAAATTCGGCCATCGTCAAACCCGTCAACCCGATGCGGAAACGGACGGCTGGAGGCTCGTTCATTTGTCCGAAGACCATTACGGTTTTATCGATGACGCCGGAGGCTTTCATTTCATTCCACAGGTCGTTGCCTTCACGCGAACGCTCCCCGACGCCGGCAAAAACAGAGAAACCGCCGTGTTCGGTAGCGATATTGCGGATAAGTTCCTGGATGACCACAGTTTTGCCGACACCCGCGCCGCCGTATGCGCCGACCTTGCCGCCCTTGGAAAAAGGCGCCACTAAATCGATAACTTTTAAACCGGTCTCCAGCAGCTGCGGAGCGGTTTCCTGCTCCACAAATGAAGGCGGAGCACGATGGATGGACCAGTTGTCCGTTGCTTTTACCGCGCCGGCACTATCGATGGCCGTGCCGGTAACATCGAACAATCTGCCCAGGCAGCCGCGTCCGACCGGAACCGTGATCGGCAGTCCGGTGTCGTTGACTTCAGTGCCGCGTGCTAAGCCTTCGGTAGGGGCCATGGAAAGACATCTGATCCAGTTATTACCAATGTGTCCCTGTACTTCCAGCACCAGTTTTCCATTGGCGGTGTCGATCTCCAGGGCGTTAAACATCTTCGGCAATTCATCGGGCGGAAACTCAACATCGATGACTGTACCGATGATTTGTACTATCTTACCTTTAGCCATAAAAACCTCCGTCTTCCCTCAAACCCCGTTAATTTCTGGATAGGGCGGCGGCTCCGCCGCTGATATCGAGCAGCTCCGTGGTGATTGCTTCCTGGCGGGCCTTATTGTACATCAATGTGAAATCCTGGATCAGTTCGGCTGCGTTGTCCGTGGCGCTGCGCATGGCCACCATGCGGGCGGATTGCTCGCTGGCGATCGATTCCAGGATGGCGTGATAAATTTCCATTTCAATAAACCGCGGCAGTAATGCGCCCAGCACATCTTCCGGCGTCGGTTCGTAGTCGAAGTCGGTATTTTTCGGCTGTGTCGAAACCGGCGGTTCGATCGGCAGCAGTTTCTCGATTACCGGTGTCTGTACCATTGTGGTTATAAATTTGGTGTAAGACACATAAACTTCATCCACAAGACCGCTGGTATAGTCGTCAATGATGATGCGGGAAACTGCCAGTGTATCGAGCAGGCTTGGACGGTCTCCCAGCTGGCTGAACTCCGCGCGCATCTCCCTCCCGGTCCGGCGCATGAAATCAATACCTTTGCGTCCGACATTGACTGTCGTTACCTGGGTCTTTTGTCCCAGGATAAAATTGCCCGCTTTACGGTTGAGGTTGGTGATCAAACCGCCGCACAATCCCCTGTCCGGGGAAACATGCACGATGGCGATTTTCTTGACCTCGCGGCGGCGCAGTAAAGGGTGTAACTCCCCGGTCTGCGGGATCATTGCCAGGTCAGCAATGACCTGCCGGATTTTCTGGTCATAAGGACGCCCAGCCGTGCCGGCTTCCTGTGCACGGCGCATCTTGGAAGTGGCGATCATCTCCATTGCCCTGGTGATTTTGGAGATGCTCTGCACACCCCGTATTCTGCGACGGATTAAACGAATGTTTGCCATTATTTATCATCTTAAACGGGAGTTTTTATAAGCTCCGTTATTCACTATTTGAAACCCTGTTTATATTCTTTGATCGCCCCTTTGAGCGCTTCTGAGGTAGCATCATTGATATCTTTTTCGCGGGCGATAGAATTCCCGATTTCCGGATGGCCGGCATCCATGAATTTATATAAACCGGCTTCAAATTCGCGCATCCTGGCCATCGGCACATCGTCCAATAGACCGTTAATGGCGCCAAACAGGATCATCACCTGTTTTTCCATCGCTACCGGCTGGTACAGCGGCTGCTTCAGGATTTCCGTGATCCGCTGCCCGCGTTCCAGTTGGGAACGCGTGGCTTTGTCCAGTTCCGTGGTGCCGAACTGCGCGAAAGCCGCCAGTTCGCGATACTGTGCCAGTTCCAGCTTTAATCTCCCGGCCACTTTGCGGATGGCCTTGGTCTGTGCCGAACTGCCGACGCGGGAGACGGACAGACCGACATTCAGGGCGGGACGGACACCGGCGTTAAACAAGTCGCTTTCCATGTACATCTGGCCGTCGGTGATGGAAATAACGTTGGTCGGAATATACGCAGACATATCGCCGGCCTGTGTTTCGATGACCGGCAGCGCGGTTAATGACCCGCCTCCGGCGGCATCGTTCAATCTGGCTGCTCTTTCCAGCAGACGGCTGTGCAGGTAAAAAACATCGCCCGGATAAGCTTCACGGCCCGGTGGGCGGCGTAACAGCAGTGAAATCTGGCGGTATGCCCAGGCATGTTTGGAAAGGTCGTCATAAACCACCAGCGCGTCTTTGCCGTGTTCCATGAATTCCTCACCCATCGCGCAGCCGGCGTAAGGCGCCAGATATTGTAAAGCGGCTGAATCGGCGGCATTAGCGGCTACTACGATGGTATGCGCCATGGCGCCNNTCGCCGCCTTTCTGGTTGATGATTGTATCCAGCGCGATCGCGGTTTTACCTGTGGAACGGTCGCCGATGATCAATTCACGCTGGCCTCTGCCGAGTGGGATCAGGCTGTCTATTGCTTTAATACCGGTTTGCACCGGGGTATTGACTGATTTACGTTTGGTGACATCCGGGGCGATTCTTTCCAGCGGCAGGGTTTTGTCCGTTTTGATCGGTCCCTTGCCGTCGAGGGGACGTCCCAGCGAGTCGACGACGCGTCCGATCAGGGCTGCGCCGACGGGCACTTCTGCAATTCTGCCGGTGCAGCGCACTTCGTCGCCTTCTTTGATTGTGGCGTAATCACCGAGGATAATGGCGGCAACACTGTCTTCTTCCAGGTTCATGGCAATACCGATGATGTCATTCGGAAATTGTAAAAGTTCGTTATATTTAGCGGAGGCCAAGCCGTTAATTCTGGCAATACCGTCGCCGATTTCTGCCACCACTCCGACGTCATACATCGCCAGGGAAGTGCCGAATTTATCGATTTCCCGCNNTCTTTCTTCAGAGCCGCCAGTTTGCTGCGGATGCTGCCGTCAATCAATTTATCGCCCACCCGGATAATAATTCCGCCGATAATCGCCGGGTCCACTTTTGGCCTCAGTAACACCGGCTTGCCGACGATCTCCGTGATGCGCTGCGCTATTTTCAACTGATAATCCGCGTCCAGCGGTACTGCCGTTGTGACTTCCGCAATTTCGGTGCCCTCGATCCCGCGGTAGTTATCCACCAGCGCCTGATATTCTTCGGCAATATCGTCGATCACCGCTAATTTGTCTTTGGCGGCCAGTAACAAAACCAGTTTGATTGCCAGCGGATTGATGTCGCCCAGGCGCTGTTTCAGGTTCTGTGATTTTTCCTCACCGGAGATCCGGGGATTCGAAATTAAAGACGCCAAAGCGGTATCTTTCATGATCATGGCAACCTTGCGCAGGTCCGATTGCCACCGGTTTAAATCTTTCTGTTCCAGCGCCATCCTGAATATTGCCTGGGAATAGCGTCTGGCGTATGCGTTAACGGTCATTTTATCTTCCCGCTGTCTATTTATTCTTCAGGGTTGCGCTTTCATCCAGTACTTTATCGATAATCTCGCGGTGGGCTTCTTTATCCAGTGATTTGCCGATCACCTTTTCCGCCGCGACAATGGTCAGGTCTGCGAATTCCTGCCNNTCCTGCCGCAGTTCGCCGATGGTCTCGTTCCGCTCACGTTCGATCTCTACGCGGGCTTTTTCCACCAGTCCCTGGGCTTCCTGTTTCGCTTCCAGTTGCGCCCGCTGCCGGGCATCTTCGCCGGTACGCATCGCACGGGCAATTACTTCCTGTCCCTCTTTGCTGGCGGCTTCGATCTTCTTCTTAAATTCTTCCTCGGTCTGTGCTGCCTGGTCCTTTACCTTTTGCACTTCTTCCATGCTGTCCTTGATCTTGCGTGAACGTTCATCCAGCATCTTCAACACGGGTTTATAAGCAAAGAAATACATCACCAGCAGCAGGATAATAAAGGCGACAATTTGCGCTATAAGCGTTGGCGCATTTATGCCAAGTCCTGACATATTTTTCCTCCTGACTGGTCCGTTATTTTGTTGTTACGAAGATTAAAAGAATGGCCACAACCAGCGCATAAATGGCGACGGCTTCAGCCATGGCGATAGCTAAAATCATGTAGGTCATGATCTGGCCTCGGGCTTCCGGGTTACGTCCCAGCGCGTTCAAGGCGCCCAGACCAACCAGACCGACGCCGATACCGGGGCCGATGGCGCCTAAACCCATGGCCAGGCCGGCGGCAAGTAGTCTCCAAGTAAACGCATCCATTATCCACCCTCCTTCAGGTGTTTATAACTTCTTAGTATTATTCTATTGACCTAATGTCCTTCTTCCTCGTGAGATTCTGCGGCCATTGTGGCAAATACCAGCGTCAAACCACTGAATATCAAAGCCTGTACTACGCCTACCAGCATTTCAAAAGCATAGCCCAGTTGAATAAACCCGAATCCGCCAAATCCCAGCAGGAAGAACAGGATCAGAATTAATATTTCGCCGCCGGTCATATTGCCGAATAGACGGAATGTAAAACTGACGATGCGAATAAGTTCGCTGAATAATTCCAGTATTCCCACAAATGTATCGATGGCGCCGAATAGAATATTACCGATTCCGGATTTGATTTTTCCGGTAAATAATTGACCCCAACCCTTGAAGCCGCGGCCGAAGTTAAAGAACTTTTTCAGGTAACCGAATTTGTGGTTCTTGAAGCCCCAGAACTCAATGAAAATAAAAGCCAGAATTGCCAGCGCCAGAGCGGTATTGATATCCGTATTCGCGCCCCTCAATAATGGCACATCTCCGCCTGCGCCATGATAGAGGATCGAACCAAAACCCGGGATAAGGTTCATCAGTGCATTCACCAGGACAAAGAGGAAGATTGTCGTCACAAAGGGGAAGAACCGGCGGCCGTTCTCCGCACCCGCCACATCTTTACAGAAGTTGTACATCCATTCGATGATCGCCTCTACTGCTCCCTGTAATCTGCCGGGAATCAGTTTAGACTTACGTGTAACCAATACGGCGATCAGTATCAGGATCAGTACTGTTATCCAGGTAGTGATCATTGTATTTGTCACGGGGAACGGATATATTTGCCCACCTAAAAACATTACAGGTTGGCCACTACCGATGTGAAAAATGGGAGCTGCCGGTAGCTCAACTTTCGGAGCCTCGATAATTTTCTTCCCAAAGGCGCCGTAAGTAATACCAAAAATAGAGACGGGGATAATAACAACTAATAAAATAATAAAAGTAGCTAAAGGTATCGCACATCCGAGAAAGCCGCAACCGATCTTTTTAACAGGTTTTTGTTCTGCCACTATCGATTATCCTTGTCTTTCTTATTACTATCCGCTTTGTTAACGCTGGCGATAAATGGTTTTAGCATATTATATACGCCAAGTACCGCCACTGCAATGCCCAGCATCAATCCGATAATCAGCCAGAGTGGGTTGGTATTAAGTTTTTCATCTAACCAGTGTCCGCCCCAGATACCCGCGACGATAGCGATGGCGATGTAAAAACCCATCCCGAACAACGACAGCATCGATAACCATGGGTAACGCATACTGTATTAGAGGATACCAAATATCCTTTCAAAGTTCAATCGATGTCTCCGAATTAATTATTACGTGTTTATTACGTATATTTGCGTTGGCAATGCAGGCTCGGATTACAGGAGGAATCTCAAGTAAAACTTAAGTAACAATTAAAAGAAAAACTAAACTTTTCTGTAACCGAAAATTCCGGAGAAATCGCCATCGAATTCTTTAAGGAAAGAGTGCATGTCCAGAACATCGTTGGCGGAAGGGGAACGGGAATCCTGGAATTTGACGAATTCGGCGTCGGTGAGGTCTGAAATGATTTGAGTATTATCACTGGTGTTAATCGTAGCGGTGATCAGGAATTGACTGTGACAGGAGGAACAGGTTACTTGCAGGAAATAAAGGTCTTGATGGTTGCCCAGGACTTTGACGTCGTCCATCTGGTAATTATGGCCGCAGCTGGTGCATTTCAGCGAGGTCATCAGTTTTTTGACCGTGCGTTCTTCCATAATCAGCACTACCTGTTTATTTTATTTTTGCTATGATTTCCGTTTGCCGAAGTCGTCCAGGTCTATTTTATTGATATAATCGTAAAAAGCCGAGGCTTTTTTCTTCATTTCTTCGTCGATAACCTGCTTTCCTTCCTGAGTAGCGGCCGGTTCGTTTTCGTCGGCGACGGGTTTTCCGGTCTCTTTATCCAGCCAGACGCCGCCTCTGTTCAGTACATCTTCCTCAGCGTAAATGGGCGCCTGCACTCTGACGGCTAAAGCGATGGCATCACTCGGCCGGGAATCTATTTCCACCTGCTCGCCGTTTCTATTGAGAATGATTTTCGCAAAAAATACATCTTTCTGCAGATCGTTGATGATAATGGAAAGCACCTGGCCGCCCAGCGCATCAATGACGGATTGCATCAGATCATGCGTCAGCGGTCTCAGCACGGACGTGCCCTGTAATTTGACTGCGATGGCATCTGCTTCAGCAGCGCCGATCCATATCGGAAGATAGCGGCTCGTCTCTTTTTCTTTCAGAATTACCACACGCTGATAATTCATCAGACTCACACGAATGCTATCAACAACCATTTCTATCATGTTTAAGCCTCCGCTCAACCACCAGCAACAAACTAGATTTTAGCTCTATTATCAGGCAGTGTCAAACCGAGAAGCGTCTTTTTCGCCCTCTTATTATCAATTGTAGCACTGCAGGGCGAAACTGTCTTTTCGTAGATATGCCGGAGGCTTAAAAGTTTGTAAAAAAATTGGGGAAGGTCATCGTTCTTAAATATTTCTTACAAAAAGCAATACTAAAACCCATCGCGAGGAACAAAGAGACGCAGCGATCTCACGGTCATCATTGCCACCGGGTGAAAGTAATTAAAAACGAAATTAAGAAATGGTCTTCTCTGCAGACCCGAATTCATTTTTGCTCAGAGATGGCCGCGAGATCGTCCGAAATTTCCTGGATTGTCGNNAGGAAGTGCGGGAGGAATCCATAAAAATATTTTCTATAATCTATTTTCGGACAGCCTTTCGCAATAGTCGGAATTTTTCCATTTTAAGTTTAATATCTTTAAATTTATTTGGATTTTGGTTATTGAATATTTTAATTGAGTATTTGACAAAATTAATAGACTTACGTAATATATATTAATAAAGTTAAGTTACACATTGTAAAAATTAATAAACACCGGATAAACGTTTAGATAATATTAAGGAGTGGCAAAATGCCTAAAGACTGGCAGGAGCTGACTAAATTGACCCGCGGCGCACCTATCGCCGTAGAGAGAGTCCGCCTTGTGGACAGCGGCATTAAGATCGAGGGTGACTTTGATCTGCCAACGCTGGCCAGGCTTTCGGCGGAAGACCAGGTGTTTGTCATGGCCTTTATCCGCTGTGACGGCTCCATCAAGGAAATGGAGCGCGTTTTCGGCATCAGTTATCCCACGGTTAAAAATCGATTGACCCGTATCGCCGGGAAGTTTGAATTCGTGGAAAATATGCCAATGCCGGTGCAGGAAGATGTTTTAGATAAACTGGCGCGCGGCGAAATCACGGTTAACGAAGCGATAGAGAGGTTACAAAAATGAGCATACCGCCTTGCCTGTTGCACGTGCGAATTCATAACGAAGAACATCATTTCGGTGTTTGGCTGCCTCTGTTTTTGGCATGGTTGATACTGGCTGTATTGTTGTTGGCATTGTTGCCCCTCTTTATTCTCTTGCTGATCATCGCTTTTCCTTTCGGCTGGGGTGAATTCATGTTGCAGCTGGGGCCGCGGCTTTATAACATATTGTGCGCGCTGCGCGGATTGAAAGTGGATGTCGTTAAGACAAGTGAAAAGGTCGAAATATTGTTTGTGTAAACTGATGGGAGCACTGAAATGACTGAAAATCAAAAGAAAATACTGGAAATGGTTGCAGATAAGAAGATTACCGCCGACGAGGCCTACCGTCTCCTGAGCCTGATACAACCCTCCGGCGACGCTTCCGATAGCGGCATAAAAATACCAAAACCCGCGCCCAAATATCTGCGGGTGATTGTAGATACCGAACACAGCTGGGAACACGGTTGTGATAATGGACCGGTGCATGTCAATGTCCGCGTTCCGGTGGCTTTGATCCGTGCCGGCGTGAAACTGGCTTCTTTGATTCCGCCTGAAGCCTACAATCAGATGGACGAAAAATTGAAAAACCGCGGGATCATGTTCGATTTGCGCAATATGAAACCGGAAAACATCGAGGAATTAATCCAAGCCCTCAATGACCTCGAGGTAAACGTTGACGGCAGTGCGGAAAAATTCCGTGTGTATACGGAGTAAGTTAACACCACTTAGTTTTTAGTTGTGATATTATTTTGGATTTTGGTTATTCGTATTTGGAATTTTCCCCGAAGGAGGGTATGATGGGTTACTTTAGAATTCTAGCTGCTATCCCCGGTTTCTTTATCAGCGCCTTGATATTCATGTTCATGTGGCGCTGGATCGCGCCGCAATTAGGATTGATATATCTGAATTATGCGCAGTCCATGCTGGTGACAATTACGTTGTGGTTGGCTGTAGCGCCGATCGCGGCTGTCGGCGGCAGGCATCACTGGCACTAAATAGCAGTGCGCAATATTCTGGCAAATCTGGTGATCCCGAATTAAAACCGGCCTGATAGCCGGTACGTAATGAAAAACGTGCGCGGTAATAATTAACCTGTAATAGCTGACGTGTCGCAGAATCAGGAACTAAAGACTCCTGGAAAGGATCAAATAAAAAATAATCTCGGAGGAAGACAGTCATGAAGAAACACTGGTTAATGGTATTTGTTGTATTAGCTGTTATATCCCTGCTGTTGCTTGTCAGTTGCGTTGCCGGCCCTAACCCTGCAGCAGGCGTAGTCGATGCTGCCGGAAAAACCTACGGTTTCTGGTCAGGTCTCTGGCACGGCATTATTTCACCGGTCACTTTTATCATTTCGCTATTTACAAAGAACGTTAACATTTATGAAGTGCACAATAGCGGCAACTGGTATAACTTCGGTTTTATCCTCGGCGTCAGCGTTATTTTCGGCGGTGGTGGGTATGGAACAAAACGAAGACGTAAATAAGTCAGCATTTTTCTTAGTACATGTGACACAAGGATAAATTTGGGAAGCTTTTTTTATACCCTTTTTTTGTCCTCCATCTCATGCTTACAGTCCCGGCGCCACGAACGGGAGTAGGATTAATGGAAAGTGACAAATTTCGGTGTCGTGATAGTATTTAACGCAAATCTGAAATACAGAGCGATATAAATTGGACCGGATAATGATTGCTTGTCCGGAATCAGCATTATTTGTTCTTCAGAACGTACCGCTAGAAAGAGGAATAGCCATACAGCATTGTTCTTTGATTTCGATAATCTGCGGCTGTATCGTAAAAAAAGCGTCCACTATATCAGGATCAAAAGCGGTTTCCCTCCATCGCCGGATGACGTTAAGAGATTTTTCAAGAGAAAAAGGCTCTTTATACGACCGGCTGGAAGTAAGGGCATCAAAGACATCGGCTATGGCAGCAAGACGGCCGGCAAAGGGAATATCTTGTCCTTTCAGGCCATTCGGATAGCCGCTTCCGTCCCATTTTTCATGGTGCGAAAGTGCAATGGTTCTCCCGAGTCTGATAAATTCCGAGTCTGAACCTTCGAGGATTTTAGCGCCGATGATCGTATGCTGTTTCATTATTTCGCGTTCAGCGCTGCTTAAATAGCCCGTTTTAGCCAGAATACTGTCAGGTATCCCGATTTTGCCTATGTCATGCATTGGCGCGGCATGAAGAATAGCGGTGCTGGTACCCTCATCCAGTCCCATGCAGCGGGCAATAGCGGCGCAATAAAGGCTCATCCGTTTAATGTGTACGCCCGTATCTTTGTCTTTGTATTCGGAAGCCGTGGCGAGTCTGAAGATTGTGTCCAGCGAAGCTGTCTTTATTTTTTCTGTGGCTTTTTTCAATTCTTCAGTTCTAGCAGTTACCTCCGATTCCAATTCCTTTTGGTAATTTTGCATTAAGTCATTATAGGCTTTGACCTTTAAGAGGGATTTAAC
>PMMG01000018.1 GCA_003162335.1 Dehalococcoidia bacterium
TGAAGAAGATAATTACGATTAATCAGTTATAAGAGGATATATTCTTAAACCGCCATAATGTATTATCCTTCCATTTTATCGATCGAATTCTCCAAAACGACTGAAAGCGTTTGATTCGACTGATGTACAGGCGGTAAATAATATAGATGTTACAAACCCAGCCATCGATAATGTTTACCGGGCATTTTTAACTTTATCGCCGGATGATCAGAAAGTGTTCATTGAACGCCTCAGTAATCGTAATTAACATAAGGACTTAATTAGTGAACTAAAACTGTCTGACGTCTTTTTTGTGATTTCACACCATCGTTTCGGTCTATGGAACTAACCGCCGCTGATCTTTTTCTGTAAACCTCACATTCAGAGCAATACCCCTCCTGGCAGAATACGGAAGTATACACGCAAAACGAGCCTTTATGATACTCTTGATTTACCATTTTGCTCCTCCTGTGTTCACCCGACTCAGTGACTATATTTAAATATATTCGCCAATTCAATAAGGATAAACTATATAATGGGCAAAGGGAAGGTATTATGTTCTAGTTGAAGGTTTAGTTAGGCTCGTATCAGAGCTGAAAATATTTATCTTCAATGTCTGAATGATGTACTGCTTAATCTTGTGGAAAAAAACTCATACCCGATTGTTATACCTCGACACTTTACTTTCTCTGGGCGGTTGAGCATGTCTGTCTGCACAGATTAATACTCATAGTACCTAAAAATCAGCCAAACGGCTGATGTGCTTATTCTTGGAAATTATGTAATCTATTTATAGGGATACTCNNCAGATGGATGATGATGTCCGAGAAAAGTAGATATACGTATCTTTGGGCACGTACTGTTGAACATTTATAAATGTTAGGTTTGGAACTGTCGCCTGCAGTAAAATCACGGCGCTATATTACTGATGCCTTACCTCGCTTCGATACTCACTGCTGATCAATCGAATCTTCTACACGCTTGACGGATTCCTTAATCTCACCTTAAAGCCTACCTATGAATTTTGCCATTAAACGAGCACCAACGATCTACCTACATACTATTTCTTTGTTAAATATTTAATGGTAGAATAGTATCACTCTTCATAGGTTAAGAAGCTAAAAATGCCGAGACGGTTTAATAAAGAAGATCTGTTAGAGTTAGCTCTAGTCCTGTTGTTTATGGGATTGGGCGTACTGCTGGGTTGGCTTCTTTGGGGCATGAAATAAATTTGCACATTGGATCACTTTTTCCTTCTGTATGTTTTAGGATCGAATGCATCATACCGTTGGTAGTAGCAAGGGCGTAGTCACGGCTTTTTGGTGGAATGACAGTAAGGCAGTTTTGCGTGAAAAACTCTGGCATATTTTCCCTCCGAAATTATACAGGCAGCGGATCATTTTGCGATTTTGGCCGAAAAATGACGATNNGTATCCCAGGTGGGATTCGAACCCACGACCCGCTGCTTAGAAGGCAGCCGCTCTATCCAGCTGAGCTACTGGGACAAGTCGCGCACACATAAATTCTACGATAAAAGCAATCTTAAAACAAGTCATTTCGCTGTGATTTATAAATCTGCGCAAATAACTGCTTCCCACTTTACCGGTCGTGGTTATTTTATCAGTTCATTCAGCCCGGTATATTGATCCAGGGCGCGGTTGAGCTGGTAGTCAAGTTCCCCGATCGTGACCTCAGCCGTAGAAAAGATCATTGCATCCACCACATGTCCGCCGTGGCTGATTTCCGGACTGGAGAGTTGCATGTGGATATGCAGCATTAAATTTCCTTCTTTTAATGCCACCGTTCCTTGTGCACAGACGATTTCCAGCGGTCCGGTATATTCGATGGTTTTATAGTCACCGGGCAGTTTTAACAGATAATTAAGTTTGATTTTCGTGACGGACCCGATAATCCCGATAATTACCCCGGATGTCACATTATTCTGCCTGCAATAGGTCGTTATACCGGTCAGTAATTCTTGCCCGGGCATGACACGGAATACATGGATTTTTTTAAACATTTGCAGCCTCCAGGCAAATTTCGGTTAATTATGGTGCCGTCCTTAATTTAACCGTGCGATCTTTTCCGCGGCCAGCAACACCATATGCGTGTTTCTGCCGCCGCGGCCGGGACTCTGTCCTGCGGGCAAATTAACGTTAACCGTAGCCTCGCCGCCGAAGATGAAAGCTTCTTTGCGCTGCGGTTCACCCGGATTGGTGATCAGCACCACTATGACATCTGCGACGTTCGTGCCGGTAGCGCCTGTTTCGATCCCCATGCCGAGTTTGGTAAAGAAAGTGGCGGAATCATACGCGGCTAAGGAACCTTTGTAGTCCAACCCTTTGACCTCCGCTGTTTTTAAGGTATCCACATCCGCGATCGCGCCTGCCAGGTCGCTATGGCCGTCGATGCCGTCCGTCGAGAAGCTGCCCAATGTGATCCGGTCGCCGGCATGTAATGCAGGACTAACAACCCGGAAAATATTCTCCAGTTCTATTTGTACTTCGGCTTTGATCTTATCCGCGGTGCTGCCGGTTCTCAAGCCCACTGCGTGCACCTGATAACCAAGTTCTTTGGCTTTCTGCCCCGCGGCATCCATTGCCTGGTCGTTATTGGCGATCATCACATACTGGCTTTTGTCGTCTGCTAAAAGCGGAGAGCTTTTCGGTAGGGTTTCATTGTCTTTGCTGCCGATATTGGCCTGTATATAATCTTTGATCGATTGCGGCGCTTTGTCCCAGATTTTGAATTCGGTGAGGATATCTTTCGCCATCTGAAAAGTAGAATCGTCTCCGACCGTGGCGCCCGAAGCAATGGCTGACCTGTCATCTACGATCCCGGTCTTGGTCACCGGCACATCGGAGAGCACCAGCGTAATAAATGCGCCGGCCTGTGCGGCATATTTCCGCATCCGGCCGCCTTTTAACAGATCAATGTGTTTACGCACGATGTTGATCTGGTCGATGGTCGCCGGAACGCTCATCAAAAGCTTACTGATTTCTTTATAATCTTCAATCGTGATTTTATCCGCGGGGATGGCCATCATCGAGGAACCGCCGCCGGATATCAGGGCAATGACCAGCGTTTTCGCATCTGCTTTTTTCAATAGTTCTATCATCTGCTGCGCGCCTTTATGTCCTTCTTCATTGGGTGTGGGATGGTCGGCAGCAAACAGCTTGATCCGGTCAAAAATTCGTTCCTTAGCCTGGTCTTTATAGACATTCAGAACACCGGCGGTGATCCGTTCGCGCAATATTCTCACCAGTTCCGCGCCGGTGCGCCTGGCCGCCTTGCCGCCGCCAACGACAATGATGCGGTCGAAATTATTCAGGTTATATTGCCGTCCGTCCATCGTTAACATATTGGTTTCCTTGTTCAGGCTGACGTACAAATGTAAAGCCGGTTCGGGCAGCACCATCTCCAGCACGTGGGCAAAAATCAGCCGCATTTCGTTTTGCGCGGCGTGTTCTTCGAGGTGTTTTATTTTAATATCTTTTCCATCCATAGTGGTGTTCCTTTTCCGTTATTAGCAGGCCGGCGTGGGCAGGTCAGGATTCTTTAGGGGTTCTGCTGTGCTTGATATGCCGGTAAATGTAATAGCCGAGCAGGATGACCGCCAGACCGATGATGACGGGGTCGAACGGGCGCATCACGGATCTGATTTTTTCCCAGTTTGCACCGAGCAGGTAACCGGCAAAAGATAACGCTGTGCACCAGATGAAAGACCCGACGAAGGTGTAAATCAGGAATTTGACGAAGGGCATTTTGGCAATACCGGCAGGCAGGCTGATAAACGTGCGCACTACCGGCATCAGGCGGCTGACAAAGATCCCCCAATCTCCGTTTTTGTGAAACCAGGCATCGGCTCTGTCAAGGTCATGCTGTGTGATCAGAATATATTTCCCAAATTTGTTCAGAAAAGGCCGTCCGCCTTTGGCGCCGACCCAATAAGCAACAATTGAACCGATGGTACATCCCAGCGCGCCGATAACCCCGGCTACCAGATTGAAGGTGATGGGAAGCCCGGCATCTTTAATTAACATCCAACCGGCTAACGGCATGATAATTTCGCTGGGTAAAGGAAAGCAAGCGCTTTCCATTGCCATCAGCGCAATCACGCCTGGCCACTGCATCGCCAGATAGACGGAATTGATGAAATGTAAAAACCAGGATTCAATGGATGACATTGCCGCCAGTATATCAAAATCAACGACTGTGAGTCAATTTTAGAGTGTGTCTCCTTGACATTAGGAGGTCAAAATCATACTATGGAGTCACGACTATGGCTAAAATACTGGACAGGATTGATAAACCGGGCGACCTGAAGCTGCTGACCACTGCCGAGCTAACGNNCTGCACCGTGTTTTTAATACACCCCGCGACAAGATTATCTGGGATGTCGGACACCAGGCTTATGCCCACAAAATCGTCACCGGGCGGCATAAAGAGTTTGCTTCTCTTCGCCAGTACGGCGGGATATCCGGTTATACTACGCGCGAAGAGAGTGAATACGATACTTTCGGCGCGGGTCATTCCAGTACATCCATCTCTGCGGCGTTAGGTATAGCTGTCGCCCGTGATTTTGCCGGTGATGATTACCATGTTATCGCGGTAATTGGCGACGGCGCGATTACCGGCGGTATGGCGCTCGAAGGATTAAACCAGGCGGGGCACCTCGGCTCACGCCTGATAGTGATATTGAATGATAACGGTATGTCTATCTCTCCGACAGTCGGCGCGATTGCCCGTTTACTGGACCGTATCCGGTTCGATCACCGTTACCGTGTCAGTAAAGAGAAAAGTCAGCGGCTATTAAACAGAATGCCGCTCGGTAAACAGGTGTGGAGTATGGGTTTGCAGATCGAAAGCTGGCTGAAAGATGTCTCCCGTCCGACGCGGTTTTGGGAAAGTTTTGGTTTCAGTTATATCGGCCCGGTTGACGGGCATGATTTCAAGAAGCTGGAGACTGCCCTTAACCGGGCGCGCAGTTACACCGCTAAACCAATCCTGGTGCACGTGGTTACGACAAAGGGTAATGGTTACCAGCCCGCGGAAGGTGATTCTGTTTATTTCCACGGCATTGCAGGCACGAACGGCAACAAGAATAAAAAATCGATACCAACCTACAGCGATGTTTTTGCAAAGACCATGCTTAAGCTTGCTCGTGAGAACCCGAAACTGGTGGTGGTCACGCCGGCGATGCCGGAAGGAAATTGTTTAAGCGCAGTGCAGGAAGAATTTCCCAAACGGGTTTTTGATGTCGGTATCTGCGAACAGCACGCGGTGACATTTGCTGCAGGTCTATCCACGCAGGGATACATCCCGGTGCTGGCCATTTACTCGACCTTTTTACAACGGTCATTCGACCAGATAATTCATGATGTTTGTCTGCAGGAACTGCCGGTGGTATTTGCCGTTGACCGCGGCGGCATTGTCGGTGACGACGGCAAGACACATCAGGGTATCTTCGATCTTTCCTTTCTTTCGCTGATTCCAAATATGATCGTGGCCGCCCCGCAAGACGAAAATGAACTGCAGCATATGTTGTACACGGCCGTGAAATCCGGCAAGATCATGGCCGTGCGTTACCCGCGCAGTGCAGGTCTGGGCGTCATGATGGATAAAGATTTCCGGGAATTGCCCATTGGTAAAAGCGAAATTTTACGCCAGGGCAATGATGTAGCGATATTAGCTGTCGGTTCCATGGTAGCTCCCTCGTTGCAGGCTGCTGAAATATTAGCACAGCAGGGGATTGAGGCGACGGTCGTGAATGCCCGTTTCGTCAAACCGGTTGATACCGAAATGGTTGTAGATCTGGCCACGAGGATAAAACGTATTGTGACGGTAGAAGAAAATACGCTCTCCGGCGGCTTCGGAAATTATGTTACCGACGCAATCAGACAGGCTGATTTAGGGGATGTTATAATAAGAAATGTTGGTTTGCCTGATGTATTCGTGGAGCACGGCGGTCAGGCATTTATACGTTCTAAATATGGTTTAGATGCGCAGGGAATCGTAAAAACAGTCTTATCTTTAATTGCTGCAAATTCCGTTAACCGGATCATCCGGTAAAAAGACAACATAAAAATTTTGGAGAGGAGAAATGGACAAACTAACAATCAGAGACATCGATGTCAAGGACAAACGCGTTTTGGTCAGGGTGGACTTTAATGTCCCGATGAATGAGGATACCGGTGTGATCACCGATGATAGCCGTATTCGTGCCAGCCTGCCGACCATTCAGTACCTGGTAGACCACAAAGCCAAAGTTATCCTGTGTTCCCATTTGGGCAGGCCGAAGGGAGCGCCGGAGGATAAATTCAGACTGGCTCCGGTAGCCATAAGATTAGCTGAATTGATCAAGAAACCGGTAGCGACCACCCGCGATTGCGTGGGGCCTGAAGCTGAAGCCGCGGTCAAAGCGATGAAAAGCGGCGATATACTGCTGCTGGAAAATCTGCGCTTTCACGCCGAAGAAGAGAAGAACGGTCCTGATTTTTCCAAAGCTCTCGCCAGCCTGGCTGAAGTCTATGTTAACGATGCCTTTGGCACCGCCCACCGGGCGCATGCCTCCATCGTTGGCGTCACAAAATATCTGCAGCCCGCAGTTGCCGGTTTCCTGCTGGAAAAGGAACTGGTACATCTGGGCGGCATCCTGACCAATCCTGTGCATCCGTTTGCGGCTCTGCTCGGCGGCGCCAAGGTCAGCGATAAGGTAGCCTTGATCGAAAACATTATCAGCAAAGTTGATTATATACTGGTCGGCGGCGGCATGGCGGCCACCTTCCTCAAGTCCGAAGGATATGAAATCGGACTGTCACTTCTGGAAGCTGACAGGATTGCGACAGCAGCCGATTTGATCACTAAGACCAAAGCCAATAAAGTCAATTTAATGCTGCCGCTGGATGTCGTTATTACCAACGATGTCAGTGACAAAGGTTCATACGCAGTAGTTGATATTGATAAAGTCCCCAAAGATATGAAAATCGTCGATATCGGGCCGAAGACCGTAGCTGCGTTTACTGTGGTTTTAAAGAAATGCAAGACTGTTTTCTGGAATGGGCCGATGGGTGTTTATGAAATCCCGCAATTCGCCAAAGGCAGTGTGGCAATGGCACAATTACTTGCCGGTTTGAAAGCATCTACCGTCATTGGCGGAGGTTCTACTGCCGATATGGTCTATGACATGAAGCTGGCCGATAAAATGACCTTCGTTTCCACCGGCGGCGGCGCTTCGATGAGCTTCCTTAGCGGTGAAGTGTTACCCGGCGTGGAAGCATTATCCAATAAAAAGTAGAGGTAATTAATGTTCACGCAGGCACAGATCGGAGCGTTAGCCCAGCCGACAAGCAGCAAGATCATTCTCTTTGTGCTGGATGGGCTCGGCGGTTTGCCCAAACCGGAAACCGGAAAAACGGAGTTGGAGACGGCCCGTAAACCGAATTTTGATAAACTCGCGGTGAAAAGCATCTGCGGTTTAAGTGAACCTGTCGGCGCCGGGATTACTGCCGGCAGCGCGCCGGGACACACCGCCCTTTTTGGTTATGATCCGGTAGCTGTCAATATCGGCCGTGGTGTATTGGAAGCAGTCGGCATCGATTTCCCCATCGAACAAGATGATGTCCTCGCACGTGGCAATTTCTGCACCGTGGATAAAAACGGTGTGATCACTGACCGCCGGGCAGGCAGGATCGCCACCGAACTGAATGCTGAACTCTGTAAATTACTGGAAATGAAAATCGACGATGTTCAGATCATTACCACACCGGTGAAAGACCACCGTTTCTTGATTTGTTTCCGCGGGCCGGGCTTGCGCGATGCGGTCACGGACAATGATCCGCAGCATGAAAACCTGATGCCGACACCGGTTACCGCAATCACCGCGGGCGCCATGAAGACCGCCAATATCGCCAACCAGTTCATCGAACGGGCAAAGAAGATTCTGGCCGACAAACACCCTGCGAACATGCTATTGCTGCGCGGTTTCTCCCGTAAACCGGAATTACTCAGCATGGAATCCATCTATAAAATAAAACCTGCAGTGGTTGCCGCTTACCCCATGTACCGCGGCCTGGCCAGACTGGTCGGCATGACTAATCTGCCTACCGGCAGCACGTTCGCCGATGAAATCAAAACCGTGAAAGACCACTATAATGAGTTTAATTTCTTCTTCCTGCATTTCAAGGCGCTGGATGCGGCCGGAGAGGACGGTGACTTCGACCGTAAGGTCAGATTCATCGAAGAAGTTGACAAGGCTTTACCCGACTTATTAAGTCTAAAACCGGATGTTCTCGTTGTTACAGGCGACCATTCGACACCTGCGATGCTCAAAGGACACAGCTGGCATACTGTCCCCACGATGATCTATGGGCAATATTGCCGCCCTGATAAATGTACCGGGTTTTCAGAGTCCGGTTGTCTCGGCGGCGGGCTGGGTATCTTTCCTGCCACTCAAATTATGCCGCTGGCCATGGCAAATGCACTCAAACTCAATAAATACGGCGCCTGATTCAGAAAACTATTAACAGGGCACTATTCATCAAGTAAAAGAGGCCGGGATTCCCCGGCCTCTTTATTTCGCCTCATCTCTTGATGAACAAAGTTTTTTATTGGGTGGCTGTATCATTTCCCGGTGATTCTCCCAATATTGCGTTGATTTTTTCTTTTAGTAACACGATGTCGAAAGGTTTTGCAATATAGGGCAGTTTATTCTGTATCAGGAACGTTCTGATGTCGATGCCCATAACATCCCCAGTAATGAAAATGGTGCGGTTTTTCATCTCCGGCGATTTTTCCAGAATACGTGAATAGAGCTCGATCCCGTTCATTCCCGGCATTCTGACATCTGTGATAATCAAGTCATAAGCTTCCCCCGCGTAGATTTTATCCATGGCGGTACCGGCATCGGCAGTAACATCTACTTTATGTCCCATGCGAGTCAGCACTTTTTCAAGGAGCTCACGGATAGTAGGTTCATCGTCGACAACCAGTATTTTATTGTTTTGCGCTGCCAACGGTTTGACCTCGGGCGTCGGAGTGGCGGTTTCTTCCTCTGCCGAAAGGGCTTCCACCATGGGCAGCTCAACGATAAATGTTGCGCCCTTCCCGACTTCACTTTCCACGCTCATTTCGCCGTCGTGCTCCAATACGATAGACCGGGAAAGGCTTAATCCTAAACCGGTTCCCTCTCCGGGCGCTTTAGTGGTGAAGAACGGCTCGAAAACATGCCTCATATTTTCTTTGGTAATACCCGGGCCGTCGTCCTGGAATGACAGGCGCAGCATATTATCCAGCTTTTCCGTGGTGATTGTCAGTGTGCCCCTGCCGTGTGCTTTTTTCATAGCCTGTTCGGCGTTTACGATCAGATTAAGGAATACCTGCTGCAGTTGCCCCGGGTCGATCACAGACCAGGGTAATTCAGGGTCGAATCTGGTGACAACATTGATGCTATTTGTCTTTAATACATATTCTCTTAGCTTGAGCGTGGTCTCGATCAGTTCATTCAGATTTGCCAGGGTTTTCACCGGTTTCGACTGGCGGGCAAAAGTGAGCAACCTTTTTACGATATTAGCCACGCGCTGGCTGCCGTCGGCGATCATCATCAGATTTTCCCTGATATCATCCGGTATGTCGTCTTTTTCCATGATCAATTCGGCAAAACCAAGGACGCCGGTCAGCGGATTATTGATTTCATGAGCAATGCCCGCAGCCATTTCACCTACCGCAGCCAATCTGCTGGTGATTTGTGCTTTCTCCTCCAGCCGTCTTTTCTCCTGCTCTGCCTGTTTCTGCTCTGTGATGTCCCTGGCGATACCGATGAAATACAGGAAATTGCCACTAATATCTGAGAACCTGGTACCGCGGGAAACGATCCAGCGCCACTCACCGGCAGCATTACGGATCCGGTATTCGGCATCGCCGCTGTTTTTATATCCGGACATGGTACTGAGTTGCACCTCTTTTTCTATGATCGCGACATCGTCTGGGTGCACCAGCGAGATGAACGGTTTACCGACCAGCTCATCCGGTTTGTAGCCCAGCATCGTATGGAAAGAGGGTGATACATAAACGTATTCTCTGCGCAGATTAATTGTGAAAATCATATCGCGCGTGTTTTCCACGATCATGCGGAATTTTGCTTCGCTCTCACGCTGCGCTTTTTCTGCCAGTTTCAGCTCTGTGATATCGTTATACAGCGTCTGGTACCGCTGCTTGCCGTCCCAGAACACTTCGTTCAGGGAAACCTGTAAATTCCGTGTTGTGCCGTCTTTACGGACGATATCAATTTCCAGTTGTTTCGGCATTGGTTCTCCGCGTTTGAGTTTTTCATGGCGTACTACCCAATCCGCATATGCTTGCGGCGAATAATAATTTTGCGGAGGATTTACCTTAATCTCATCGGCGTTTTTGTAACCGAAAATATCCAGCAATGCCTGGTTTGCATATAAATTAGTCTCATTGATATCGGAGATGCGGATGCCGATTATAGAATTGTCCATCGAGTTGCGGAAATTTTGTTCGGATGCTTTTAACGCTTCTTCCGCCTTTTTCCAGTCGGTAACATCACGGATAATCACCATTGTGGCAGGACGGTTTCTGTACATGATGGGCAGCGCTCTGGTGTCCGCCGTTATTTTCTTATCATCTTTATTCATGATTCCCAGTTCAAGTGTATTTGGTTCAGCGGGTGCTAGAACCCGCTGGTAACTGTTTATCAGCAATTCATGGTATTCAGGAGCAACCAGTTCGATGAATTGTTTACCGATAATCTCACTCTGCGAATAGCCGGACATCTCAATTATTTTTTGGTTGGCAAATATGATACTAAAACCATCCAGCAGCACGATTCCATCGGAGCTTTGTTCGATCAACACGGAGTATTTCTCCTCCGATGCTTTTAGCGCTTTTTCTGCTTGTTTACGCTCGGTAAGGTCGTAATAGAGTGTCTGATATTGCTGCTTGCCGTTCCAGAACACATCCTTATAAAAAAGTTGTAAATGCCGGAGAGCGCCGTCTTTACGGATAACATCCACTTCCATTGTGTCCGGTACCGGTTCACCGCGTTTTATTTTTTCTACCCGTGAGAGAAAATCTGCGTATGAAGCAGGTATAAAGTTTTTACGTGGAGGATCTGTTATGGCTTCATCTATGGTTTTATAACCGAAAATATCTAAAAAGGCGTGATTTGAATACAAAATATGCCCTTCAATATCGATGATGCGGATGCCCATGAATGAACTATCCATCGAATTGCGGAAGTTTTGCTCCGATAACTTCAGGGCTTCCTGCGCCAGCTTGCTTTCGGTGACATCTTTGTAAATAACTTCATGTTGCAGTTTACCGTCCCACAACACTTCGCTGGAATGAGTTTCTATATAGTGAATAGCGCCGTCTTTCCCCATTATTTCAACTTGCAGGTTGTCCGGGATCGGTTCACCGCGTGATCGTTGTTCATCACGCGTGCGGAAACGCGCGCGCTCTGCCGGAGTGTAATGATCCTGTAACGGATATGCCCCGATTTCATTAATATCTTCGTAACCGAATATTTTCAGAAATTCTTGATTGGCGTAGAGGGTTTTACGGTCGGCAGTGACAATACGGATGCCCATCAAAGAGCTATCCAGGGAATTGCGGAAATTAAGCTCAGATGCTTTCCATGCTTTTTCGGCTTGCTTCCGCTCTGTGACATCGTTATATATCAATTGCCGTTGCTGTTTGCCGTCCCAGAATACCTTCTTCAGGAAAACCTGTAAATTGCGGATACTACCGTCATCCCGTGTGATATTTACTTCGATATTAGCTGGAACCTTTTCCCCCCGCGCTCGCTTTTCCATGCGCTGGAGAAAAAGGGCCTGTTCTTCCGGCGTGTTATGGGTTTGTAACGGATTTGGCCCGACCTCATCGATACTGGCGTAGCCGAAGATATCCAGGAATACCTGATTTACGTAAAGGGTATTCCATTTCGCGTCAATAATACGGATACCCATCATTGAACTGTCGATGCTATTGCGGAAGTTTTGTTCAGAGGCTTTCAGTGCTTGTTCCGCCTGTTTACGTGCGGTAATGTCCAGTATTGTCCCGATAATTGAAATTAAATTGCCGTCCGCATCGTAATTACCTTGAAAATTGGAATAATAATAGCCAATGCTTTTATCCGGACGCAGGAATTTTTGTTCGTAGGACCCTGGCTGATGAGAATCGGTTGCGCGTTTGATTAGCTCCTGGTTGCGTTGATGGTCCTCCGTCCAGGGGGACAAAGCCAATATCGAGTCTATTTGCGGGGTGAATTTCTGCGGGTTGAGCTGGAATATCTTAAATACCTCATCCGACCAGTTGACCGCGCCGGTTTTCAAATCCCAGTACCAGTAACCCAGATGGGCCATTTCCTGGGCTTCTGCCAGGCGTTTCTCTTTCTCCAGTAGAACCTCTGCCAGCTTCCGCTGTTCCATTCTGCTGCGGATTTTTTCGATTCCCAGAGATAGATCCCCGGCTAGTTCTGTCAGCAGAGTGAGTTCTTTTTCATCAAATGCATTTTCTGATGCAGCGTAGATATTCAGCACGCCTGTCGTTTTATTCCCAATAGTCAACGGGAATGCTGCCGAAGCCCGGAAACCCATCTTGAACGCCGCGGCTTTCCACGGTTTGTAGTGCGGGTTGTTAAGAAGATCCTGCATCGCGCAGGGTTTGCCGGTTTTCACCGCAATGCCGGTCGGTCCCTGCCCCCAGCGGGAGTTATCCCATGTTGTTCTGACCATGGATAAATAAGAGACTTTCTCCCCGGCCTTGACATTGGGTGAGATATCATACGAGTTTTCCTGAATATCACCCACCCATGCCAGGAGATATTGCCGTTTTTCAACGAATTGGTCGCATGCCTTTTGCAGCAGTTCCTTCTCATCATCTATCTTGACGATCAGTTGGTTGATGTTTGTCACCAGTTGCATAATGTTATTCAGTTCGTAGATTTTGGTTATTAACTGCTTTCGTTCTGTGATGTCGTTATAGATCGTCTGGTGCCGCTGTTTGCCGTCCCAGATCACTTCTTTGTGGAAAACCTCAAAATGCCGGATCGTGCCGGTCGTGCTCAGGATGTCGACTTCAATTTTATCCGGTATGGGTTTACCATTTGCCAGTTTGTTAACACGTTTGACTGCCTCTGCTTTTGATTCTGGAGTGTAAAATTCCCGCGTCGGTTTTGCATTTATTTCAGCGATATTTCTATAGCCGAAGATTTCCAATAATGCCTGATTGGCATAAAATATGTGACCTTGTCCATCGGAGATCAAAATGCCCATCGAAGAACTGTCAATGGAGTTGCGGAAATTCTGTTCGGATGTTTGCAGAGCCTGTTCTGCGATTTTCCGCTTGGTGATATTTCTGGCGTACACCCGTATCCGGTTTTTCCCCACCGCAAAGCACGCCTGCTCAAAATACAGATCGCCGACCTTTATATGAATGACCAGCGGGCGCAGTAAATTACCGGCCAGGAGTTTTTTAGTAATTTTTCCCCAATCCGCTAAAAATGGGTGTTTGAGCCCGAGCTGAGCCAGGTCAGGAAAATACTTCTCGCTGGCTGGATTTTGATATATAAGCTTTCCCTTACGGTCAAATTCCAGAATAGGGTTGATGTTCAATTCCGGGAACGAAGCAAAATAATCAACTTTGTTTTTAATTGTCTTGTTATTCAGGAGTTTGTCTGCTGGTGTTTTTTTTACACGTTTAATGCTAACCGCCGCAGCTCTTTTCAGAGAGGAAGTTGTTCGTTTTTGTTTGACTTTTTCTTTACTTGCCGTCATCGCGAATCCCTTCTTTATCTTTATTCCGCAAAGGTTTCTATTGAATTAGATCCCGCTAACGTTAAAAAGGGTACGCAAATTACTGTGTTTTCGTTAAGCTCAGTTTATTCTGGACTGATATAATTGTCAAGGAATTAGTACTATTTACTTCATAAAATGGGTAAATCGCTTATTAATTACGGAAGTATAGAAGATTTATATCTACCATCAATAAGAAATAATAGAATTATAATCACGGCCACCGGTTGACCTGCCCCGGCACAAACTGGTATTATCGGTGACACCGGAGGTAAACATGATAAAAAGCTTTAACGGCAAAACCCCAACGATCGCGGAATCGGCCTTTGTCAGCGCGGCTGCTTATATAATCGGTGATGTAGTTTTAGGCGAGCACTGTTCGGTGTGGCCCGGCGCAGTAGTCAGGGGCGACCTCGGGAAAATAACCGTCGGCCGTAATAGTGTGATAGAAGACAATTGTGTTATCCATTCCGGCTCACCGTCTATTCCTCCTGTTACTGATGTCACCATTGGTGAAAATGTCATCGTCGGTCACGGCGCGGTCAGTAATGCCCGCAGGATCGGCAATAACGTCGTCATCGGTATGAATTCCACTTTGCTTCATGACGTGGAGATCGGCGACTATGCGATTATTGCCGCCGGCTGCGTCGTCACGGAAAAAATGAAAGTTCCGGAGAAGTCTTTCGTGGTCGGTATTCCTGCCCGGATAAAAGGGCAGATTGCCGAAGATCAATTGTGGTGGAGTCAGAACAGTCCCAAAATCTACATCGAACTGGCTGAACAGTATAAAAAAGAAGGTCTATAAAAGAACACAAAAGCCCTACTCTACCTTAAGAAACTGCTGAATTAGTTCCTTTTTTCATTCATTTCGATGTTATGAATCATTTCTCTCCCTTTCGCGAAAGGCCATTAGGTCCCGGAGGCACGAACGGGAGAGGTCAGGAGGGATTTACCTGTTTTTTCCGCTGTCTATTTGTTAGCGCTTACTTTATCAGCAGTCTGCTAAGGGAGTTCAAGATGGTCGTTGAGCCCTTATTGGATGAAGAAAATTGTCTTTCCCGTGTAGGCAGGAATCTATAAAAGATCATTCCACAAAGCTGAAAGCTAATTGCTGATAACTGACCGCTTCTACTTCAGCATCTGCTCCTTTAATTTCCCCAGGAATTTGTCCAGTTCCTCAACTTCCTTGTGTCCTTCCATGCTCAAGTGGTAATTGAACTGGTATTTACCGAAGATCGTGATTTCCGCGCACGGCACGATGGCATTCTGTGTCACAACGATCAGCGAATAATCCGTTCTCTCGATGCGGTGCAGCGAATGCATGCTGCACACCGAATAATGACATTTTGAGGAATTAAACACGAATTCCACCAGGCTTTTCCCTTCATAAATAATCAGCCCACGGGTAGTATCCACCGGATCGCCTTTTACCGTTAGCATCGGTAATTCCCTGGTTTTCCAGAACAGGCAATCGCAGGCGATTTCATGCGGCAAAGGATTAACATTGACCAAAGTCTTCTTGATAAAGTTATCGGCTTGCGCACAGTACTCTCTGTCCATAATGAAGTGCGAAAGGATGTTGTGGCTGTAGTTATCCGTATACATCACGTTTATTTTTTCTTTTAATTCCATTTAAATTCCTCCTCGCAGGTTATGAGAAAATAATAACGCTGGAATTGCCAATTGTCTAGAACCAAAACTCATTGCAAAATAACTCACAACTCAAAACAGTAACCTCAATGCTTCCCTCCTTTTCTTTTTCCTGTTTTCTGTGGTACATTTTAATTGATTACTAACATATCAAAAATTTATTTAGGGAGAAAAGACAACATGCGTATACCAATTATCGCCGGTAACTGGAAAATGAATACCACCGTTAGCGAAGCGGTTAAACTGGTCGGGGATATGCGTCCTTTACTGGATCCGGTCAATAATGTGGAAAAAGTTGTTTGTCCGCCGTTTATTTCGTTGACAGCAGTAAAAGAAGCGCTCAAAGGCGGTTCCATCAAACTGGGAGCGCAGAATATGTACTTCGAGGAGAAAGGCGCTTTTACCGGTGAAGTATCGCCACTGATGCTGGCCGGTCTCTGCGAATATGTTATCCTGGGACATTCCGAACGCCGCCAGTATTTCGGTGAAACAAACGAAATCATTAATAAGAAAGTGCTGGCGGCGCTCAAAGCCAATTTGAAACCTATACTTTGTGTCGGGGAAAGCTTGGCGCAGTACGATGCCGGTCAAACCGAAGCCGTGGTGACCGACCATGTAACAGGGTCGCTCAAGGATATCCCGGCTTCTGCCAGCCTGATTATTGCCTACGAACCGGTCTGGGCGATCGGCACCGGCAAAGCAGCCACCAGCGAGCAAGCCAATAAAATCATCGGTATTGTCAGAAAAGTTGTGGCTAAAATGTACGGCGATAGTTTTGCCCAGAGCCTGCGCATCCTCTACGGCGGTAGCGTCACCGCGGATAACATCGCTGAACTGATGAAACAGCCGGAAATCGACGGCGGTTTGGTCGGCGGCGCCAGCCTCAAGGGGGATGCTTTTACCAGTATCGTTAAACAAACCGCGCAAGTTAATAAGTAGAATCAGCTCATATAAAGAGTCCTTCAGCTGAAGGACTCTTTTAGTTTCAACTGCCGTCATTTTCTTTGAAGTTTGTTTATTGGCTGTAATTTGATGCTTGAATATTGGAATTTAATCAGAATATGGACAAGTTGATTGCTATTATCGGCCCTACCGCCGTCGGCAAAACCAGGCTGGCCGTTCAGCTTGCCCGCCGGCATCGCGGTGAAATCATTAACGCCGATAGCCGCCAGATCTACCGCCACATGGAAATCGGCACGGCCAAACCGGATAAGGAAGAGGCAGCCGCGGTCACACATCATTTAGTTGACATAATAGAACCAAATCAGGAATTCAGCCTGGCTGAATATCAGAATCTTGCAGACGGCGCGATCAAAGATATTCAGGCACGCGGCAAAATACCTTTTCTGGTTGGCGGCAGCGGACTTTATGTCTGGGCGGTACTGGAGGGTTGGGTCGTGCCGAAAGTAGCCCCCGATGTAGCTTTCCGAAAGGGATTGGAAGAACGTGTAGCAAAAGGGCAGGCGAAGGCGCTTTTTCAGGAACTGAAAATGGTTGATCCGGCCGCCGCGGACAATATCGACCCGCGTAATGTCCGGCGTGTCATTCGCGCCCTCGAGGTCAACAAACTTTCCAAAAATACTTTCTCGCAGCTGCAGCAAAAACAGGCGCCTACTTTTCAAACGTTAATCATTGGCCTCACCGCCGACCGTAAAGAACTGTACCGCCGCGCCGACGCACGCATAGACAACATGATCAGTCATGATTTTATGGAAGAAGTCGGCGCCTTACTGCAACTGGGTTTCACCCCGGACCTGCCCGCGCTGTCCAGCATCGGATACCGCGAGATTATCCAATATCTGCAGGGCGGCACTACCCTGGAAGAAGCAGTTTATAAGATCAAGACCGGCACCCACCGTTTTATCCGCCATCAGTATGCCTGGTTNNAAGTCCTGAACCAACAGTAAGCCCGGTTTTCAGTACTCACAATACTTAACTTTTAACCGGCAACGGAACGCTTAGTGCTGATAGCGTTACGCTGAGTGTTTTCTTCGTTATTTTGCCAGTTCAACCAGTTGATTCATCGTGTTGAAGTTTCTTGT
>PMMG01000026.1 GCA_003162335.1 Dehalococcoidia bacterium
AACAAATATTCTATTCCAGCTTTCAGTTTTGAATTTATCGCCGAGTTTACAGTGGCTTTTGGTTGGCTGGTTTTGAGATGTCTTTTACTTTCACCAGCAGGCAGGAACAGAGTCTGCTACCGGCGGCGGGGATATTACGGCTCAACTGCCGAATNNGCGCCGTCATTCCCGGGAACGACCAGGCGCAAAGGATAACCCCGGTCGCGCGGCAATGCCTGGCCGTTCATCTGGTAAGCGAGAAAGATATGATTCTGCAAAACGAATTCGAGCGGCAATTGTTTATAATAGCCGTCCGCACCGGTAAAGACCACTTCACTTGCTCCCGGTGTGAGGCCGGTTTCCTGAAATAAAGTAGCTACCGGTACGCCTGTCCATTCATCCCATTCATCTTCCGTATCCGGGCAAATGATCTCCAGTTTTTCCGTCACCGATGGATATGACTGGATCTGGGCGTAAGACAGCGACTGGGGATAATTGACGATTCCGGTAATGGCAAGGCTGTATTTATTGATATCGATATCATAAACGGATGGGGCAGTTGGGATTACCGCAGGCAACGGCGCGTTGCCGATCAACGGCGGAAAATCTGTTGTTGGCGGGGTTGTTGATGGTGTTGTTGCGGTCGTAGTTGAAGGCGAAACGGAAGGGTTAGTGGATGCGGACGGTTCGGTAATTAAAGGGGGACTTGTGGCCGGCGGCGAATCTTCGAGCGGGGATTCAACAGGAGCAGTTACAGTCACGATCCGGGTACAGGAAGAAACGACCCAGGTAAAAGATGTAATGACAACCAGGCTGATTGCGATAACAATCTGTTTGAATTTAAACATTTCCGCCACCCCCCACCTGATTCAATTATAAAGCAAAGCAGGGGATAGCGCTTGGCGATAATGGAGATTGGTTTTTTGTGAGGGTAATGTTCAAGTCGCACAACATCGTAAATATTTTAGATTAACTTCGCTGATTACACTTATTATTTCCCCACCGTTAATGTAATCACAACGCCCGATACCCTGCGAGATTGCCCGAAATTCCCTGGATTGTCGGGTCAAGNNATGACAAAAACAAATATTCTATTTCAGCAAAGCTGGAATAGAATATTCACGGCTTGTCATTCCCAATAGTTAGAGCGAAGTTTTTTAAAGGTTTTATTGCCCGATATCCCGACGGGTAAAGGCAGGAATGGAGATGATAAAGAATACCACGACCAAACCTGCCAAAACCAGAATATGCACCGGGGAAAGGCCGTTTTGCAGTGTGTTCGGTTCCATGTAGTGGTAAAACGGGGAAAGGAAGCGGTAGCCCTTGAGCCAGCCGACCATACCACCGAGTGTGTTGAGGAGATAGGTCAATACACCAACCCCGCTGGCAACGCCCATACTAGTACTTTTACTACCCTTAATACATCCCGCCATAAAAGCCAGCGCAGCAAAAACCAGCGCCAGCAGCACTGACCCCAGGGTAGCTTCTCCCAATTTCAAAATACTGATATCAATGTGCATCGATGATGCGGCTATTGCCAGGCCGCCCCAGAAGAATAAACCAAGCAATATCATACTGACAACCAATACGCCAAACTTATCCGCTACGACCCGCCAGCGCGGCACCGGATTGGCTAATAAAAACCCAAGTGTGCCTTTTTCTTCATCCCCGGCAATGGCATTAGCGCCGAAGCCAATGCCGAAAACCAGTAATAACAAAGGTACCATAAAGGAAAATAGTTCGGTACTGAAATAGCCGACCGGCGAGGTATAATCGACGACACCGGCCCCAAACATTTCTTTGACACTGGCCGGAAGCTGGCTCAGGTACTGATTAAAAGCGGTCATCTTGCTAATTGTCGGATAAAAAAGCGCCATGACCACGGCTATCGCTATCAGGTAAAGTGCCCAGTAGAGTAAAGAGCGCTGCTGGTCGCGCAGGGTTTTCAGAAACACATTATTTAACATTGTTTTTTCCCTCGTTATAGTAAGTCATGAAAATATCTTCCAGACTCGGTTCATGACTGATAATATTAACGACCTCGAATTGCGCGGAGGCTTTGACCAGGGCATCCAGCGAGCCCACGACAGTGCAGGTTAATATGTTATTTTGTACGTTGATATCCCGAACGCCGGGCAGGTTGGAAAATTTCTCTTTGGGGACAACCCGCGCAAAATGAATTTCCAATTGCCGGATAGAATGCGATTTTAACGTTTCGATGGTTTCAACGGCAACGACCTTGCCCTGGCGGATGATACCAACGCGGTCGCAGACCTTTTCCACTTCCGGCAGGACATGGGAAGAAAGAAAGATGGTGCGCCCTGCTTTTTTTGTTTCGTTCAGTAGATCGTAGAATTCATGCTGCATCAACGGATCGAGGCCGTTGGTGGGCTCATCGAGGATCAAGAGCTCCGGTTTGTGCATAAAGGCCTGCAACAGGCCCAGTTTCTGTTTATTGCCCAATGACAAGCCCTGAATACGCCGCGGCAGGTCGCACTGGAACCTCGCCGCTAAGTCCTTCACGTATTTCCAGTCCAGGCCGCCGCGCAGATTGCCGAGATATTTCAGCAGATCTTCGCCGGTCATATCGTTGTAGAGCGCCAATTCACCGTTTAAATAACCCACACGACGGTGGATTTCCACGCTGTGCTGGCGGGTATCGAGGTCGAAGACAGTAGTGGAACCGCGGGTCGGGCGGATGAAGTCTAATATGGTACGGATGGTGGTGGTTTTACCGGCGCCATTCGGCCCCAGGTAACCGAAAACCTCACCACGCTGCACCTGGAGATCAACTTCTTCAATGCCTTTTTGTTTACCATAGTATTTGGTTAATTTTACGGTGTTAATTATGGTGTCATTATTCATAATTCCTTCTATATACACCCGATTATTCGAACAGGCAATGGATTTTTCAACCGGTTGCGGATGTATCATCCTTCCTGAAAAAGTCGACTTCTTTCTTCATAAAACCATAAAAAACAATGTGTGACAACTGTTGGATAAGCCGCATATTTTCAGACCAGTTCTTCAGCGCGTCAATATTTACGGAGCCGGCTTTTAATATATCCATGTAAACAAGCAATGTTTCATCATCCAAAGAGGCATCCACATAACCTTGTTTTTTCCCCTCTGCGATAATTTCCTGCCATAAAGGCCTTATCTCATTTTGGTAAATTTCATCGATAAACGGAGCGATCGATTTATCCTGAGTAACAAGCGTATCCAAAATTTCATTGTTTACGTTGGTGGCCAAATTAAGTTTAACGTTCGTCAGACCAATAAGTTTTTCGGGGAAAGAGATATTTGAGTGAATAAGTTTCCGGCTGCTCTCCATATTTTCTTGTACCAGGATTTTTATCACTTCGTAGAGCAGGTTTTCCCGGGTGCCGAAATAATTATAGATAGTGGTGGGGGAAACGTGCGCTTCGCGGGCAATAGCCTCCAAACTCACACGTTTCACGTCGTGGGTATGGTTAAAGAGATCGATCGCGGATTTTAGAATCTGCTGTTTTTTATCAACCGTGTTTTTCATTGTAGTAATTGTGTAATATACTACAATACTACACGGTTGTCAAGGATCCAGTTGCGAGTTGCCAGTTGCGAAAGAACCTCACCCCCCTAACCGCTCTCCGTGAACAGCGAGGGGATTGCATCCATATCAGTTTGATCGACTATGCTATCTATTGGATATTTCAACACACATTGTATTACCTGCAACAATCCTTTATACTTTTGAGTGGACATTTAACTCCGGGGGATAAAACGCATGGCAGAAAACTTTCTGGCGGCACAGGATCTGCAAAAGAGTTTTAACGGCAACAAGGCGGTTGCGGGGGTCTCTTTTACGATCGGTAAAGGAGAAATCTTCGGACTGCTCGGCCCGAACGGCGCCGGGAAGACAACCACGATCCGCATTCTTTCCACGGTGCTGGATGCCGATGCCGGTGACGCAACCATCGGGGGCTTTTCTTTACGGAAAAACCCGGCAGAGGTGCGCAGTTTGATCGGAGTGTGTCCCCAGGACCTGGCGCTATACGAAGAACTTTCCGCGCTGGACAACCTGATCTTCTTCGGGCGGATGGAAGGACTGGACGGCAAAGAAGCCAGATCACAAGCCATGGTGAACCTGGCATTGATGGAATTAACCGAAAGAGCCAAAGGAAAAATCGCCAAGTTCTCCGGCGGGATGAAACGCCGTATCAATTTAGCCATCGCTCTGATGGGTAATCCCAAACTGCTTTTCCTGGATGAGCCGACGGTGGGCATCGACCCGCAATCCCGCAACAAGATCTTCGAAACGATATTGAATTTACGTGACAAAGGACTGACTGTCCTGTACACCACCCATTATATGGAAGAAGCCGACCGTATTTGCGACCGCGTGGCCATCATGGACGGCGGGAAAATTGTGGCGATGGATACTCCGCTACGGCTACGGAGCCAGATCGGCGACCCGGATAAGGTGACGCTCGAAGACGTTTTCCTGAAACTGACCGGCAGAAGTCTGCGAGATTAAACGAACGATGAAAAACGCCTTATTAGTCGCCCTGCGCGAAGTGAAAGAATACCTGCAAGACAAAGCCGACCTGGCGTTCAGTCTGATTTTGCCGATCGTTACTTTTGCCCTGATCTACGGCGCTTTCGGTGGAAGCGGTCTTTTTCACGGTACCGCTTACGTGGTCAATGAAGACACGAACGGAATTTACGCACAGCAGTTGCTGAACAGTATAAAAAAACAGGACAGCCTGGACCTGCAATTACTCAAGCGCGCCGATGCGGATAATAAATTGAACCGCTCGGATTTAACAATGGTGTTTTTAATTCCCGCTGATTTCTCCGATAAATTGAACCTGGGGCAACCCGCACAACTTACGATAATGCAGCGGGGTAACGGCGGCCAGGACGGGCAGATCGTGGCCAGCATTGTCAGCGGTATTGTCAGCGAAATGAATCAGCAATTCACCGTCGCCGCGCAGGTTAGTCAGGCACTGTCCGGACAAAACATTCCCCCGGCGCAGATCGCGATGACCACAATGCAATTCCTGAAAAGGGAAAGCACCAACCCGCTGGTAGGAATCGATGAGGTATCAATCGGCAGTAAACCGAACACGGTGAAGGAATTCTTACCCGGTATTCTGACGATGTACGTGCTTTTTTCAATCAGTTTAACAGCGGCGGCGATCAACGACGAACGGAAAAAGGGTACCCTGGAACGGCTGATCACCACACGCTTGACCATCGGACAGCTTTTCTTCGGCAAATTTCTGGCCGGTGTTCTGCGCGGATTTATTCAAACGCTTATTCTGATGACACTGTCGTGGGCGGTCTTCCGCATTTTCACACCGTTCTCCTTTGTAGAAACTCTGCTGATCGCCCTTCTCTTCGCTACAGCTTGCAGCGCCATTGGGCTATTGATTACCTCGATCGCCCATACCGGTGAGGCCTCGACCTGGGTGGGTGTCTTTTTCACGATGACAATGACGATGCTGGGGGGCACATTCTTTACAATTACCAAAGGAACCGTTCTTTATCAAATCGGCAGAATATCCATTAACGGTTACGCAAACGATGCTGTGAAAACACTGATTAACGGTGGGAGTTTTTCTACTCTTGGCGTGGATATAGCCGTATTAGCGGGAGTGACGGTAACCGCATTCATCGTCGCCCGGATGTTATTCAAAGCTGTACCGCAGGGGAAATAGTACGATGAAACAATTGCGCAATGTCTGGTTTTTAATGGTCAAGGACCTGAAGATTTTCGCGGCTGATCGTACTGCGCTGATCTTTGCGATTCTGTTCCCTTTCTTTTTTATTATTTTATTTAATTTTGTAATGGGCGATATCGGCGGAAGCGACAGCAGACTGGTGATCAATCTTGCTACGCGAGAACCGGCCGGCACCCTCAGTTACCAGCTGCTGGCAGCAATGGAAACGAAAGATGTATCCAGCCTCAAACCCGGCGAACCAGATATTGTCTGGCTGAAAGACTATGATAAGGCAGAACAGGATGTCGAGAATAAAAAGCTGGATGGTTTCATCGGCTTTCCGGCAAACTTCACCGAGGCCGTCTCGATGGGTTACGGCGCCAATCTGGAAGTAGTTTACAACCCCAATAATACAACGGCAATCGCAGCGCTCCAGGGCACAGCACAAAGCATTGCGGCCCAGATCGGGACCAGGCAAGTAGTCAACAATGCCGTCATCGGGCTGTTNNCCGGACAAGCCAACACTGTACAAAAAGCGCCGCTGATTTCCTTCAACACACAGGAGACCGGCAACGTCAAAAAGGCAAATCCTTCGGCATGGGTCATCCCCGGTTACCTGGTGATGTTCGTCTTTTTCACAGCGGCTTTCGTGGCCGCGCAACTGGTGAGAGAGCGGCAAAATCACACACTGGAACGTTTGTTATCCAGTTCTGCCACGAAAACGGCCATCCTGGGCGGCGTTTACTGCGGCACGGTGGCAAAAGGCCTGATCCAAATCGCGATCTTCTGGACATTCGGCATACTGGTATTTAAGGTCGACCTGGGGATTTCGCCGCTGGCGGTGATGCTAATTTCCGTGTTAATGACATTAATGGCTTCAGCTTTTGGCGTGATGCTGGCAACCTTTGTTAAGACTGAGCGGAGCGCTTCGTCCATTGGTGTGCTGACGTCGTTGATACTGGCGCCGCTGGGCGGGTGTTGGTGGCCGTTGTATATCACCCCGCAGTGGATGCAATCTATCTCCAAGATCACACCGCATGCCTGGGCAACGACCGCCTTCAATAAATTGCTGGTCTTCGGCGGCGATTTTAATTCGGTGGTACCGAACATGCTGATGCTGGCTGCATTTGGGATCGTTTTCGGGGTGATCGCGATCATGCGGTTCAGGACGGAAGCAGACTAGCGGATAAGCACCAAGTACGAATATCGAAATTCTAAATGAGCTATCAGCGGTCAGCAATCAGCTTTCAGTACATTTTGACTGAAGGTCAAAAGTATTTCGTCTTCGGACTCAATAATGAGCAGTGAGTTTTCAGTATTAAGTAAAGATTCCGAAATATTTTGGATAAAATTATTCTCCCTTAACTTCCCGGGCTCTGTTTTTCATTAAAATTTTTTGTCCTTTTTTGTTTGGTTTTTGGAATTTGGCGTTTGGAGCTATACTTGTTCAGGCTCATTTCTTGACATCGAGAATTGAATAATGTACAAATAATAGATAAAGCACCGATTTCCCGCCATTGAGTTTTAAAATAATCTGCCTCCTTTAAGGTAAAGAGTTAAAATATTCAATGACAATAGCTATTCTTTATCGTGATGAACTGAAGGAATACGACTTCGGGCCCGGTCATCCCTTCCGCGGAGACCGTTACCAGATTTTCCCTAAATTTCTCGCCGAAAGGCTCCCGCCTGACAATAACTACCAGATCATCAAAGCCAACTGGGCCACCGACGAAGACCTGCTCAGGATCTGCCAGCGCGATTACATTAATTTCACCAAGCGCTATTACCGCGCCGCGAATCTGGGGTTGGCGGAAGAGGGTGATTTCTTCCAATACCAGGCTCTGGATAACCGTCCGATCGGTATGCCGGGCAAGGTAGAAGAAGCAGCCAGATTGGTTGTCGGGCAGGCAAAAATGGCCGCCGACCTGGTGCAGACAGGAAAATACCAGAAAGCGGTCTCCATCGGCGGTGGACTGCATCACGCTAAAACCGCAACGGGAGAAGGTTTCTGCCTTTATAATGATGTCGCTTTTACCGCAACGTATTTAATGGAGCGGTATCACCTGAAAAAAATCATGATACTGGATACTGACGCGCACGCCGGCAACGGCACCGCCGAATATTTTTACTCCGACCCGCGTGTTCTTTTTGTAGATATGCACCAGGACCCCGGCACAATTTATCCGGGAACCGGGTTTGCGGGAGAAATCGGCAGCGGCGAAGGGATCGGCAAGACGATAAATATTCCTTTACCGGTGAACGCCGGCAATGATTCCTACCGCTATGTCTTCGAACATATCATCGAGCCAGTGACCAAAGAATTCCAACCGGAAATAATTATCCGGAACGGCGGCTCCGACCCGCATTTCAACGACGGTTTGACCAGTCTGGGGCTGACGGTGGCAGGGTTCAAGATGATCGGAGAAAAGGTGCGGAAAATGTCCGAAGTTTGCGGCGGGAAGGTCATCGACCTGGTGGCTTCCGGATATCACCGGGGGGTGTTACCTTACGCCTGGATGGCTATGATCTCCGGTCTGGCGGATTTTAAAGTGGAGATCGAAGAACCGGGCGCGATCCCTGCTTCATTACGCATCGATACACACATGCCGGAGACGATCAAACTGGTGGCGGAGATAAAAGCCTTACACAAAGAATACTGGCGCTGTTTCCAGGACTAGATCGATCAAATTCTAAATCCGAAATACTAAATAAATTTAAAATACAAAAGATAAATGAATCCCTCTCAATCTCCCTTTTGCGAAAGGGAGAGGATCCTCTCAATCCAATACTTTTAACATTTGCTCGGAGAGACTCACTAAAGTATTTCGTCCGCCCGAGGCGGATTCAAGGCGAGGAAATTAAACTTTCTTTCTTCATTAATTTCTATTTCTTTCCCAGTTTTATTCCTTTTTCACCCCAGAGCAACTGGCCGTCTGCATTTAACCGCTGAACATAGGATCCGCTTGTACTCAACCCCCAGGCGACGATGGCACCGCCTTGCCCGTCAGAAACAATTGATTTACCTGCGAATCCATATTTGGTAATCGTAATACCATTTTCCGGCCAGAGCGCCTGTCCATTACTGTCCAGTTTCTGTGCGTTAAGGATTTGCCAGTCTTCCTGATAAGAATAAGCAGTAATCGATCCACCGGAACCGCTGCTGACGATAAGCGGATTTGGATTAAGTGAGGTGGCAGAAACTTTAATGCCTCCTGCCTGCCATTTCAGGTGACCGCCGGCATCGACGTTCTGAGCGTAAATGCCAGCGGCGGCAGCAGTTAAATCACGGTGGTCCCTCCAGATAACAATCGCGCCGCCGGTATTATCATTAGCTAGTAAAGGTTCGATTGGGGTGGCATTTACAGCACTGGCGGATATTTGCAACGGTAACCCGTTTGCCCCCCACATGACATTACCGGCCGAATCGATTTTCTGAACCACGATATCCATCATCTGGGCTTGTGATGAACCGCTTTCAACTCTGCCGTTAACTGTCTGCTGCCAGACAAAGGTTGCCCCTCCTGAACCATCGCCGGCAATTTGCGGTGATTCGGCATAAGTATTTTTTGGAGTTGTATAGAGCAATCTACTGTCACCCCATGGCAGGTGTCCGTTGGTATCTATTCTTTGGGCAAAGAGACGATCAACAACGGTGGGATTACCGGGAGTTGAGGCGGGCTGAGACTCCAGATCTTCCCAGACAACAATTGCACCACCGGAGCTATCGGCAGTAATTTGCAATGTGTTATCCTGATATCCCTGAAGCGGTACAGTAATTCCTGTCGTTCCCCACGGATAATTGCCCTCAGAGTCAATTTTTACGACCGCCAGGTTTTGGCCGTCACTGTTGGCCGTATTTTGACCGGACGGATTATTGCAGCAAACAATGACACCGCCGGAACCATCGCTTACCATCTTTTTAAAATAGCCAAAATCCCGCTGCCAGGTTACTTTACCGTCGGCGTTTATTCGAGAAACATGATAGGTAAATTGGAGTTTGTTCTGTGAGGAATCCGGCCGGACAACAATTGCTCCGCCAGCGCCGTCATAAACAATGTCAGATGAAAAATAACTATATACCTGACTGCCGGTATTGCCGAGAAGCACCCCCCGTTCTCCCCAAACGGTCTTTCCATCAGCGCTGATTTTCTGAACGTAAATATTCCCGCCGCTGATATCTTCGTAAATCGCCACCGCTCCACCGCTGCCATCGCCGGTGACCCTGGCTCCGTAAAACGAATTGTTATGAAGGGGACAGGCGGTCATTAATAAAACAGGCATTACTAAAATAAAAATAGCCAGAATAACCGTGATTGTTCTTTTACGCATCATAACCTCTCATACCGGTAAATCTCCGGAATAACCTGCAACAACCGGTGAAGATTGTTTATGACCAACAATTATTAAGGCGGGGTTACGGCGTAGTTGCTGCAAAAAAGGCGGATAGACTTGATTTTATCGGAAAAATTCAGGTGCAAGATAAATGAGCCGGTTTGGCCCGTCTCCATTTGCAGGCCGATCTGACCGACGATACCTGAAGAGTCCAACGTCCAGGCAACCTGTTTCCCGGCGGCATCATACCCTGAAGCGTACAACTGGATGTGTGTGTTCACTTTACTGTTGTTTTGCACACTGCCGCCGACGGTCAGAACATTATCACCGGCATTAACGACCTGACCGGAATTGACCGGAATATATTGCTTATCGCTGGCAGTTTTATCGATTTTAACGGTCTGCAATACTACTTCCGAAGATTCACTTTTGGCATTGGTGATAATATTTCCCGGAGCCGGGGTTATCCCGATGGTTAATTCGCCGGAACTATTGCCTCCGCGCGATAAAAACACAACAGAAACACCGATAATCACAACGCCGACCACCAGTAAAATTATAAGCATTCTCATTTTGCCAGTCATAAATATTTGTACCTCCGTTATAACCCTATAATAATATATACGTAAAATCCGGCGAAAGGTTACATCATTTTCTAAATATTTTTATCGGCATGATTCTTATTATCCGTAATTACTTAATAACCACGTAAGATCCGGAGTTTTTCATTTTATCAAAGAGCCAGTCCTCGCCTCCCTGCCAGGCGCTGGAAAGACTAAGACGCTGCGAATTACCCGCGGTGCCCAGATATGACACAGGTTCACCGTCGGAATTTATAGCATAACCGTACACAACAAGGCTTCCGGTCCCGGTCGAACTACCGGTGGGTAATACCGCTGTTGCCTGGAGTTGACCTGGCTTAGGTGTCTGATTGGGTAACTTGCTGAGGACATCCGCCCGGAGTTTTTCCATATCTGCATTGCTGATCGCATTATCATATTTGGTCATTATCACCGCCGCGGCACTGTTACCGTCCGAAGACACTGCTACGATAGAATTAAACGGCGGTTCGGCCGGTACCCCTGCCTGTTGTGAGTGTACGCAACCAGTACACACCGCAACTATTATTAAACACATTAAAAAGATCGCCAGGATTGATTTCATGTTATTGCTGCCTCTCCCATTTCAGAACATTGTTACTTTCACCTGCTATATTATCACTATTGATACTTACGCGCAAAGGTATTGAGTTGTGAGTTGCCAGTTATGAGTGATGTGTAACCTCACCCTCCGGCTCCCTAGTAAACAGTGAGGGACAGGAGAAACCGCCGATATTTTCACCATCAAATATTAAGGCACTTTAAAATGGAAAACCCAGGGGCCGGAGACCCGNNAAATGAAAAACCCAGGGGCCGGAGACCCGCGGGGAGGGCGGGCAGTCTGTGCAATAATATGCCCCCGGGACGCCGGGTACCTCTATAGCATGGGTGATATCGAATCCGGGGGAGACTAACTCATTGATGGTGACAGTCCATTCGCCGTGCTGGCCGGTTAAATCGCCCATGAAGTAACTTACAAGCAATTCACCCTGTTTTCCCCCGGAACTGTTTTCTATTGATTTGCCCGACTGCATTTTCAACGTTATTTGACTGAGAATAGCCCCGTTATCCTGAATATCCTGCGGCAAGGGTTGAAAAAACGCCTTTGTTTCATAAGGACTGATTTCGACTTTCCGCAAAGTTATCGGGATACCGGCGGCCTCGACGGTCTGATTAACAGCGATGGTTTTGCCGGGATGAACAGGCACGCTGAAATCAAAAGTGAATACACCCAAAACAGGGGCATCGATGCCCGGCTTCGTCCAATCCAGCACCGGTACAGTCAATTTCAGATTCAGTTTCTCGGGAGATCCCGGTATCCCTGAAGCATCGAAAGAAGATATCATTGCCACGCTTTCGGAGGGGGCCCAGTTCCCCAATTCCCCGGTGGAATTACGGACGAAACCACGACCGCCGCTGCTGGAAAGTATTTGGCCGTCAATAGTAACAAGCTTTTCCCCATGCGTGAGGTATTTTCCCGTCGGGCCGCTGACGGTATAACCCAACAGCACTTCATTATTATCAGCATAAGCTCGTTCGAGCCGGACGGTGACGCCGTTGACAGTCTGGCTCATATCCATTTGCTGGACAAGACCGGCTTTTTCGATATGCCCGGCGTATTTCAGGAAAATCTCCCGCATCTGAGGACTGGCGGCATAGACAGTCCCCCCAACAAGTAATAAAAGCAGCAGCGGCAAGAATACCCAAGCCAGGCGCGTCCGCGGCAGGAAGCCGTAACGGCGTGATGCTTTTTTTTGTCCCGTAACATTGTAAATAGTCCTGTCCCACCAATCTAAGGTCGGTTCTATTGAAATGATCTCCGCCTGAAAATAATCATGAAGTTGTTGTTCCATTTTTTCTTCGTACATTTTATTTCCTCCTCTCGTCCAATACTTCATCCTGACAAAGGATTTCATTGAGGCGAAACAGGGCGCGGTTGAGGCGTGACTTGATCGTGCCTTCCGGCTTTTTCATGACGGCGGCGATCTCCGGCACCGAGAGTTCGGAGAAATAACGTAAAATCACAATTTCTCTGACCCCGGAGGGCAGAATGTCCAATGCCTGCCGCACGTTTTGCCGGTCTTCATCACGAATCATAGCCGAAGCTGCGTCCTCACAGTCGTCAACAATTTCCGGAGCATACTCCAGCGGAATGGTCGGCACACGTTTCTTACGGCGCTGGCAGTTGACCTCGTTGACAACAATACGGACGAGCCAGGCTTTCAGATTGTCACCCCGCCGCAAAGAAGGCAGATGCTTCCACATGCGGAGCAGCGTTTCCTGCACGGCGTCTTCGGCCAGACCACGGTCTCTGGTCATCAGATAAGCCGTACCGAAAATAACTCCCCGGTATTTTTCCACCAGCAAGCGAAAGGCCTCTTTGTCCTTGCTCTGACAACGGCGGATCAAGTCCGCTTCTTCCGATTCGATCACCCAGAACGCTCCTTTTTCAGGTTGCCTATTAAATAAGATGCGGGTTGGCGAGAAAACGTTCCATGTAAGTCTTAGGGCATCAGCACACTTATACGCAAACTATTGATTCATTCGCTATTGGTTTAATTATAATAACCCAGGGTAATTATTAAATTAAAATTTGATAAATAAATCATTACAGTTTATTAATCTTTCACCTATTAGCGTGTACTATTGAAATAATTCTCTCTAAGCGGCATCTGAAAGTTTTTATAATTAATGCAACAATCTAAAGAATACGAAAAAGCTAAGAACAGACACTAGCATTTGTTGCAAAGCTGTGCCTGCGAGTTCTCGGCAACCATAAAACAACCACCAGACACCAGATAACCCATTTTCACCGCTGACTTGTCCTCCATATGGATTTCAGGATAAAATTATCGATAAGGACTTCGCAAAAGGGGTGAATCTTGGGTTTTGTCCTTCATCACGAACCAGCACTGAAAAACCCCGACATGATCATCGGCTGGCCCGGTATCGGTAACGTCGGCATAATCACGGTGGAAACGCTGCGGCAGGCGGTGCAGGCAGAGGAGCTCGGCGAAATTGAACCGTGGGATTTCTTCTACCCCAACAAAGTCACTATCAAGGGCGGCATTATCACCGAAATGGGATTTCCCGGCAGCAAATTTTATTTTAAACGTTTAGCCACGCGTGATCTGCTTTTTTTCATCGGGGAAGAGCAACCGGCCACACGCGAAAGCGCTTATGCCGAGGGGAAACGGGCCTACGAAATGGCAAACCTGGTGCTGGACGTGGCGGAGAAATTTTCCTGCCGCCGTATCTACACTTCCGGTGCAGCGATCGCCCTGACGCACCACGCCCTGGAGCCCAGGGTCTGGGCGGTAGCCAATAAAAAAGAACTTTTATCCGAACTGCGTAAATATGATAATTCGATACTGATGAGCGAACAGGAAGGCAGAGGCAATCAGGGGAGCATCACCGGCTTGAATGGGCTGGTCATCGGCGCCGCCAAGAGACGGGGCATGAACGGCATCTGCCTGATGGGGGAAATACCGGACTATTTATCCCGGATGCCTTTCCCTTATCCCAGAGCATCGCAGGCGGTGCTGGACACGCTGGCAAAAATACTGGGTCTGAATATTGCCCACCACCCGCTGCAGGACATGATCATCCAGATGGAAGCCGTGATAGACACTGTTTATCAGCAATTCCCGCCGGAAATCAGAGAGCGCCTGGAGCAGAGAAAATTCGTCACCCCGGCAAAACAGGAAGCGATCAGCGAAGAAGACGAGCAGTGGTTTAAAGAACACATAGATGAATTCTTTAATAACAAGGACAAAGGAGTATGACGGAACTCCTGAAGATAATCAGTCAGCCGAAACTGCGGAAACCGACAATGATCGTCGGCTGGGAGACAGATACTGCGCAACTCGGTACGAGAGTCACGGATTTTCTGATCAAAAACCTGGACGCGCAACCTTTTGCCGACATCGCGCCGGAGGAATTCTTCCCGCTGGGCGGAGTCACGATTGAAAATGACATCGTGCAATTTCCGCAGAGCACTTTTTACGCCTGCCGCGAACATAACCTGATAATCTTCCGCAGCGTCCAGCCGCGTTATGAATGGCACAGGTTCTTGAGTCTGATCATAGATATCGCGCAGGATTTTTACCGCGTCAAAGAGATGTATGCGGTCGGCGGGATGATTATAATGGCCGCACACACTGTTCCGCGGGAAACCTGGGCGACCTTCAGTACAACGCAATTCAAGAAAACGCTGAGCAGCAGCCAATTATTCCGCGAAATGGAATTTGAGACGCCGCCTGGCAGCCGTCCGACCCTTAATTCGTACCTGTTGTGGATCGCCAAAACCAGAAAACTGACAGCGGCGAACCTCTGGGTGCCGGTGCCTTTTTACCTGGCCGGGCATGACGACCACTATGCGCACAAGCAAGTCCTCGAATTCTTTGATAAAAGATTAAAACTGAACCTGGATTATGACACCATCGATACCAGTATCAAACAACAGCACGACAAACTGGCGCGCCTGCGGCAATCGTCGGCGGAAATCGACGGCTACCTGCGGAAACTGGAAAATAATCAGGGCCTGGCGGAAGAGGAACGAGGGGCGTTGGTGAAAGCAGTGGATGAAAGCTTGAGGAAGAGGATGAAATAAGGCAGCTAACAGCTGTCAGCGTTCAGCTATTATTTGTACATAGGATAACATTAAATTACTGACGACAGACTTCAAACTTCCACCGAAATAAATCCCTCTTAATCTCCCCTTTCCTAAAGGGAGTGAACAAGCCTCTTCTTACGAAATCTGTATTTAAATCCTTTGTATCTTTGGCTAGGGTCAATACCTATCCATCCTCACCTTAATGTGGTAAAGTTTTGTTTATGGTCAGTAAAAACGGCGATAAGCAGAAAACGCCGTCAATAGAAATTAATCAGGAATTCAAGCAGGCGCTGGAATTGATGGAAAATTCCGGTAAAAGCGTGTTTATCACCGGCCGGGCCGGCACCGGTAAGTCTACTCTGCTGACGCATTTTTACCGGACCACCCGTAAAAATGTGGTGATACTTGCCCCGACTGGCGTGGCCGCCCTCAATGTCAAAGGCCAGACAATTCATTCCTTTTTCAAATTCCGCCCTAACATGACCCCGGAACGGGTGCGCAAACTGCGCTCCGGCGACGAGGGCAAGAATATCTACAAAAAACTGGATGCGCTGATCATCGATGAGATCTCCATGGTCAGAGCCGACCTGCTGGACTGCGTAGACATGTTTCTGCGCCTGAACGGGCCGCTGGAAAACAAGCCCTTCGGCGGCGTGCAGATGATCTTTATCGGCGACCTTTACCAGCTTTCGCCGGTGGTCCGCAGCGCTGACCAGGAAATCTTCCGGACGCTGTACAAAACGCCCTACTTTTACGGCGCGCATGTTTTCCAGACCTTTGAAATGGAATTCGTGGAACTGCAGAAGGTCTACCGCCAGCACGATGAGAAATTCATCGACCTGCTCAATTCCGTGCGGAACAATACCATCACCGAAAAAGGTCTGGCGCTGCTGCGGCAAAGATACAACCCGCAATTCGAACAGACCCCCGGCGAGTTTTACGTTTATTTGACAACGACTAATGCCGCAGCCGAGGCGATCAATGACGCTCAGCTGGCGAAGTTGGACAGCCCGCCGTTGATTTTTACGGGAGAGCTCGAAGGCGAATTCGGCAAAGAGAACCTGCCCACTGCCATCGACCTGAAGATCAAGCCGGGAGCGCAGATCATGATGCTGAACAATGATGCCGAAGGACGCTGGGTGAACGGCAGCATTGGCGAGGTCAAGGGACTGATCCGCAACCAGAAGGGCGAAGATGTCATTATCGCCGACCTGAACGACGATACCACGGTAGAAATCGAGCCTTTTTGCTGGGAAATTTACCGCAGTTTTGTTGATGAAGGACAACTAGCTTCGGAAGTGATCGGCACATTTACGCAATATCCACTGATGCTGGCGTGGGCCGTCACCATTCATAAAAGCCAGGGCAAAACCTTTGATAATGTTATCATCGATATCGGCAGAGGAGCCTTTGCGCACGGGCAGACCTACGTAGCCTTAAGCCGCTGCACCTCGCTGGAAGGGATCGTATTGATCAAACCGCTGCAGAAAAAGGACATCTGGACGGATTTCAAGGTCGTAGAATTCCTTACCAAATATCAGTACAAAAAGGCCGGTCAAATTAATCCTGTCGGTGAAAAAATGGCGCTGCTGCAGAAAGCGATCAAAAATAAAGCAACATTAAAGATCACCTATCTCAAACCGAACGATGAAAAAACGGTCAGGCAGATCAAACCGGAGACGATGGGGGAGATGGGATTTGCCGGCAAGACCTATCTGGGCGTGATCGCATTTTGTATGATGCGCGGGGAATTACGGACATTCCGCGTGGACAGGATGCTGGAGATAGAAGAAGTATAACAGAAGCGGAAAGCGCGGTGCCGCTTTCCAATCCGACATTGAATTTCCGTTTATTTTTCCACGCACGATTCACTATATTTTTGTTTAGGAAAAATTTAGCACAGTACTTTATATCCTGTGAACCAGTACAATCGGGTGATGGCTTTTCTTTGAAGAAAATATATACTCAAAATATATACTCAAGTATATTTTCAACTGTTCGTGACGACTTAACCCTGTTATTGTCTCGAAAATAAAAGCCAGGGACGGAAAATAACTTTAGTGGCCCGTTTTGTCTTTTCATAGCTTAAAACAACAGCTCTCCATTTGCGGTAACCGGGAATAAACTGCAAGCAGTGTTACCGGGGACAAATCTACCGGGTAAAACCTCTAAATTAAGCGGGACACGGGATTAAACGTCTGGCAGGAGGCGAGGTACTTTGTCTTTGCGCACGAAGACCATTATCGTGATTTTGATTGCTGCAGGTTTGGTATTGGGCAGCTTTTACGCTGTTTCCCAATTGATTTTTATGCGCAGCTTCGAAACCATCGAAAAACGTGATGCTAACAGAGCAGTTGCGCAGGTAGCCAGTGTATTTTCCGACCGTATCAATAACCTCAATACTCTGAATCACGATTGGGCTGCCTGGGATGATACTTACAACTTCGTCCAGCATCCTGAAGAAAACCAGAATTATATTGATGTAAATCCGACAGATTCAACTTTCGCTAACGCCAAGCTCAACATCTTATTAATTCTTAATAAAACAGGCCAACTTGTTTATGGCAAGGATTTTGATCTTAAAGCCGGTGAGGAAATACCCATGCCGGACAGCATTGTCCAATATTTTAGCTCCAAATTCCTGCTGCACCCGACCTCAGAAGATGAATCTGTTTCCGGCGTCGCGTTGCTGCCCGAAGGCACACTTTTATTATCTGCACAACCGATAATGACCAGCCAGGGACAAGGCCCGATCATGGGCACAATTATCATGGCGCAATTCCTGGACGCAGATGTAATAAACACTCTTTCGGCCGTAGCACATTTGCCGATTGATGTTGTTACGGTCAACGATAGAAACTTAACCCCCGATGCGCAAACGGCGCTTGCAGCAATTTCTTCAAAAACATCAGTATTCTTACATATTTTGAATTCGCAAACTATCAACGGCTATGAAGTTCAAAATGACGTCTTTGGGAACCGAGCGCTGTTGATAAAAACTTCCATATCCCGGGATGTTTACGACATCGGAACAAATACCATACGATACTTCTTTGCCACGGCGGTGTTGATTGCCGTCCTGGTAAGCGTTCTAGTTTATCTGGCTATGGGCAGGCTAATAACTTCCAGAATAAGTAATATCGGTAATTTTGTTCAAGATTTGAGTGAATCCGGTAACCTCGCAAAACGAATGACGATCGATGGGAATGACGAACTTTCCCGACTTAGTCGAAGTATCAACAGAATGGTTGATGCTATGCAAAAATCACAGCAAGCCCTGCAAATCAGGCAGCAAGAAGAGGAGAGGTTACGCCTGACCATTGAATCGGTTGCTGAGGCTATTGCATCCACAGATTTGGAAGGAAATATCACAGACGTAAACGATTCTAAAATAAAGCTGCACGGATATTCCAGTAAGCTGGAGTTAGTCGGCCATAACGCACTGGAATTAGTGAGCAGCGAAGATTTAGCCAAAGCAAAAGAAAACATGCGGATGGCATTGGAGACGGGGTACAGCGGCGGCGGTGAATACACCATGCTGAAAAAAGATGGAACGACTTTCATCGCCGAACGTTCAACGGCATTATTAAAGAATACAGAAGGAAAACCAGCAGGTTTTGTCATCAGCACTAAAGACATCACAGAGCGAAGGCGGACAGAAGAGGCGTTGACCCTCTCGGAACAAAATTTTCGCAACTCGCTGAATAATTCGCCGATGGGAGTGACGATCGCAGATTCAGATTTCAATACTGTTTATGTAAATCAAACGTTTCTGGATATTTTCGGTTATAAAAATCTCGGAGAGGTAAAAACAAGCCCGCCCCAGGAACACTACACCCCTGAATCTTATGCTGAATATCTAAAACGGAAAGAGCAACGTTCGCATGGAGAACCCAACCCCGATTCGGTTGAAATCGATATCATCCGCCAGGATGGTACGATCCGGCATTTACAAATTTTTCTTAAAAACGTGCTTTGGGACGGCAAACAGCAATACCAGACTCTATACAATGACACTACGGAGCGAAAAGAAGCAACGGACCA
>PMMG01000054.1:0-14508 GCA_003162335.1 Dehalococcoidia bacterium
ATTTTCGCTTTAAAGGTTTTGTGTACGCAGTGCTCCGACCAGGTCTGCGTTAAAGTTTCCAGCTCGATGTCGGTCGGATTTCTGCCCAATTTTTTATAATAATCCCGGACGGCGTTCCGTTCGATGTCCGAGAATGTGTAATTCTGCTTGATCTCTGCCATCGCCGCTTTTTCGTTCTTCATTAGGTCGATCTGCTTCAGTACGAAATGATATTGCGGATTGGCGGTGAAAACATTCTCGCCGGGTTCGATGACATTGTGGATGATGGGGTTCACCAGCAGTTTTCCGGCGATGTTTTGCAGCTGTCTGGCAGTTAATTTACCCTCGAGGACATACAATTTCGCAGTTTTGACGGCTTTTACGCCTTTGATCCCCAGGTCGCGCAGACCGATCATCACCGTTTCTTCCACAGGGTCCACGACACCAGCTTTGTACGCTACTTCGATGACATGCGCATTGGCTTTTTTAGTCCTGGGCTGGAGAGAATCAAAGCTGTAATCCTGCGTTACCGGGTCGGCCAACAGTTCACGGCAGATCATATCCAGCTGTTTTGTAGTTAGTTTGGCATCCAGATAGTAAATATCTGTTACTTTCGCCGCGGTAACCGATTTTATATCGAGGTCGGCGATGTCTTCCACCAGACCCAGACCGCGGGCATCCGGAACGTGATTTTTGAGACTGATTTCAATTCTATGCATATCTGTTCTGCTAACGGACAACTCCATCTTACCAGAAACCGCCAATAAAAAGCCACAAATTGAAAGGTTTGCGTAATGTTCGTCAAGTTCTAAATCAAGTACAGTGGTTTAAGGCCCATGCCTTTCCCACGGAAGGAACTAATGGGGATTTTTCGGGATTGTATTTTTTAGTTTTCCCCACTCCCTCTATGCTAGAATATGATTCAATAATATAAATAGTAACGGTGAAAAAATGACAAGAAATTTTATCAATGCAGGTCTGGGAATCGTTGCCCGGAGCAGCAAGACAATCATCGCCTCGGTGGATGATGACGGTTTCCCCAATCTCAAAGCCATGCTGCAGCCGCGGGAACATGACGGACTGAAAGTCTTTTACTTTACTACTAATACGCACTCAATGCGCGTCCAGCAATATCTTAAAAATCCGAAAGCCTCCATCTATTTTTACGACACTCGCTTTTTCAAGGGTGTGATGCTGCGCGGTAAGATGGAAGTCCTGCAGGATCAGGACACCAAAGACCGTATCTGGCGCGATGGTGACAACATGTACTATTCCCTCGGCGTCACCGACCCGGGCTATTGCGTCCTGAAATTCACCGCGCTTAACGGCCGCATGTACGAAAACTTTAAATCATGCGATTTTAAAGTGTAGACGTAATGAAAGCGTGAAAGAAACGCCACTTTCTCCGAACGAGGCTGTCCGAAAATGCTATTGGAAGAAATTTATATGGATTCCCGATCAGGNNGGAATGACAAGTCGTGAATATTCCATTCCAGCAAAGCTGGAATGGAATATTTGTTTTTGTCATTGTAGGGCTTGACCCGACAATCCAGAAGATTTCGGAAAGCCCCAGCTTTATTACTTTTTTCCAAGGAGGGATATAGTGAGAATACTGTCTTTCAACTCAATTAACACCACAAAAAACTTTTAATCCAATTACAACCTTCTTTTATGTTAAAATATGATTCAAAAGCTGACTACCCTGACTATAAATACGAGAGAATAACCGTGACTGATTTAACCGATATCCAGAACGAAATCGCCGGGCTTAAAAAACAGCTCAATTACCATAATTACCGCTACCACGTGCTGGACAGCCCGGAAATCAGCGACGCCGAGTATGACGCCCTGATGCTGCAACTCCGCAAACTGGAAGCGGACTACCCGCAATTTCTCACGCCGGATTCTCCTTCGCAGCGCGTGGGTGCCGCCCCGGTGGAAGCGCTTGGAATCGTCGAGCACCCCATCCCGTTATTGTCATTGGGCAATGCATATGTCACCGAAGATCTATATGCCTGGCACGCCCGCACCCTGAAACTATTAGGCGTCACTCAGTTTGATATGGTCTGCGAGCACAAGATGGACGGCCTGGCCATCGCGCTGACTTACGTTGACGGTCAATTTGTCAGAGGCGCCACCCGCGGTGACGGCTTCCGCGGCGAGGATATNNGAAGTCCGCGGCGAGGTTTATCTGCCGAAAGCCGGGTTCCAGAAGTTAAATAAAGAACGTGAAAACGAAGGCTTGCCGCTCTTCGCTAACCCCCGCAACGCCGCCGCCGGTTCGGTGCGCCAGCTTGACCCCCGCATTACCGCTAAGCGTAATCTGGACATCTATATCTATATGCTCGGTTACGCCGAAGGCCGACCGATGCCCACGACGCACTGGGAAACTCTGGAATATTTTAAGACGCTGGGATTCAGAATTAACCCCGCCAATAAACGGGTCAAACAAATTGAAGAAGCCGAAGCCTATTATCAATCGTGGACGGAAAAAAGAGACAGTCTGCCCTACGAGGCCGACGGTGTGGTCGTAAAAGCGGATGTAATGGAATACCACACCCGTTTAGGCGATGTCGGACGTGAGCCGCGCTGGGCAATCGCCTACAAGTTTCCGGCTATCCAGGGTACCACACAATTGAAAGAGATCGGCATCAGCGTAGGCAGGACCGGTTCGCTAAATCCGGTCGCTCTCCTGGAACCGATAGCTATTGGGGGTGTAACAATTGAGCGTGCTGCTTTACATAATGAAGACGACATGCGCCGCAAGGACATTCGCGAAGGTGATTGGGTTTATATTCAGCGCGCCGGCGATGTGATCCCGGATGTCGTCGGCCCGATTCTCAGTAAACGCACCGGCAATGAAAAAGTCTTCTCCCTGCTGGACAAGATCTACAACAAGGAAAAAGGCCGTCCGGCCTGCCCCGTTTGCGGTGGTCAGGTGGTCAGACCAGAGGGTGAAGTGATGTATTACTGCAGCAACGCCGCCTGTCCGGCGCAGGTGCAGGGACGCATCGAATTTTTTGTTTCCCGCGGCGCCATGGATATCCGCGGCATCGGGGAAAAGTTTATCGAATTACTACTCAAAGAAGGCATGGTAAAAGACGCCGCCGACCTTTACAGCCTGAAAGATAAGCGCGATCAGATCGTCCAACTCGAGAAGAAGGGCGAAAAAAGCGCCGATAATATCATTAAGTCCATTGAAAAGAGCAAATCCGCCAATCTGCCGCGCGTCCTTAACGCGCTGGGTATCCGTCATGTCGGCGAAGAGACTGCGAATCTGTTGGCCGGGAACTTTACTGACCTCGAGGATCTGGGCAATGCCAGCCGGGAAAAGCTGATGACCGTGCCCAGCATCGGGCCGAAAATCGCCGACAGTATCATTGCCTTTTTCCGTGAGGAGGAGAACCGGAAAATACTGGAGAAGCTGCGTACGGCTGGTGTCTGGCCGCGACAGGAACTGGCGCAAACGGGTCTGCCGCTATCCGGTCAGGAATTCGTCATTACCGGTACGCTGAAATCTTTCTCCCGTGATGCAGCGCAAACACGTATCAAAGAGTTGGGCGGTACCGTAAAAGATAATGTCACGAAAAATACCAGGTATTTAGTTATCGGGGAAGACCCAGGGGAAAATAAACTGGTACGCGCCCGCGCATTGGGCACCGAACAAATTAACGAGGAGAAATTACTTGCCATTCTGGGACAGAAAAACTGAAGTCAGATTGATTGCCGGGCTGGGGAATCCAGGCACGAAATACGGCGGTAACCGCCATAATATCGGGTTTATGTGCGTCGACCATTTTGCCCACGAGAACAGCCTGACCTTTACGCGCAGCAGCAGCCAGGCCAAAATTGTCGAAGGTAGAATAGCAGGGCACGACGTCGTATTAGCCAAACCGCAGACTTTCATGAATAACAGCGGCGTCAGCGTAGGCGGGCTGGTCAGAAAATTCAAGGTCAAGTTCGAAAACCTGATCATTGTCCACGACGATCTGGATCTGCCGCTAGGCAGGATCCGTATTCGCCTGGGCGGCAGTTCCGGCGGGCACAACGGCATTAATTCCATCGTGCAGCACATCGGCAACCAGGAATTTATCCGGGTGCGTGTCGGCATCGGACGGCCGAACGGCCAGGAAAACGGTAAAAACGGCGAAGACGATGTAATTAACCATGTGCTGGGTGATTTTAGTTCCGAAGAAAAAGCGATCATGCAGGAAGTCATCCCCTGTGTCAGTCAGGCGTTGCAGTGCTTGTTGACCGGCGGTTTAACCGAAGCCATGAATAAATATAACAGCACCGATTTCCGGAAGAAATGAACAAAGTCGCGGAATTTGTTTATCAGGTGGCAATAAAACAGGGCCGGCGCAGACTGCTCTGGTCGATTGCCGGTGCGGTGTTCTGGTACGGCGCGGTGTTAATCATGATTCTGTTAGCGCCGCTTATCGATAGAGCCCTCGGCATCAAAATGACAATTCCCCCGGCCGTCAGATTACCGGTCGGTATTATTTTACTGGTCGTTGGCGTCCCAATGGTGATATGGACGATCACCCGGTTTTTGCGCACAAAAGGCTCTCCGATTCCATTCAATCCGCCGCCAGTGCTGGTCGCCAACGGACTCTACCGCATCGTCAGGAATCCAATGCACCTCGGCTGGACGATTGTGCTGATCGGATTAGCTGTACTTATGCAGTCATTTACTTTGCTGGCCATATTCACCCCGCTCTTTTTACTCGTGCATATTATGTATTTGAAATTCATCGAGGAAAAAGAACTGGAAAAAAAGTTCGGACAGGCGTATATTGTCTACAAGCAACGAGTACCGATGTTTATCCCGAGGTTAGTCAGGAAAGTGAATTGACATGTCTTGCTAAGCTGCCTGGGAAGCAGGTTTTAGAGAAGGCTCTTTTTTGTACACCCTCATCCTGTACATTTGCTTCGATATAAGTCTACCGAACCAAATGTACCTTCGGCCTTCTTCCGTCAAGGGAGAAGGGACTAAGCATAAGGTGGTAAAGATGAATAAAAGCAAAATGATAGTCAGTTACCAACCGATAGAGTGGAAAGGGGACATGGTAAAACTGCTCGACCAAACCCTTTTACCGGCGGAAGAAGTTTACCTGGAAATCACCGAATACCACGAAATAATGACCGCAATTAAGGAACTGAAAATCCGCGGCGCGCCCGCAATCGGGGTGGCAGGCGCATATGGTATGGTGCTGGGTGCTATGCAAATATTAGCGAAAAGTAAAGCGACTTTCCTATCTGAGCTGCATGATGTTGCAATTGCAATTAGCGGCACCAGACCCACCGCACGTAATTTATTCTGGGCAATCGAACGGATGGAACTGGCAGCTGTCAAGGGTAAAAATGTCGAAGAGATAAAAACAATATTATTGAAAGAAGCGAAGAAAATCCACAACGAAGAAGCCGACGCCACCATTGAACTAAGCAAGAACGGTCAGGAGTTGATTAAAGACGGCTACACGATTTTGACCCATTGCAATACCGGCCCGCTGGCCACTACCGGTTACGGGACCGCGCTAGGCATTATCATATATGCGCACATGCAGGGCAAGAAAGTCCAGGTCTATGCAGACGAAACGCGGCCGTTACTGCAGGGTGCGCGCCTGACCACATGGGAACTACGCAAAATCGGTATTCCGGTCACACTGATCACCGATTCGATGGCCGGATACTTCATGAAAAAGGGGAAGATAGACTGCGTAATTGTCGGCGCGGACAGGATTGCGGCCAATGGCGATACCGCCAACAAGATCGGCACTTATTCGGTGGCGGTGCTGGCCAAAGAAAACCGCGTGCCGTTCTATGTCGCCGCCCCCACCAGTACCTTCGACTTGTCGCTGAGTACCGGCGCCCGCATCCCGATCGAACAACGCAACCAGGCTGAAGTTACCCATATTAAAGGGATTGCCATTGCCCCTCGCTACGTGAATGCGGCCAATCCAGCGTTTGACGTCACCCCGAATAAATATATCACAGCCATTATCACCGAAAAAGGTATAATTAGGAAGCCAATCACAAACCGCAAGATCAGCGATAAACAATTGAAACTAATGTAAATCAAGGAGTCTCAATGCGAAACACACTTAAAGTAAAAATTGCCGTCATCGGCGGAACCGGATTGGAAGATATCGAAGGATTGACGGATATCCAGCATATTAATATCGATACACCCTTTGGGAAACCGTCGGACACGATCACGATCGGCAAACTGGACCGCATCGGCATCGCCTTTTTGCCGCGGCACGGCAGGGGACATTTCATTTCTCCCACGGAGTTACCAACCCGCGCCAATATCTACGCATTGAAATCGATCGGCGTAGAGCAAATCATTGCCGTGTGCAGCTGCGGCAGTTTTAAACAGGAATTAGCGCCGGGAAATCTGGTGATTCCCGACCAGGTCATCGACCGCACGCGCAACCGCATTAATACCTTCTTCACGGAAGGCATTGTTGCGCACATCGGTTTCGCGGAGCCATTCTGTAAAGAATTGAGCCGGATCCTCTATCAATCGGCCGGAGAAGCAAAAGCGACCGTGCATTCCAAAGGCACCTATGTTTGCATGGAAGGACCGGCTTTTTCCACCCGCGCGGAGTCCAAGCTTTACCGCAGCTGGGGCGCGGATATTATCGGCATGACAGCACTGCCGGAAGCAAAACTGGCGAGAGAGGCGGAAATGTGCTATGCGGTGATCGCTTGCGTGACGGATTACGACAGCTGGTGGGACCCGGGTAAGCCGGTGGATGTGGCTACCGTCATCAAGACCCTGAACGAGAACATCGCGTTATCAAAGCATATTATCAAGCTGGCAGTTAAGAAGATACCGGCGCAGGCCGAATGCAATTGCGGCTGTGCTTTAAACGGCGCGATCGTGACCGCTCCAGAAAAAATACCGGCCGAGACGAAGAAGAAATTGGGGTTAATAATCGGAAAATATATAAAGTAATAATCAAGTATCAACTGACAAGATTCAAGATTGAATTGAATATTGATTGTTGCAATGTGAATGGTATATAATCGTGTCCCGGCCTGTTTAGTAAACAAGTGCCGGAAAAATCCCTGTCTATCTCGCTTTTACGAAAGGGAGGGGTTCCAGGGTGACGGATATTTATACTTCAGGCGACTACAATTTAGGAATAAGATATCGTGACAAATACTAAATTCGGGTGTTTACCCACTATCATCGGCAGTGTGCCGCACAAAGACCCGGTTCGCGCCTGCGAACTGGTTAGTCATTATTTGCGCGATATTCCTGCCTGGCCGCAACTGCCGAAACGCACCTTTTTAGAGAACATGTATGCCCAATACAGCGAGAGCTTTCCCGGCATTGTTATCAAAGGCGAAAAGATTTACGTCGACCGTAAACAGGACCTGACCAAACAACTGGAGATTTTTTATACCGACTATCTGGCCAATGACTTCTCCAAGTACGCGCTCAGTCCGGAATACGCGGCAGGGTTCCATAATTTTATCAAATTGGATAAACTAAACCCACGCGCCGTCAAAGGACATGTGACCGGACCGGTGAGCTGGGGTCTAACCGTAACGGATGAAACCGGGAAGGGCATTATTTACGATGAAACCCTGGGGGATGTAGTGCCCAAGTTCTTGCGCCTCAAAGCCAGCTGGCAAGAACAGGTCTTGAGCAAACTCAACCGGAACACAATTATATTTGTAGATGAGCCGTACATGACCGCTTTCGGTTCGATCGCCATGCAATTATCGCGGGAGCAGATAATCAATGCGCTGGAAGAGACCTTTGCCGGTATCAAGGGCATTAAAGGCGTGCATTGCTGCGGCAATACCGATTGGTCGATCCTGCTGCAAACAAGCGCCCATATTATCCATTTCGACGCCTATAAATACGCCGATTCGCTGGCCATCTATCCCGCTGAGGTCAAGAAATTCCTGGACCGGGGCGGCTGTGTCGGCTGGGGAGTTGTGCCCACTGACGCCGAATCGGTGAACAAAGAATCCGTAGCCAGTCTGAAAGACCGCCTGGAATCGGCGATGGAGCCGTTTACGCATAAAGGCATCCCGTTTAAAACGTTGATCGAACAGGGGTTGCTGCTGCCGGCCTGCGGCCTGGGTCCGATCGGCAGTGAAGCGGCAGCAGAACGTGCTTTGCAGCTGCTGGCGGATTTGTCTGCATATGTCAGGGGAAAATACCTCTAAAGGTAAATTCCAAATACCATACAATAACAAAGCGCAAAATTCAAATGTTTCAAACTTACTGAGAGTTTTTTAAGCACGAGACTTGGAATTTTAATGAAATTGGAGTAAATTAATAGATATGAACAAAGGCAAGAAAATGGCTCTGCGCCAACACCGTCACAAACAAACCCTGGCGGAAGACCGGCGCAAAGCTGAAAAGAAAACCACCTCCAAGAAATAAGACCCTTTGATTTTTATTCAGGGCAATATCGTCAGGATGCCGGCAATCGTCAGACCTTGGCTTTGCATTATCCAGAATATATTCGAAGCGCTAACGGACAATTGCGCGCGAGTTTTTATTTTAAGAGAAGTACCGGTTTCCCGGATTTATGAGCCGTTAGCTTTATCGCTAATTTGATCAGCAACTGTTGAGCCTGTCGTTAAATTCTTCCATGCTAAACCTGTACTCTTGCGTGCCAACTTGCTCTACGCAGAAAGATGCGCACACACTGCCCATCATGGCGCAATCTTTGATACTTTTTCCATGCACCAGACCATAGATCAAACCACCCCGATATGCGTCGCCGGCCCCTGTGGGATCAACTGCCTTTTTAGGTTTTACCACAGGGATTTTTAACTCTTCATCCTGAGTAGAGACCAGGGAGCCGCATTCACCTTGAGTGACAATTATAATCTTGGCCAGCTTTAGCAATGCTGCTTTATTTAGTCCTGTTTTGCTTGTTATGAGCTCCAGTTCATAGTCATTCGCAATCAGTATCCGACATCCCTCAATTGCCTGAGTTAAGTCTGCGGCTTCCAGCATGGGTAGTGATTGCCCAGGGTCGAAAATATAGTCAATACCCCTGGCTTTACAAAAGAGCGGATAAGTTCGCATATCACTGAGATTACCCGGAGAAACAGTAACAATAGTTTCTTTAGGATTTAATTTTTCGAAATCCAGAGCGGCTGAATATTTCATTGCTCCGGGGTGAAACCCGGTTATCTGGTTATCAGCTTTATCTGTTGTAATGTAGGCACTGGCAGTAAGATCGTTATCAATTATTTTAATATTATCAGTCGCAATCCCATTCTTCGCGAACCATTCGAAGTATCTGCGGTAGTCATGTCCGATGGCGCCGGAGATTAAAGGATGTTCCCCTAGTAAACAAAGCGCGTAGGCAATATTGCCTGCCGTTCCGCCGAACTTCTCCTTGACACTATCCACTTGAAAAGCGACATTTAACATGTGTAACTTTTCCGGGAGGATATGATCGTAAAAGTATCCGGGGAAATCCATGATCCTGTCGTATGCTAACGATCCGGAGACAATGATATTTTTCTTCATAAATCCTCAAAATAGTCATACTTAATTTCAGAGCCACAATGCAATGTCTAAATATTATACCTCTTATCAGGTTGTGCCCACAAAACCCGAATTATGAACGAAATATGTTACAATATTTAAAAATCTTCCACTTGTCATCGATACCACGGTCAAGAAAGCAGCCGACCTGTACATAAACCCTGCTAGAATAGACAATAATGTAAATTGACCAACATCCGGCTCAAGATAATGCGCAAGTGGAAGAAGTGACCCGTGATCCGGCAGGCGCAAATTCTGCTTCATATCCATCATAAATCATGACTCGTTTGAGGTACTAGTTAATTGAATAAACCGTTTCTGAAATACACCACAGAAGACCTGGGGGACAATTTTTTATTGATCACCACCGGACTGCCCGCCACCTGGAAAACGGAGTGCGCCCAGGAAGTGGTTAAAATCAAAAAAACCCCGATGCTGCGGTCGGACATTATCCGCCTGGAAGTCCTGAAGAGTGAGGACATCTTCGACGAAAAAGTCGGCGTGAACATGAATAAGCGCACGGCTGTTTACGATGAAGTATTCCGCCGCGCGGACGAAACACTAAAAACCCACCGCAGCGTTATCCTCGATGCTACTTTTACTACCCAGGCATTGAGAAAACGTGCCGCAGAAATCGCCGATAAACACAACAAAACACTGGTCATTCTGCAAACCAATTGCCCGCAGGAAGTATCGATTGTGCGCATTCAAAAACGCACCAAAGAAAAATACGAGTCCAACGCGATCACCGCACAGGCTTATTTGAACAATAAAGAAATATTTGAAAACGTCGACCTGGAAGATATCAAAAAGACATTTCCCAAACTTAATATCCTGCATCTTGTCATCGATACTACCATCGGAGAATTAGAAAACTTGTATGTCAAGGCGGTTCATAAGAGGTCGTGATGAAGATTGACCTGCACATTCATACCAGCACAGGTTCAGACGGGGCGCTGCCCGTAGAAGAGGTGATCAGAGAAGCCTCCAGACGCAATATCGGTTTTATGTCCATCACCGACCACGACTCGGTTGTTGCTCAGGAAAAGGCGATAGCCCTGACCGAAGCAGTCGGTATCAAATATGTTACCGGGGTAGAATTGAATGTGACCTTCCTGCCGCCGCAAGGCAAAGCCGTTTCCCTCGATTTTCTCGGCTACAACTATGACCTTCACAACAAGGCGCTGACCGAAAAGCTGCAAATGATGCGCGAACACCGTGAGAGACGCGCACGGGAAATTTTAGAAAAAATTAATAATGAATTCAAAAGTGAAGGCCTGCCCTTATTCACGGAGCAGGACATGCAAAATATCAGGGATAGCGTCGACGGCGCNNATCGCTGCTTACATGATAAAAAAACACATCGTACAGGATACACAGGAAGCCTTCGACCGGTATTTGGTGAAGTGCGATGTACCCAAATATCCGCTGTCGCTGGCCGAGGCATCACATTTAATTCATAGTGCCGGCGGGGTATTAGTACTGGCGCACGGCAATGACCCCGGCGGGACTTCACTGGCTGTTATCACCAGAGACCTGCAGCAACAAACCCGAATTATTACAGAAAATATGATAGAATATATCAATGGTTTGGAATGCTGGCATCCCAGACACGATGACGCGACAATTGCGGCCTACCTGGAATTTACGCGTAAACACCATCTGCTCAGCACCGGCGGCAGTGACTGTCACCAGAAACCCATCATCATGGGAACAGTAAATATACCTGATAAGGTGTCTGAACAGTTTAGAGGTAAATACTGATTAGGAGTCGACATGGCAAGTAAGAAAAACTATGATGTCAAAGATGCATCCCTGGCCGAATTGGGGAGAAACCGGATCGAGTGGGCCGGGCGGTCAATGCCGGTGATCAAACTCATCGCCGAACGGTTCAAGAAAGAGAAACCCCTGAAAGGGATCCGCATCGCAGCCTGTCTGCACATCACCACCGAAACAGCCAATCTGGCATTAGCCTTAAAAGAAGGCGGCGCGGACGCTATATTTTGTGCCTCGAATCCGCTCAGCACCCAGGATGACGTCGCCGCAGCGCTGGTCGAGTATGGGATTCCGACCAACGCGATCAAAGGCGAAGATAGCGCAACGTATTACAAGCATATCAGCACCGCGCTCGACCATAAACCGCAGATCACCTGCGATGACGGCGCGGATTTAGTATCGACGATACATACCAAACGCAAAGAATTGATCAAAAATATCATTGCCGGCACCGAAGAAACCACGACCGGCGTGATCAGACTGCGCAGCATGGCAAAAGAGAATGCTTTGAAATACCCGATCATTGCGGTGAATGATGCCGAGACGAAATACCTGTTCGATAACCGTTACGGCACCGGACAGAGCACCATGGACGGCATCACCCGTGCCACAAACTTGCTGTGGGCCAGCAAAATTGTCGTGCTCTGCGGCTACGGCTGGTGCGGGCATGGTTTCGGCATGAGAGCGAAGGGGATGGGGGCGCGTGTCGTGGTGACCGAAGTTAAACCGGTCCGAGCGCTGGAAGCCGCGATGGACGGATTCGAAGTAATGCCGATCGCCGAAGCGGCTAAAATCGGTGACGTGTTTGTGACGATCACCGGCGATAAAAATGTCATNNAATGTCATCGATAAAGAGCATTTTCAGGTAATGAAAGACGGCGCCATTATGGCTAACAGCGGGCACTTCAACGTGGAGATCAATATTCCGGCGCTGGAGAGCCTTTCCAAAAAGAAACAGGAAATCCGCCCCTTTGTCGAACAATATACATTAAAGACCGGACGCAAACTGTTCCTGCTGGGCGAAGGCAGACTGATCAACCTGGCCGCTGCCGAAGGGCACCCCGCCAGCGTAATGGACATGAGCTTTGCCAACCAGGCGCTCTGCATGGAATACCTGATCAAAAATCAGGGCAAACTGGAAAATAAGGTCTACAGCGTGCCTGACGAAATTGATAAAAATGTCGCCCGGTTGAAACTCGCTTCAATGGGGATTAAAATTGATACACTGACGCCTGAACAGCAAAAATATCTGGCAAGCTGGCAGGAAGGGACGTAAAAAGGAGAATTAATGGCGAATTGTTTTATGGAATCAGGTAAATATTTACTTAGTTCGGAATCCGTTACCGAAGGGCATCCCGATAAGGTTTGCGACCAGATTTCCGACGGCATCCTGGACGCGATCATGAAACAGGATCCAATGGGCAGAGTGGCCTGCGAAACGGCAGTAACCACCGGCCTGGTCGTGGTGCTGGGCGAAGTCACGACCAAATGCTATGTCGATGTTGAGGATGTTGTACGTAAGACGATTCAGGGCATCGGTTACACCAACCCCGCCTATAACTTCGATTACCAGTCCTGCGGTGTCATTGTCGGTATTAAAAAACAATCAACGGATATCGATATGGGTGTCAGCAAATCACTGGAAGCCAAATCAAAGAAAAAGATTGATGCGCTCGACCTGGAAGGCGCCGGCGACCAGGGTATGATGTTCGGGTTCGCCTGTAACGAAACACCGGAACTGATGCCGCTCCCGATTGCTTTATCGCATAAACTGTGCCTGAGATTGGCCGAAGCCAGAAAAAAGAAGATCATTCCTTACCTGCGGCCGGACGGTAAATCACTGGTGACTGTCGAATACAGCAAGGGCAAACCGAAGCGCATCACCAATGTTGTCATTGCCGCGCAGCATGATCCGGAACCCAGCAATGAACAAATCCGGCACGACATCATCGAGAAAGTGATCAAGAAAGTCATTCCTGCGAAATTGATCGACAAAGATACACAATTCTATGTCAACGGCACCGGTAGATTTGTTATCGGCGGCCCTGCTTCCGATACCGGTTTCACCGGACGCAAGATCCTGGTGGACACCTACGGCGGCATTGCCCGGCACGGCGGCGGCGCTTTCTCCGGTAAAGACCCCACGAAAGTTGACCGCAGCGCCGCTTACATGGGCAGATATATCGCCAAGAACCTGGTGGCCGCGGGTATCGCCGACCGTCTGGAAATCCAGATTTCTTATGTGATCGGTAAAGCCGCACCGCTTTCCGTTTCGGTGGAGACTTTCGATACCAACAAGATTCCGAATGATGACATTTTGAAGCTGGTAGAGAAATACTTCGACCTGCGGCCGGCCGCCATCATCAAGTACCTCGACCTGCGGCGACCCATTTACCAGAAAACCGCGGCTTACGGCCACTTCGGCAGAACCGATGTCGACCTGCCGTGGGAAAAGCTCGATATGGTGGAAACCCTGAAAAAAGCTGCTTTCGGAAAAAAGAAATAACTGAATAAATCCGAAGCACGAAATCCGAAATAAATAACAAATGTAAAATGCTAAATGTCATTCCGGCGAAAGCTGGGATGACATTTTAGTTAGGATTTCCTGACTATATGAAAAAAGCGAAAAATATTAAAATCATCAGCGTGGATTTCTTCCGGACGCTGATCGATGTCGAGCCCACTTCAGAAACACTTTGGCAGAAATTTCTCAGAGAGAATTTCCCGGCTGAAATTGCGAGAAAATATGGGCAAAGAGCCGAGGAGATTCTGCGGAGAAGATGGGATGCCGCTGGAATTGATGATAAACAGTTTAAAAGTGTCAGAACGATCAATGAAGAGACGGCCGCAGAATTATTTACAGAGATTGAATCTGATTATGACCCGAAACTGGCAGCGAATGCGATAATCGACGCCCATAAAGTACATAACACTTTTCAAGATGCGAAACCATTTCTGAGCAGTCTCGGACTTAAATATCCTGTCTGCCTTTCAACTGACGCCGATTTTGATATGCTCGAAAATATTAATGACATTTACCCTTTTAATAACCGGTTTATTTCCGAAGAATTGCAGGTTTATAAACCAAATCCCCTTTTTTTTAAACATGTGCTAAATCAGTATAAAGTAAAACCGGAGAATATCTTGCATATCGGCGATTCTAAATCCGATATCATGACCCCCACAAAACTCGGCATCCAAACCTGCTGGCTGAACCG
>PMMG01000054.1:14566-14769 GCA_003162335.1 Dehalococcoidia bacterium
CTGCCGGAACCAATCCCGCAGGCAATCTACGTCAGGATCGAACCGTCAAGATTACAAAAGAAGCCGAAGTTTTTGTCTGTCGATGATGTATTAGAAAATCCGGATTTAAGGCTAAAACCCATTACGGCGATTATCCACGCTTTTAAACCGCATAAGGGAACACTGCGTTACCACCCGATCGAAGACCACACTGAATGGGAGAT
>PMMG01000142.1:0-4864 GCA_003162335.1 Dehalococcoidia bacterium
ACGATATAATCGAGCGCCGGTTCAAAAGCCGCCATCGTCTTGCCGGTAACTGCGTTGGGGATTTCATCCAGATGTTTGCCGACCGCGATCTTGGAAGCCACGCGGGCAATCGGATAACCGGTGGCTTTACTGGCCAGCGCCGANNACGCCCATCGGGTCGATGTTCTCCATGTTGCAGATGGTGATGCAGTTGTCGGCGCCGTCGCGCATCACTTCGTATTCCAGTTCTTTCCAGCCAGCTACGGATTCCTCGACGAGCACCTGGTGGATGGGGCTGGCGGTCAAGCCGCTGTGCAGTACAATCTCCAGTTCTTCATCAGTATGGGCGAAGCCGCCGCCCGTGCCGCCGAGCGTATACGCCGGGCGGATCACTACCGGCAGGCCGATTTCTCCGGCTACCCTACGGCCTTCTTCCATCGTGTTTACGGTTTCACTGCGCGGCACCGGCTCACCGATCTTGATCAGCAATTGTTTAAAAAGCTCGCGGTCTTCGGCGTTGCGGATGGTCTGTATCGGTGTGCCGAGCACGCGGACGTTAAATTTATCCAAAATACCGGCATCGGCCAGTTCCACCGCCAGATTCAGTCCGGTTTGTCCGCCGAGGGTGGGCAACAAGCCGTCCGGGCGTTCTTTTTCAATGATGCGGGCGATCACTTCCACGGTCAGCGGTTCCACGTAAACCACATCGGCAATATCTTCATCGGTCATGATCGTGGCCGGGTTGGAATTGACCAGCACGGAAATGACGCCTTCTTCGCGCATCGCTTTGCAGGCCTGCGTACCGGCGTAGTCGAATTCGGCGGCCTGCCCGATGATGATCGGCCCCGATCCGATGATCAAGACTTTCTTTGGTTTAATATTAGTCATGTTATTCCTTTAGTTTTAATCTCTCCCTCCCTCTCTTGGAGGGATTAAAGGAGTGTGATAAATTTCAATTTTTCACTCGTCATTTCGAGCGTAGCGAAGAATTTCCCCTGCTACCGTATTCCCACCTTTACCTCATGTTTTTGCTACATTTGCTATAGCCTCTATTCCAGCGCAGGCTGGAATCCAATCCCGCATTTGTCATTGCGAGCGAAGCGCGGCAATCTGAGGGAGGCGGTGTATTTTATTTTCTTGTTAATTTTTCCCTCTCTCTAACACTCTCCTACGAGGAGCGTACATTTCGACTGCTGTCGAAAGTATTTCGTTTAATACTCAAAGAGGACTAACTAGGGGGATTTCGATATTCGTATTTAGGATTTCTTCTCCATCATTCCGATAAACCTGTCGAACAAATATCTGTTGTCCATCGGGCCGGGGGAATCCTCCGAGTGGTACTGGATAGCGAAGATGGGCAGTTCTTTATGCCGCAAGCCCTCCACTGTGCCGTCGTTCAAATTGATGTGGGTCACTTCCAGGCCGTTCTTCATCGTATCCGGGTCCAGCGCATAGCCGTGGTTCTGGGCGGTGATGTGCACGCGTCCTGTGGCAAATTCCTTGACCGGGTGGTTGCCGCCGCGGTGCCCGAATTTGAGTTTAAAGGTCTTCGCGCCGAAAGCCCGCCCGATCAACTGATTCCCCAGGCAGATGCCCATGATCGGCTTTTTCCCCGCCAGACCCTGTACCGTTTTCACTGCGTAATCCAGTATCTCCGGGTCGCCTGGGCCGGGTGAGAGCAGAATGCCGTCGGGGTTTAATTTCAGGATCTCTTCTGCTGTGGAAGTGCAGGGCATCACCGTTACCTTGCAGCCCCGGGCTTTCAACAGCCTCAAGATATTGAACTTCAACCCGCAGTCGTAGGCGACGACATTAAACTTATAGTCGATTAATTTGTCTTTGTCCCAGACATATGATTTCTGCGTAGAGACTTCCTTGACATAATCAGCGGCGCCGTAATCCGGTTTGCGTTTCAATTCCGCCAGCGCCTGCTGCGGTGTCATGCTCGAAGTGATCATGCCCATCATTACGCCCACCGAGCGCAGTTTGCGCGTGATCGAACGTGTATCGAGCCCGTAGATGCCGGAGATCCCGCCGTCCTTTAAATACTGGTGGATGGTCTTTTGACTCAGGTAATGGCTCGGTTCCAGGCATTCTTCGCGCACGACAAAGCCGCGCACCTGGATCCGGGCTGTTTCGTTATCCTGTTCGTTGATACCGTAATTGCCGATCAGCGGATAGGTCGGCACTAAAATCTGTCCGGCATACGACGGGTCGGTCAGCATTTCCTGGTAACCCATCATGCTTGTATTGAACACCACTTCCCCGAAGGTATCCGCTTCTCCCCCGAAGGAAAATCCTTCATAGATCGAACCGTCCGCCAGCACGAGATAAGCTTGTTTTTTCATTATTCCCTCAATCCTATGTTTATAGAATCGTCTTTATAGATCAGATTGCCCTGGTAGATCGTCGCCACTACCTTGCCGGTTAGTTTTAATCCGGCCAGCGGTGTGTTTTTACCCAGCGAAACAAATTTATTNNAGCGGTTTGTGCAGGATCGCCGCCGGTTTAGACGTCAGGCAGGCGACTAATTCCGTCAGCGTCAGTTGTTTGGATTGCACCAGCCACATTAGGCTTCCTACTGCCGTTTCGAAGCCGCTGATACCGGCTGGAGCCTCGGAATAAGGCCGCTGTTTTTCCGCCAAAGTATGCGGCGCGTGGTCGGTAGCAATAATATCGATCGTTCCATCTTTAATACCTTCGACTAAAGCCTGCCGGTCGGCTTCCGTGCGCAGGGGAGGATTGACCTTGGCCAGTGCGCCGCGTTTGGCGATCATTTCTTCGGTTAAAAGCAGATGATGCGGCGTGGCTTCGGCAGTGACTCTGACGCCTTTCTTTTTAGCCTGCCGGATGAGTTCAACGGCGCCCGTGGTGCTGACGTGCGCGATATGCAGCCAGCCCTTCGTCTTTTCCGCCACTTCCAGGTCGCGNNAATATTTTAATGTTTTCCAGCGCTTCGGCCATTAATTCCGCGGTTTTGACTGCATCGCCGTCATCACTGAATCCGACCGCTCCGGCTTTGACCAGCGGCTCGAAATAGATCAATGCCCGGCCTTTTCTGCCTTTAGTCACGCATCCGATAGGCAAAACCTGGATCAGCCCGTCCCTGCCGGCTATTATTTTCACCTGCATGATTAAATCTGCGCTGTCCAGCGGCGGGCGCGTATTAGGCATGCAGCAAATAGTCGTAAATCCGCCGACGGCGGCAGCATGTGAGCCCGTGACGATCGTTTCCTTGTTTTCAAATCCAGGTTCGCGCAGGTGGCAGTGAAAATCGATCAAGCCCGGGCAGACGATCAATCCTTTGGCTGCCAGGGTATCATAAGCTTTGCCGACCGGGTTTTCTCTGCCCTCGCTGACCCAGGCGATCTTATCGTCTTTCGTGAGCAGATTACCCACGCGGCTGATCTTGCGGGCGGGGTCGACGAGGCGGCCGCCTTTGATTAATAACGCTTTATTCATTCGGCGACACCTCTACCACTTGCGATTTTACATAATGGCCAGCCTTGTAGCCGTGTTTCTCCGCTTCTTCGGCAGAGTCGAAGGCGATCAGGTTTTCCGACTTGATTTTTTTCGACAGGTGGCTGTTTGCCCGGTTATATCTTTTACTTTCCGTCAGGCCCTGGTGCCATTCCGTGCTGGCGACAAATTTCGGCTCGGTGCCGTGTTCACAGTATATGCAGCGGAAAGTCAGGGGATGCAGGCTGACAATCTTGAATTCCGGCTTGAGATAATTCTTCTCGGTTTCTTGCCAGGTCACGCAGCGCGGATTCGAGCATTTGACACCGTATTCACGCTTATAGATTGGATAATCCACTTTCGGTACAACCGTTTCAACCGGCGCGGCTACTTCTTTTGCGCCTAATGTCAGGGCGATCAAAGCCATGCGCACCGGCACGCCCCTGGCCGCCTGTTTAAAATACATGCTGCGCGGGTCGGCGTCCATATCGTAGGCCAGCTCATCCACGCGCGGTAACGGGTGCATTACCAGCGCGCGCTGCAGCTCTTTCCCGCTCATCAGTTTTTTATCGACGATGGGGAATTGCAGGTCGGCAGCTTTTTCTTCATTGGTAAAGCGCTCTCTTTGCGGCCGTGTGACGTAGAGCGCGTCCACCCCGGCTTTCATCGCCACTTCCAGGTCGATACCCGGCATCATCGCTAATTGGTGCGGTTGTTCGGGGGTGATATAGGCGGCGTCCACCGTGAAAGCCCCGGTTTGATTCACCTTGTGGTTTTTGCCGAATTTCTCCAGTTCGCCGCCGTATTCCGTCACCAGTTTGTGCAGGATGTTTTCCGGCACTTCCAGACCCGGACTGGGACAGAATAATATTGTCGCGCCGAATTTGGCCAGCGCGAAGATCAGCGAATGCGTGGTGCGGCCGTATTTAAGGTCGCCCCACAGCGCGATCGTCATTCCTTTGATGTCGCCGCGCTCTTTCTTCAGCGTATAAAGATCGCACAAAGTTTGCGTGGGATGCTGATGGCCGCCGTCGCCGGCGTTGATCACCGGTACTGTGGCATAATCCGCCATCAGTTTGGCCGCGCCTTCCCACGGGTGGCGCAGGACGATAATATCGGCGTAGGCGCTGACAATGCGGGCCATGTCCGCGATGCTTTCGCCCTTCGAAAAGGATGTTGATTTCGGGTCGGAAACGCTGATCACGCCGCCGCCTAACCGCAGCATCGCCGATTCAAAAGACAGCCGCGTGCGCGTGCTCGGCTCGAAGAAAATCGTGGCCATCACCTTGCCGTGGCAGAGCCCGTATTGTGCGGGCATTTTGTCGGACATTTCGTCGGTGAGGGTGAATAAGGCTTCGATTTCGCCGTTGGTGAGGTCGTCAATGGTAATTAAATCTCTATTCTTTAAGTCCATTTTTGCCTCCCT
>PMMG01000142.1:4881-32874 GCA_003162335.1 Dehalococcoidia bacterium
AGGTCGATGATGCCGTCCATCGCGGCGCGGATACTGCGGCCGGTATAGAGCACATCGTCCACCAGAATGACGGATTTGCCGACCACGCTGAACGGCACTTCGGTGCGGGTCACTTTCGGCGGAGTATCGTGATACGGAATATCGTCGCGGTAGGGCATGATGTCCAGCGCCCCCACGGGGACGGTATTCGCAGAGAAGGTTAGAATATTCTGCGCCAGCCGTTTGGCCAGCGGTACGCCGCGGGTATACATGCCGATAAGAACGATGTTATCCAGGGATTTGCTGCGCTCGATGATCTCGTGCGAGATACGGGCCAGCGTCCGGCGGATGTCTTCTTCGGTCATCAGGACTTTTTCGGACATAAATAAACCCCTTGCCGTGGATGTGGCAAAGGGTTCGTGTTTGCGGACTCTTTTTTTCCCCTTACCAGTCTCACGGGACCAGCTTAAAGGCACTGGTATCATATTAACATTATGAATAGAAGATTACAAGGGGAGAAAGAAAAAAGGGGGAAAATTAATTATTCGGGACACCCCAAAGCCAGCCAAATGAATTCGCAATTGGCCTTTTAGGATTTTCTGCCGAAGCAGGACTCCATGGTATGCTGTTTGCTTGACCGACAACCTCAAATAATTTATTGTTATAAACCGGTGGAGATATGATATAAATAATTACGCCGTTATTTTTTAGTTCATTAATTAGTTCGACAAATTTATCGTCTCTACTTATTAGTACGAGTACTGTTCCTTCAGGGTTATGTCCTGAATCACTTTTAGCGTTTTGAATAATATCGTTGAAAATTTCGTTTCCACCTTCAAAAACCGTCCAACCAAGTTTGTCTAACTCAATTGCCGCTTTATCCTGGGTTTTATGTGTAAATACTTTCATCAAGGGGGTCATGCTGCTAAATCTTTTTTGCAGTTCGGTCTGAATAATGTTGTGTTCGTATTGCACCCAAGAAGCGGGAGTACCACTTACCTGAAAGTCCCACAATACAATTAGTTGATATTTGAAGTTTTGTGCTTTTCCCCGAATTTCGAAAAAAGAAGGTGTTATCCCATGTTCTTTAGCAATTGAATAAAAAGCAGCCAAATATTTAGCGTCCGGGACTGTAGTTCCATTTTCCCAACGGGAAAGAGTATTAGGAGGGATATTTAATGTTTCAGCCATTTTCCGCTGGGTCATTCCAATTTGATTTCGTACGGCAATCAAACTTTCATGGTTGAATTCATATTTTCCCTGCTTAATCGGCGTCATCATCATTCCTTCTCTAATTATAGAACTACAGCCCCGTTGCTTTAATCAATTAAAAAACTGCTATTTACATTTGTTTTGGGTACCGGTGTTTGCGGCATTATTCGGATTCATTTGATTACTGCGGTTGTCACTCGCTGCCCGATGAGAAGAGTTATTAGGATTTAAACTATTTGATCTCTGATCATTACGACTTTGCGAATGCCCGCTATGTCCACCCGATTTACTCAAAGCATGCCTCCTTTTCCACCATTAAGATTATAAAGAGGTGCACCTGCTTAAAAATCTTATTAATATTAAAACATATAGCGGATGTAATGTCAACAGATGTAAATAAATAGCTCTACAGTAAACGATAAATTAGAAACAAAATGCGTCGGGAAAAACTAGTAAACATGGTATTCTATTTTTAATAAATTTAAGCTATCTGTTCAAAATAATTGAACTATCGTTTTAATACAAAATGTATGATTACTCATTATAGTTGTATTTCCAATGCAACTTGTTGGTTTATAACTCCGGATGTATAATTAACTAATTATAACGATATTTACGGTATTTTGTTTTATTGATATCCGAAATACCGCAAATAAATGGCAGGTATATGCTTTACAACCAACTGCGCGCAAAACAGCTTTTGTGCGCCGGAACAAATAACCCTGATGCCAAATTCCGGGACGGCCAGGAAGAGGCGATAACCCACATCATTGAGGGAAAAGGACGGTTGTTACTTGTCCAAAAAACCGGCTGGGGGAAAAGTTCGGTTTATTTTATTGCTACCAAACTCCTGCGCGAAGCTGGATCTGGACCGGCATTATTAATATCACCTTTAATTTCCTTAATGCGTAACCAACTTTTTCAAGCTGAACGTATGGGTGTCCATGCGCTAACTATACATTCCGATAACAAAGAAGAATGGGCGGATATTGAGGAAGCAATTACCAGGAATCAAGTAGATATTTTGCTGATATCTCCGGAACGGCTGGCAAATGAACATTTCAGGACAGAGGTGTTAGCGAAGATTTCAGCCAAAATAGCGCTGCTTATTATCGATGAAGCACACTGCGTTTCAGATTGGGGACATGATTTTCGACCGCATTACCGTCTGATCGAACGTATCTTGCGCAATTTGCCAGCCAACATGCGCTTGCTCGCCACGAGCGCGACTGCAAACAACCGGGTTATGGCCGATCTGGAAAAAGTTTTGGGACCAAATCTTGTTGTATCGAGGGGTGACTTAAACCGTCCGTCACTCCGGCTTAAGACGATTAAATTACAAGATCAATCTGAGCGTTTAGCTTGGTTAGCGGGAGTTTTACCAAAAATAGAGGGCAGCGGCATTATTTATACCCTAACTGTGCATGATGCAGAACGGGTTGCCGGTTGGCTTAAATCTCGCGGTATAAATGTAGAAGCTTATACCGGTGAGACCGGGGAACAAAGAGAATCGCTCGAAAATGCGTTGCTGCAGAATCAGATAAAAGCTTTGGTGGCGACACCCGCGCTGGGAATGGGTTTTGATAAACCCGATCTGAGTTTCGTCATTCATTATCAAACACCGGGTTCGGTGATTGCTTATTATCAACAGGTGGGGCGCGCCGGACGCGCTATTGATTCTGCTTATGGCGTTTTGCTCAGCGGCCAGGAAGACATGGATATCACAAATTATTTTATTGAGAATGCTTTTCCGACCAGAGAAGAGGTAAAACTGGTTTTGGAAGCGCTTCATGGTGCGCCCCACGGCCTTTCAGTCCCCGAATTGCTAACCAAAATCAATGTCAGCATGGGTAGAATCGAAAAGGCGTTATCGATGTTATTTTTGGAATCTCCTGCGCCTGTAATAAAACAGGGCTCCAAATGGCAATTAACCACCTCAAATTTGAGTGGAGAGTTTTGGGAGCGCGCTGAGCGACTCACCGTATTGAGGCACGAGGAACAGCAGCAGATGCAGGAGTACGTAAAGCTAAAAGACGGCCACATGGAGTTTTTAATTAGAGCGTTAGATGGCGACGCCTCGAATATCAGTCAGAATAAAATACCTGCTTTGAGTGCAGAAGTCGATCCGAAACTGGTAAATGAGGCAGCGGCATTTTTACGGCGCACAAATATTCCAATCGAGCCTCGTCTGCGGTGGCCTTCGGGGGGATTACCGCATATGGATGTAAGTGGCGTGATCAAGCCGGAGTATCAGGCTCAAGAAGGTAAAGTCCTGTGTATCTGGGGTGATGCGGGATGGGGCAAATTAGTAAGAACTGGCAAATATGTCGATAGCCACTACTCCGATGCGCTTGTTAGCGCATGCACTGAACTTTACCGTAAATGGAAACCCGATCCGGCTCCAACCTGGGTGACCTGCATCCCTTCACGTCGACATCCTGAATTGGTTCCTGACTTTGCCCAACGCTTAGCCAAATCATTAGGAATACCCTTTTTAATTGCATTAGAAAAAACAGATGATCGCCCGCAGCAGAAAACGATGGCTAATAGCGCCCAACAGGCAAGAAATGTAGACGGTTCACTGGCCGTTAAACTCGATTCTTTGCCCAATGGGCCTGTATTGCTGGTAGATGATATGGTGGATTCCCGTTGGACATTTGATATCGCTGTATATTTGTTGCGTACGCACGGTAGCAATGTTGTATTTCCATTGGCGCTTGCGTATACTGGGCATGGAGAATAATTACGATGGTCTCGACTAACACTAAAGCAATTCTGCTTTTAACCTCGCCGTTAATTATCGGGCGTACTAGGACACCGGCGGAGATTTTATCCCACGGCGAGTATAACAAACTGGCACACGCCCTTGTCGAAAACAATAGCGAACCCGGTGATTTATTGGGACCCGGTGCCGATGAATTAATAAAAGGACTGGAGAATGTCATCGAAAGCAGCCGGTTGACGGGTCTTTTAGGACGCGGCTTCTTGTTAAGCCAGGCGATCGAGCGCTGGGAATCGCGTTCGATCTGGGTTTACAGCCGGGCCGATATTGAGTATCCGCAAAGACTGAAGGCACGCCTGAAAGATGCGGCTCCTGCGCTAGTATTCGGTTGCGGCGATAACACATTATTGGATCGGGGCGGGCTGGCTGTGGTGGGTTCCCGCAACGTTGACGAAAAACTGATCAAATATACCGAAAACGTCGGCAGCATTGCGGCCGGAGCGGACGTCACGGTAATTTCCGGCGGCGCAAAAGGAATAGACCGGGCGGCGATGTTCGGGGCTTTGCAAGCTGGGGGTTGCGCGGCGGGAGTTGTCGCGGACAGCCTGGAACGATTGGCTTTGGCCGCCGACAGCCGCGAATACATCATGGATAACAAACTCGTGCTCATTTCACCCTATGACCCCGCCGCCGGTTTTGACGTCGGCAACGCGATGCAAAGGAATAAAATTATTTACGCTCTCGCGGATGCAGCTTTGGTAGTGAATTCAGATCTAAAGAAGGGCGGCACCTGGGCAGGCGCGACTGAACAATTGGAAAAACTGCATCTGACGCCGGTATATGTCCGGGCTGATGCTGACCGCGGATCTGGTCTGGAAGCCCTCGGGCAAAAGGGGGCGGTGCCCTGGCCGAATCCGGAAACCGCAGAGGAATTTGTTGAAGTATTCAAGGTACCGGCAAAATTATCCGGTTCTGAAATGCCGCAAAAACAGCTGCAACTAACTTTTTTGGAACAACCTGAAAAAGTCGCTGAGACTCAACAACTGAAATACAAATACAAAGATTAGAATTAGCGGAACCGGAAAAACCAGTAAATACTTTCTGACAGTAAATTTATACAACGCCCGGTAAACTTTTTATCATCTATACCCACATGAAGAACATAATCACTCATGTCCTTCTTCATTCGGGATTGTTACCGAACCGCGCCTTGCAGCCGTTTTAACTTTTCTAATGCCGTATTCGCCGCACCGGGAGTCGCAACTCCAGCGGCTGAACCGTTAAGCGCGTCGATAACAGGTTTCAGTATTGTGTTTAGCTCATTGGCTGCGGGGTTGTCACGGAGGATATATTTCAGCACATGGCGCGCCTCTTCACGCAGGAAAAGATTTTCGGAACTCCTNNAGCCAGCGAATATCGAAAATATTGTCTTCCAGGGTGTTGATCAGCGCCGGAATTGCGGCAGGGTCGGCGATAGCCCCCAGAGCCTTGGCAGCTTCCCAGCGGGTTTGCCGGTCCCGGTTCCCCAGGATTTTTGTTAACGGTAAAGTGGCTTCGTTCCCGATGTCGACCAGTGCCAGCCTGGCTTTTTCCCGCGTTTGCCCGTCATTGTCGCTTAATTGCTTGACCAGAGTGTTAATTTGGATATCATCTGTCATCTATACCACCAGCCTTATACTCACAGCTGTAATATAGCAGGAAAAGAAAGGAATAGATAGCAGGATAAAAATGTATCCGGTAATAACCGAAAACCTGGCGCTTGGCTCGGACGGTAGAATTTCCTTTCCAAACGAGACTGCTGATTTAGTGCCTTTTTTCATTCATTTCGATGTTATGGATCATTTTTCCGGGGTTGTCCCAATTTCCCGGATTGTCGGGTCAAGCCCGACAATGATAAAAACAAATATTCTATTCCAGCAAAGCTGGAATAGAATATTCACGACTTGTCATTCCTGACCTGATCGGGAATCCATATAAATTTCTGCCAATAGCTATTTTGGGACAGCCTCGTCAGGAGGGGATTTATCTGTTTTTCACGCTTTTTCTTTATGAACACTCATAGTACGGGCGAACGGCCGTTCGCCCCGACCCCAACAACACTTACTTTATCAGCAATCTCCAGGCGGATCTTCTTTACTATCCGCATCGGTAAGTTTATAATGCCTTTGCCGGTCTTGGTATTCTGTACAAAAGTTTAATTGCGCGCCTTCCCGATAAAAAGGGCAGGGAGGATGATATGATGTTCAGTAATTTCTTCGGTGGCATTAATAAAATGTTTAATGCTCAACCGATGGAACTGCCTTATCCTGAAGAACCGCCGGATTACACCCGCACTGTTACCGGCTTTGATCTGCTACATAGCTTTTTTGATCATTATTTTGTCCCTGAAATTTATTGGAATTACTGGCGGCAGGTGACAATTATTGTGGACCGGAAGTTGCCGTATCCGGCTGGCATGGTATCGGAGACGAAAACCTTGTTAGTCAAACCGGAATATACTAATCCGGGCATCCTTGCCCACGAGTTCTCTCATCTCAGTTATTCCGAGTTGAAACCTGAGGAAAAGGCGTCTTACACGACGGAGTATACCAACGCTTTAAAAACAGACGCTTTATTAAAATATTTATACTCGCAGAAACAGTACATGAGCACAAATATCATCGAAGCGCATGCAGAGGTATTTCGGTACCTGGGGAACAAAATGCCGGCGCAGCTGAAAAATTATTATCCTGAATTACTGCTGCCGTCTCCGGCTTGATTAACTAATTCTTTGCTGGCTGTTTTTCTGATCACTATAGTCCCAATTGTAGTTTAATAGCTTCCTCGACCTTATGCATTTCTTCCTCTGAAAGAATTGCGGCGCGAGTTGAAAGCCGTGTTTTACTGACTGTTGTCAATTGGTCTGCCATCGCCTTGTTTCTCTTACCTTCGAACACGACAAATACTTCGCTGGGATAAAGCCTTTCGGTCTTGCTGCTCAGCGGAACGACCTGAACGCGGTTAAGTGAAATATTCGAAGCATCATTGCTGACAATGACAGCGGGACGCGTTTTCTGGATTTCGCCGCCAATCGAAGGGTTAAAATCAACCCACCACACTTCACCTCTTCGCATTTTCGAAATTCTCGATTGAAGCTTCAGCCCATTCCAATGCTTCTTTCTCTCTTTGTTCATCTGCGGCCATTGCTCTATAGCCCTCTTCCAGCTCGGCCTGCAACCGCTGGTTCGCCAATTCCTGCAGGCAGGAAGATACTACTTTACTGCGGCTGATCTTTTTTTCTTTCGCCACCAGATCTGCGAGTTTTATCAGTTCTGCCGGTACGCTCACCGTGACCTTAACTACTTGGGTGCTCATACTATTCTCCTTAACTTTGTTAAGCAGTATTATCATACCTAAGGTATGAACAAATGTCAATAACCAGGTTATCGGTGCTCCGAAGGGTGACAAAACTTGCTTTACCGGCGGCGTGCATTACCTTAAAATATCGTTGGGCTGTTATCATTCTTCATCGGTTAAGGATATATTTTTGACAAAGCAACGGGGGCAAACATCTCAAATAACAAATCCCGCAAGCCCCGAAACGAATCGGCTTCAAAATGGAAAACATTGGACCGGTGGTTAGCCTCAAACCTTCAGAATAAACATCGAAAATTTAATTTTTATTTACAAAACGAATACGAATAGCCGCAGTCATCGAACTTTAACAAAAAAATAATCAGCTTGATTCTTGATTATTGGCCGTTTTTAATTCATTCCCGCTAAAATTTCTTCCAGCATTGTTTTCCAGCCTTTTCCCGGCTGCCGCAAACTCATCCTGAGTTGGCTATTGCCGATTTTAATACCTTCCCGATAGAGGTGAGATAACTTTTGCTTGTTCAACTGCATGCCGGCAAACAACTGGATGATGATCTCGCCGTCCATGTTGGAGATCGATTCGATGCCGGTGTCTTTGGCCAGCACCCGGATTTTCAGGATATAAAGCAGGTTTTCGACTTCTTTGGGCGGCACTCCGAAACGGTCGTTGAATTCCTGTTCCAGAATTGGGATTTGTTTGATTTCCAATATGTCTGCCATGCGCTGGTAGAGTTCCAGCCTTGTTACCATATCGTCGATATAGTCTTCCGGTATCAGGGCGGATAGCGGCAAATCGATCGTCGGGGGTGGCAACTTGGACGACGATGGTGTTTGCTTGATCCCGGCCTTTTGCAGTTTTAGTTTTTCCACTGCCGTGGACAACATCTGACTGTACAGGTTAAAACCGACAGCACTGATCTGTCCGCTCTGCCGCATGCCGAGCAGTGTGCCTGCGCCCCTGATCTCCAGATCTTTCATAGCGATACTGAAACCGGCTCCCAGTTCGGTGGCTTCATAAATTGTGCGTAAACGCTTTTCCGCCACGGCTGTCAGTCTCTTTCCTTTATCGAATAACAGGTAAGCGTAAGCCAGCGTGGCGCCACGCCCCACCCTGCCGCGCAACTGGTGTAACTGCGTGAGTCCGAAGCGGTCGGCTTGATTGATAATCAGTGTATTGACATTGGGCATATCCAGCCCGGATTCGATGATCGTGCTGCAGACCAGAATATCGGCTTTGCCCTGATTGAAGTCCGACGTGACTTTTTCCAGCATCCCTTCCGGCATCTGCCCGTGTCCGACCAGTACCCGCGCTTCCGGTATCAGGTGCCGCAGTTTATCCGCCATGATTTCGATGGATTGCACTCGGTTATGCACGAAAAAGACCTGGCCTTTGCGTTCCAGTTCCCGCAGCACGGCGTCGCGGATCACACGCTCATCGTATTCCGTGACATAGGTTCTGACCGGCAGGCGGTCTTCGGGCGGTGTTTCCATCGTGCTCATGTCACGCACGCCCACCAGCGACATATGCAGCGTGCGGGGAATCGGCGTTGCGCTGAGTGTCAGCACATCCACTTCCTGCCGCATTTTCTTGAGGAATTCTTTGTGAACGACGCCAAAGCGCTGTTCTTCATCGATGATAAGCAGCCCGAGATTCTTGAACTGCACATCTTTTTGCAAAAGCCGGTGCGTGCCGATACAGATATCGACAGTACCTTCACTTAACCTTTTCACTACGCTGTCCTGTTCTTTTGGGGTGCGGAACCGGCTCAGCGATTCGATCTTGACCGGGAAAGCTTTCATTCTCTCGGAGAATGTAGCGTAATGCTGCTGCGCCAGCACGGTTGTCGGCACCAGCACTGCTACCTGTTTGCCGTCGATCACGGCTTTAAACGCGGCGCGGATTGCCACTTCCGTTTTGCCGTAGCCGACATCGCCGCAGATCAGGCGGTCCATCGGCTTGTTTTTCTCCATATCCTCTTTGATCTCTTTCTGTGCAGTGATCTGGTCGGGAGTTTCGATGTAAGGGAATGAAGCTTCCAGTTCTCTTTGCCAGATGGTATCACGGGAAAAGGCAAAGCCCGGTACCACCTCGCGGCTGGCGTATAGATCCAGCAGATCCTCCGCTACTTCTTCCACTGCTTCCTTGACCTTTTCCTTGGTGTGCGTCCATTCCTGCGTGCCCAATCGGCTGAGTGTAGGCGGCTGTTCGCCGCCGCCGACGTAGCGGCTGACCCTGTCTACCTGGTCGGTTGGCACGTAGAGTTTATCCCCGCCGGCATATTGCAGGATTAAAAATTCCCGATCCATGTCATTGTTGCGGATGACTGTAAAGCCAAAAAATTTACCGATGCCATGCTCGATGTGCACGACGTAATCATCGGGCTGGATCTCCGCGAAGATCTTATGGCGGGCTACCAGTCTCTTTTTCTGTAACCGCTGCTGCTTGGTAAACCCGAAGATTTCCGCATCGGTGAAAAGATGAGTGTCTCCGCGCAGGCTCCAGCCGGAACTGACTAAACCCTGCAGCAATGTTAATGAACCGGGCAGCGGCATTTGTTTGATTTCCGTCAACACCGGCGCGATAATATCCGATTCCTCCAGTAATTCAGAGAGGCGGTTAGCTTGATGCGTTACCAGAATGACGCGCTGTTTGTCTTCCAGCATCTGCTTGATCCTGGCGATGAAATTAGGTAGTTGTCCGCCGTAACTGGTCAGCGGTTTAAAATCCAACCGGTTTACTGCTTCTTTGTCAGGCGCGCCCAGTGTACCGAGAATAAGCCGCGGTATTTTCGCCAATACCGACTCTATTTCATCCCAGTTATAATATGGTTTGGGAAAATTGACCGGTAATTCGCCCTGTATTATTGCGTCCTTGCGCAGCTCGCTGGCTTTGTTATCAAAATCCTCGATGGTGCGCTGGATACTCAGTTCTTCGTCGATTACCAGCAGCGTGTTTTCCGGCAAGAAAGATAATAGCGTATCCTGATTGAACAGCGGCGCATAGAATTCTTTACTGACTGTATTTTGTCCCTGGTAAAGGTCGTTGATTTCCTTAATGAAAATCTGCCGGGTTTCTTCAGTGCAGTTGCTGAAGTCTAGGGTTTTTAGAACATCTTCCGGTTTGAACCCGTTTCCTGAAAAAGGCGCTAATAGCTCCTCTGCCGGTCCGATATTAATTGAGGCAACTCTTTTTACCGAGCGTTGATTTGCCGGGTCGTACAGGCGGATGCTTTCCACGGTGTTGCCGAAAAACTCCAGGCGGGCAGGCATGTCGCTGGTCGGCGGGAAAACATCGATGATGCCGCCGCGCCGGCTGGTCGTTCCTGGAATTTCCACCGTGCTTTCCACTGTGTAGCCGAGCGATTGCCAGCGTTTTAACAGCAGCATCGGGTCGCTGATTGCTTCTTCTTTGACGGTGTGAAAAGCCGCGGCGAAGTCAGCAAAGGGGGTTGTTTTCCGGATCAAAGCGGTAGCCGGTATCACGATCAGCGGTAGTCTTTTTTCTTTTTGGGCGTTGGCCAGGGCGGAGAGCGCCCGCAGCCTTTCCAATTCTGTCGGTGTGTCGGTCACAATACGCTCGTAAGGCAGCGTGTCCGCTTCCGGCATCAGTTTTATATCATCGGAACCGAGCCACATACTGATTTGTTCGTAAAGTTTACGGGATTCTTCGGTGTGCGCTGTCACAATGATGACAGGACGCTTCAATGTCTGATAAAGGGCAGCGATGACATACGGACGCGCTGCTTCTATGATATCGGCTTTGGCTGTTTTTAATTGACGCAGTTCCGCCGCGAGATTGCCGTAGGACGGCATCTCATTAATTAAATTCAATAGTTTAGAGAGGTTCAATATGTCCATTTTTTTACTATTGCGAGTCCTTCCGCAAAAAGATGTGGCAACCTCACATTATTTAATTGTTTCCGGAGGATGAGTCGTGTATCCTTTAGCTTTAAAAAGCCGATTTTCCCAAACGCCATTCAGGGCTAGCCGAGACGGACTAGCCCTTATAACTTCATTTTAACACAAACTTATGTGATATAATGACTTCTGAAAAACCCAAAACTGAATACCGATTTATCTGGATTCCTGCCTGCGCAGGAATGACAATGGACGTAAAAATGAGCAATAAAAAAGCAGAAAGAAATAAATTCGCCTGCCACCGCATCGTTGCCAAGTTCGGCACCAGTTTGCTAACCGCGGGTTCCAACCGGCTGAACCTGGAGCGTATCGCCGATTTAGTTAACCAGATCGCACAGCTGCATCATGAAGGCGTGGAAGTGGTGGTGGTCACCTCAGGCGCGATCGCTGCCGGCAGGGAGCGGATGGGCATTACCAAAGGGACAAAAGGCATCGCTCTTAAGCAGGTGCTGGCTTCGGTGGGCCAGGGCAAATTGATGAATATCTACGAACGCCTTTTCGAGCAGTATAATATTCCTGTGGGGCAGGCTTTGCTGACCAAATCGGTACTCGTCGACCGTGCGGGATATCTGAATACACGTAACACCTTACTGGCTTCGTTGGAAATGGGCGTCATTCCGATTATTAATGAGAACGATGTCGTCGCCGTGGATGAAATCAGGGAAGCTAGATTCGGCGATAACGATAACCTTTCCGCGATGGTGGCCAACCTGATCGATGCTGACTATTTATTTATCTTGACCGATATCGATGGCCTGTATACCGCCGACCCCAATAAAGACCCCTCGGCCAAAATGATTCCGCTGGTGGAAAAAATCGATGACAAAATTCAGAGTCTGGTCTCTGGTTCCACGAGCGGTCTGGGCACCGGCGGGATGGTGACTAAAATCGAAGCCGCCAGACTCGCGACAGCCTCCGGGGTGACAGTGATCATTGCCAACGGCAGTGAAAAAGGTGTATTGGTGCGTGCAGCTTCCGGTGAAGCCATCGGTACCCGTTTTCTGCCTGTAAAAAACAAGCTGGACAGCCGCGAGCGCTGGTTGCTGTCCGGCCTATCCACCCGCGGTAAATTGACGGTGGATGACGGCGCAGCATCCGCTTTAAGACAAAAAAATCGCAGTTTGTTGGCTGCCGGGATAATAGAGGTTGAAGGTATTTTTCAGCAAGGCGACATCGTGGATATTTGCGACTCGTTGGGCGTCAGGCTCGGCAGCGGCATTACCAATTATGCCTCCACTGAAATTCAAGCGATCAAGGGCGCTCATTCAGAAAATATCACCGACCTGCTCGGTTACGATTCCGGTTCGGAAGTGGTGCACCGGAATAATCTGGTAATACTATAGCCCTTCGTAATAAAAAAACCTGCAGCTGTCGCCGCAGGTTTTTTATTTTTCATAATATTATTAGTGTTAAATTGAACTTACTTTTTCTTGTCGGTATTTTCTTCGGTCTCTTCTTCGTCCTCGTTATTATCTTCCGGTTCTTCTTCCTGCCCTTTTTGCAGTTGTTTGATCAATGCTTTGACATTTTTGTCGTCATACCACATCCCGATGACGCTACCGACGAAGAGCAGAATGCCTATGCCGACCAGTACAAAGCTCTCCTTATCCATATCTAAACGTTGGAAATAACGCATGATGAATGGAATTAACACAGTGATCAGTATGCCCACTACGGCCAGAACATTGTAAATCGAATCGCTGTGCCTGGCGGATTTAATTCTCTCCTGCATGGCAATAATCCAGGCGCGCTCAGTGGGGGCTTTTGTGAGCGGTACGCCACACTCCGGGCAAAATTTGGCTTTATCAGGTAATTTTGAATTACAAACAGGACAATTTGTCATTCCTTCCTCCTCGACATTCCATGATATTCCATATTATCCCCATCTTATCATCTTTTCAAGAGTTATGCTGAGTTAGAATACAAACCGGAGCCTATCTAAATGAAAACCGATATCCCATTACTACCTGGATTCCGTATTGAAGCAAGAATGAAAATAATTGTTATATTTATTTCACTTTTTCACATGCTTTGCAATGATATAATTATACAAAGATCGAATTAACGGCCGGTTTTGGAGGTGCGCAATATGTTTGAAAAAATTCTGGTCTGCCTTGATGGTTCTGCTCCTGCCGAGCGGATTATACCTTACATTACCAGAGAAGCGGCAGCGTTACACAGCAAGATCGTCCTGCTCTGCGTCATCGATTTACCGGAAACCATGCTCTCGCTCAATTTACCCGGTTCGCCTGCTATCCCTATCAGCACTTCGGGTGCTATAAAACGCACCTTCACCGAAGAAACAGCGGCGGATGATTATCTAAAAAAACAGGCGGAGTCACTCAAAGCGCAGGGACTGGAAGTGGATTACGTGATTCAGTCCGGCACTTCGGGGGAAACGATTGTCAATTATGCGCAGGAAAACGGATGCACGCTGATCGCGATTGCTACCCACGGGCACGGCGGCTTCCGTCGTTTTGCACTGGGCAGTACCGCCGACTTTGTCGTGCATCATTCCTTGATTCCGGTATTGACGGTTCGCCCTTAACGTGCCGCCGTTAACCATACGCCGGAAATAATGCTCCGGCAGCATAAAGATATTAAGTTGTACAATAAATAAGGGAGCCGATTACGCAAGACTCCCTTATTGCATGTTGAATCTTATGCATTCTGAATTTGCCGCGTTTCACCCCGCACTATCTTCAAAATAGACAATCAAAAACAGGTTGTCAGAAAAGTAGAACAAATGTTAAACTATTAACAGAGGAAAAACTATGCCGCTTGATACTATTGTTGTAAAAGGCGCCCGCGAGCACAATCTGAAAAACATCGATGTCACGATCCCGCGCGACAAGCTGGTAGTGATCACCGGCGTCTCCGGTTCCGGGAAAAGCTCGCTGGCTTTTGATACTATTTATGCCGAGGGGCAACGCCGTTATATGGAGTCGCTGTCTGCCTATGCCCGCCAATTTCTGGGCAGAATGGAAAAACCGGATGTCGATTACATTGAAGGGCTCAGTCCGGCGATCTCCATCGACCAGAAAGGCGTGGGGAAAAACCCGCGTTCCACGATGGGTACCATCACCGAAATTTATGATTATCTCCGGTTGCTCTTTGCCCGGGTGGGGCATCCGCATTGCCCGAAATGCGGCCGTGAAATTACCAGCCAGACCGTCGAACAGATTGTCGATGCGATTAAAAACCTACCGGAAGGAAAACGTATTCTGGTGATGGCGCCGCTGGTGAAAGACCGCAAAGGCGAATATCAAGCCGTGTTTGATGATCTGCGCAAACAGGGTTATGTACGTGTACGCATCGATAAAACAACGCACGACCTTTCCGAAACTTTGACGCTCGATAAGAATAAAAAACACACTATTGAAGTGGTGATCGACCGTCTGGTCACCGGGCAAAGCGACAGCAACAGTCGCATTGCCGATTCGGTGGAAACCGCATTGAAACTGGGCAGCGGTGTAGCATTGATCTCGATCGTGGACGGTGAAGAGCTACTTTTCTCCGAGCATTTTGCCTGCGTCAATTGCGAAATCAGCCTCGGTGAAATCGCCCCACGTACCTTTAGTTTTAATAGCCCACACGGCGCGTGTCCGGCCTGTACCGGCCTTGGTTTTAAACTGGAGATCGACCCCAATCTGATCATGCCGGATAAAAATCTGTCCATTTCGCAGGGTGGTATTAAACCTTATCAGACCCAGTACTGGTATTTTTACCGGTTGGAAGACATCGCGCGGGAACACGGGTTTTCCCTGAATACTCCGATAAAAAATCTGACCAAAGAACAATTGGACCTGCTGCTTTACGGCGAAAATTTTGAACGCTCTAAATACCGTACCCGTTTCGGTCAGATCCGTGAACATACCGAAGGCTGGGAAGGTGTGATACCTCGTATGGAGCGCCTTTACCGCGAAACCGAGTCAGAATATTCCCGCATGGAAACAGAGCGCTACATGGTCACCAAGCCGTGTCTGGAGTGCCAAGGCAAACGGCTTAAGCCCGAAGCTCTGGCGGTAACCATCGGGGCTCAGAACATTATTGAAATCACCGGGTTGCCTGTTTCGCAGACGCTGATCTGGGTCAATGCCCTGAGCAAGGGCGATAAACCGGTCCTCTCGGAAAGAGAACAGCTGATCGCCAGGCAGATCATCAAGGAAATTCAATCCCGCCTGGGATTTTTAAGCGACATCGGTCTGGATTACCTGGCGCTGGAGCGTCCGGCCATGACTTTAAGCGGCGGTGAAGCGCAGCGCATCCGCCTGGCCACCCAGATTGGCAGCGGCTTGATGGGCGTACTATATATTTGCGATGAACCGACCGTCGGTCTGCATCTGGCCGACAGTCACCGCCTGATCGAAACATTAAAACGTCTTAAAGATATCGGCAATACGATACTGGTCGTTGAACACGATGAGAGCGTCATGCGCACCGCCGATTATATTATCGACATGGGTCCCCGCGCCGGTGAACATGGCGGCAGGGTGATTGCTACCGGCACCATTCAGGATATCATGAACTGCAAGGAGTCGCTGACCGGCCAGTATCTCAGCGGTGCTAAAGAAATCCCGATTCCGGCCAAACGGCGTAAAGGCAACGGCGCGGCACTGGTAATCAAAGGCGCCCGTCAGAATAATCTGAAAGACATCGATGTAAAAATCCCCCTTGGTAAATTTGTCTGCATCTCGGGTGTTTCCGGCAGCGGTAAAAGCACGCTGGTGGATGATGTCCTCTCCAGAAAACTGGCGCAGGTACTTTATAAATCGATGGAACAGGTCGGGGAATGCGATGAAATACTCGGCATTGAAAATATCGATAAAGTTATTAATGTCGACCAGTCACCGATCGGGCGCACACCGCGTAGTAATCCCGCAACATACACTGCCACTTTTGGTCCCATTCGTGAGCTTTTTGCCAGCGTACCCGATGCCCGCATCCGGGGTTACGAAGCGGGGCGGTTCTCATTCAATGTTAAAGGCGGACGCTGTGAAGCCTGCCGCGGCGAGGGTTACACCGAGATTGAAATGCAGTTTCTGCCGGATGTGACCGTGCCGTGTGAAGTCTGTAAAGGAAAGCGGTATAACCGTGAAGCGTTGGAAATCAAATTTAAAGATAAAAATATCGCTGAAGTACTCGATATGACGGTGGAAGAATCTTTGGACTTTTTCCAGCATTTCCCCAATATCAAGAGAAAGCTGGAAACACTGAATGATGTCGGTCTCGGTTATATCCGTTTGGGTCAACCTGCCCCCACATTGTCCGGCGGTGAAGCCCAACGCGTGAAGTTGGCAACTGAACTGGCGAAACGCGCAACCGGCAAGACGCTTTATATACTGGACGAACCGACAACCGGACTCTCCTTCGATGATGTTGCTGCACTGCTCAGGGTGCTGCAGCGGTTAGTAGATGCCGGAAATAGTGTCGTGGTCATCGAGCATAACCCTGATGTGATGAAAAATGCCGACTACATTATCGATTTGGGGCCGGGCGCTGGCGATGCCGGCGGGTATGTAGTGGCAAAAGGCACGCCGGAAGAAGTATCGGAAGTGGAAGCTTCGATCACCGGCAGATATTTGAAAGAGATTCTGGCCGGAAAACGCATTGGTGTAAATCCGGTTGTTGTGTAAATTGAGATCAAGGCAAAGGACAATATGAACAGAGAAGTAGCATTAAATGCCGTCAGACAAAATATCAAGAATGAAAATCTGGTCAGGCATATGCTGGCCGTTGAAGCGATCATGCGCGCCCTGGCCCGGCGTTTCGGGGAAAATGAAGAAGAGTGGGGATTGGCCGGATTACTGCATGATATCGACCTGGAGCTGATTGGCGACGATATGAAAATCCACAGCAAACGCGGCGAGGAAATGGTTAAACAGCTCGGCGCCAGCGATGCGATCTGTCACGCGATTCTCTGCCATAACGAGGCTCACGGTGAGCCTTTTCAGACCTTGATGGATAAAGCCCTGTTTTGTGCCGACCCGCTGACCGGCTTGATCACAGCGGGAGCGCTCGTCCGTCCTGAAAAGAAATTGGCGTTTGTAGAAGCCAAATCGATCAGAAAGCGTTTCAAAGAAAAGAGTTTCGCTGCAGGCGCCAACCGGGAACAGATTGCCAAATGCAGCGAAATAAACCTGGATCTGGATGAGTTTATCGCACTCGGACTGGAAGCTATGCAAGGGGCTGCGGAGAATCTGGGGTTATAGATGGAACCCATTCTGGCGAAAGCCAGAATTCAATAATTAGTATGATGGATTCCAACCTGCACTGGAATGGTGCATTAAATTGAAAGCCGATTGCTGACTACTGAATGCTATCCTTGTAGTCTTGACAAAAACCACCTTTTGACATAATATTCATTACGTTTATTACTTTTCGACCTGACAAAAGTTACATACCATCTGCGGCTATTCAGATTAAACTTGAAACAAGTATTTTCAAAATGGGGGGATAAATATGGCATATCAGGCAAAGGATTACAGTTCATTGGTCGGGATGGCCGGTTTCAGCGAAACACTGATAAAAAATCACTTCACGCTTTATCAGGGCTATGTTACTAATGCCAACAAATTGATGGATACCCTTTCTGTTATGCTCAAAGATGGCAAGACTACGGTGCCGGAATACTCCGAATTGAAGCGCCGCATGGGATTTGAATTTAACGGCATGCGTCTGCACGAATATTACTTTGATAACCTCGGCGGCAAAACACAGGTCGATAAAAATAGCATATTTGTCCGCACAGTGGCCGAATCTTTCGGCAGCTATGAAGCCTGGGAGCAAGACTTTAAAGCTACGGGAGCGATGAGGGGCATAGGTTGGGTGGTACTTTATCAGGATTGGACTGGAGTACTTTTTAACGCGTGGATCAACGAGCATGAAACAGGACATTTTGCCGGTTGTACCCCGATTCTGGTAATGGATGTTTTTGAGCATGCTTATATGATCGACTACGGCCTGAAACGGGCGGATTATATTACGTCGTTCTTCAAGAATATCAATTGGGAATCTGTAAGCAAGAGAATAAAATAACAAGACCATTAAACAAGAATACTTTTTAATTTGGAGTATAATACGTTTTGATGGGTGAATATTAGAATGGCTGCTGCAATCAATATCATGGTCGGTGGAGAAGCCGGACAGGGTGTTCAATCTGTCGGCTTTTTACTTGCCAAAGCCCTCACACGGTGGGGCTATTATGTTTTTGCTGACCAGGATTATGAATCGAGAGTGAGGGGCGGGCATAATTTTTTCCGAGTCCGTGCCAGCGATGCTCCGGTTAACGCGATCAGTGAGCCTATCGATATCCTCGTTGCTTTAAACAAAGAAACGATCGACATGCACCGACAGGAAGTCAAAGACTCCGGCGTCATTGTCTATGACGGAGAAAAAATCCCCGGGATTGAAGGGAAAAATCTCGTCAATGTGCCCGCCGAAAGATTGGCGAAAGAAGTAGCCGGCGATGTGTTGATGACGAATACCGTCGCACTGGGCGCCGCGTTGGGACTGGTGGGTTACGATTTTAAGCTGTTCAATACACTGTTGATCGGTTTTTTTAAAGGGGAAACCGCCACTAAAAATTTTCAGGCGGCAATGGCCGGCTATCAACATGCCGTCGGATTTGCCGCTATGCAGAAGAAGTTGGCGCGTGCAGGCAACGCCAAACGGATGCTGATCAACGGTAACGAAGCGATGGCCGTCGGCGCGATAGCTGCCGGTTGTAAGTTTATTTCGGCGTATCCGATGACACCGGTGACCCCCATTATGGAATATTTCGCCGCTAAAAGCGAAGAGTTTGGTCTGGTGGTAGTACCGGCGGAAGATGAAATTTCCGCGGTTAACATGGTCATCGGAGCTGCCTATACCGGCGTCAGGGCGATGACAGCCACATCCGGCGGCGGTTTCTGTCTGATGGTGGAAGGTATCGGGTTGGCGGGTATGACCGAGACTCCGATCGTGGTCATCGAGGGACAGCGTCCGGGACCTGCCATTGGTTTGCCGACCCGTACCGAACAGGGTGACCTGGATTTTGTACTGCACGCTTCGCATGGAGAGTTCCCACGCGCTGTTTTTGCCCCGGCCAACGCGGAAGACTGTTTCTGGCTGACAATGAATGCTTTTAATCTGGCCGAAACCTACCAGTTGCCGGTNNCGGTATCATGTTTAACAAGAATGCCGACAACGGAGAATATAAGCGATATTCCATCACCGCGTCGGGGATTTCACCCAGAGCTTATCCCGGTAACAAAGATGCGTTGGTAGTAGCTGATTCGGACGAACACGATGAATCCGGGCATTTGATCGAGGACGCCGAAACCAGAAAGAAAATGATGGATAAGCGTTTCCAGAAACTCGTGCATCTGAAAGATGAGGTATTGGCTCCCAGATTTTACGGCGCGGAAAAAGCCGATACGTTGCTTATCGGTTGGGGAAGCACCTATGGCGTGATCAAAGAGACTGCGGAGACACTGAATAAAAATGGCGGCAGCTATAGCCATCTCCATTTAAATCAAATCTGGCCTTTCCCCAAAGACGCAGTGACCGCCGCGTTGAAGAACGCAAAGCACAGTTTTGTAATTGAAAACAACGCCACCGGACAGCTCGCAGGGTTGATCAGACGGGAAACCGGTTTATCCGCCGTCCGTAGTGTTCTCAAGTATGACGGCCGCCCGTTTACCCCCGCGATTATTGCGCAGGAACTGAGGAAGTAGAGAAATGGCAGTCACATTGGAAGATTATAAAGGATTGACGCCCGCCTGGTGCCCCGGCTGCGGCAATTTCGGAATATTAGCCGGATTGAAGAAAGCGCTGGTAGAATTAAACATCGATCCGCACAACTTATTACTGGTTTCCGGCATAGGGCAAGCAGGTAAACTTCCTCATTACACAAAAGGAAATGTCTTTAATTCTCTGCACGGCCGTCCGATCCCTGTCGCTGTCGCGGCCAAAATCGCTAATAAAGACCTGACGGTAATTGCTATCAGCGGCGATGGTGATGGATACGGAGAAGGCGGCAATCATTTTGTGCATGCTGCGCGCCGCAATCATGATATAACCTACCTGGTGCATAATAATCAGATCTACGGTTTAACCAAGGGGCAGACTTCGCCCACCAGCGACGTCGGTTTTGTGACAAAAACCACACCGCAGGGAGCGCCTTCGCCGATCAATCCGATCACGCTGGCGATTGCCGCCGGTGCGACTTTTGTGGCGCGTTCCTTTGCCGGCGATACGGACCATGTTTCGGCAATTATTAAACAAGGCATCAATCATCATGGTTTTGCATTGATCGATATCCTTCAACCCTGCGTTTCTTTTAATCATAAAAACACTTTTCAATGGTATAAAGAGCGCGTTTATAAAATGGAGGAACAGCCGGATTATTCACCGTCTGATAAGACCTCCGCTTTTGTCAAAGCGCAGGAGTGGGGTGAGCGTATTCCCATGGGGGTTTTTTACCGTGAGAACAAGCCGACTTATGAAAGCGCTTTTCCGGCACTTGCCACAGAGACGCTGGTATCCCAGCCGATCGAGCCTTTAAAAACTGAAAAACTTTTAACTGAATTTTTTTAATTAAGTCAAAAGGCACAGGAGATGGTTAATGTCCGTTGTTAAGATATTGAAAAGTTTCCGTAATATCGCTATGGTTGGTGTCTCTGCGAATGCAGACAAACCCAGTAATACCGTGTTTAGATACCTTTTGGCACAAGGTTACAATGTTATTCCGGTGAACCCGACGATCGACGAAGTGCTCGATAAGAAGTGCTACCCCAGTCTAAGCGCCATCCCGGAGAAAATCGAAGTAGTAGATATTTTTCGCAAATCCGAAGATATTCCGCCGATCGTGGATGAAGCGATTAAAATCGGGGCGAAAGCTGTCTGGATGCAAGAGGGGATTGTCAATAAACCCGCTGCCGCAAAAGCAGAATCTGCCGGTTTACTTGTGGTCATGGACAAATGCATGCGTAAAGAGCACATGCACATGATTGAAGAGGGGCAATAAAACTCTTCCAGTCGAAAGTCCAATTTCCAAAATCCAAGGTGTCAGGTCAATTTGAATTGAAATTAACTTAATTCAAATTCGTAATGAGAACAATTAAATAGAGTAGCACGCCTACTGACACCCAAGTTATAGCAATTATTTTAATACTTCGTGCCGTTTGATTCTTTTTATTCTCCGGGGCTGAAAAGTATCTTGCTAAAACAAAAAGTGGTAATCCAATGGCAATCAACACTGCTCCGATTACTAATCTAATTGCACTATTTGTATCCATTTTTATCACCCGTCTAAAGACATTATCTTATGATATATAACTTTCCACTATTATAGCAATGTGAAATTGACCAACTTCCAAAAACCAAATTAAAAACAAATTCGAAATACGAAATACGAATTACCACCTCACTGTAAAATGTCCCCCTATCTCAATGTCTCCTTTATAGAGACAAAGTAGTAGTTTCTTCACTAGTCAATTAGCTTTTATTTCTGCAATTCTGACCCGAATGTTAATCGTACTTGCTTCTAAATTGACAAAACCGTGAATCGATGTTAGCATTTTGCTAATCTTTACCACTTACATCCATATGAAATTTCCTGTGGATATTCATGAATAACTGATACAGCCAGGGACGGCTGTTCGACTAAAAACGGAGATTGACAGACGCTTTAGGAGAAAAAGGAGAAATCAATGATCGTTGTGGGAATAGACGTTGGCAGCAGGCATACGCACGTTTATGTGATGGAGATTGCCAAGCCGAAGGTTGACTACGTGATTGAACAAATCCGGGATCCCAATACCCCAACCCCTAAGGGGCTATTAAAATACGGAATGTTGACCGGTACAAATAAATCCGAAATTGCTGAGCAGGCATATAAAGAAGCGTTAAAGCAGGTTCATTTGAAACGATCTGATGTGGCGAGGATTTGGACCACTGGTAAGTACGGCAAACAGGCCATGTTTGCCAGTCATTTCATCCCAGATGCTATAGCAAATACGCACGGGGTGCTGCTAAAAGTCCGTACCGCGAAGACAATTATTGATGTAGGAGCAAATGGGTGCCGGGTGATAAGAATCAGTCAGGACGGACGGGTCCTGGATCGAGCGATATATGAACGGGGAGCTGCCGATACGGGCATGTTGCACGAGCAGGCTGCCAAATTGCTGGGAATGAATTTTCAGGAAATGTCTGACAGTTCGTTAAAATCGACAAACGCCATCTTTAAAAACAGTCATTACAATGTTTTTGATAAAACGGACGTGTTGTCGTTAATCCATCAAAATTTGCCTAAAGAAGATATTGCCCGCGCTGTTTATGACAGTATTGCCGTAAAGGTAAGCTCTATAGCAAATATTGTTGGGCTGGAAGATGATGTCGCAATTGTCGGTGGTATGGCCAAGAATGCCGCCTTTGTGCAAGCGTTAAAGCAAGCGACGGGTAAGGATATCAAAGAGCCGCATAATCCGGAGTTTGTTTGCGCTTTCGGCGCCGCCGTTGCCGCCGCTGCCGGAACGGTTGACGAAAAGATCGGGACAAAAGATAGCGGGTAAGATTAAACAAAAGAGCGAATATTAAAAATACATTGCAGAGTGTATTGTTTACCGCTAACTCCTTTGACTATCAACCGGGAATGCCCGTAGAAATATTAAACAAAAGGGAGGAAAAAGTGACAAAGGCAGTCTCTTTCGCTATTTTCAGTTTATTGATTGTAGCAGCGCTGGTACTGGCATCATGTACTACAACGACGACACCAACATCGAACACGACCGTAACAACAATTCATAATACAACCAGCGCGCCAGCCCCGACGCAAACCACCAACAATACCACACCGGCGACGAAGCAAACAACGACCAGTTCCACATCGGGAACCAGCGGCAAGTGGTGGGACTCTCTAGGTGTGCCGCAATACGGTGGAGAGCTAGTACTCAGATGTAATACGGATATTAATAATTTTGATACCTATGTCAGCACTTTAAATTCGATAATATACCCAACGTATATGGAACCGCTGGTCGCGGACGACTGGACGCTTGACCCGTCGGTATTCAGCTATAAATTTAATTTCCGTCCCAGCCAGTTTCAAAAAGGCAACCTGGAAACCGGTTGGGAATTTACCGATGCGACTACTTACGTCGTCCATTTGCGGCAAGGCATCCACTGGCAGAATATCAGTCCGGCAAACGGCCGGGAATTTATTGCGGATGATGTAGTGGCCCATTTCCAGCGCCAGGGCGGATATGGTACTTACGCGCTTGATCCATATTCAGATGCGACACAAAATTCGGACTTGATATCGGTAACCGCAACGGATAAATATACCGTTACTTTTAAGTGGAAATCACCTAATCCTGAGGCTACGATGGAGAATGTACAGAGAGGAACCGGAAGCCAGTGCATGGAAAATCCCGAAGCGGTGAAATTGTGGGGAGACCTCAGTGATTGGCACCATGCCATCGGCACCGGACCGTTTATGTTAACGGATTTTGTTTCCGGCGCTTCGGTAACCCTGGTCAAGAATCCTAATTACTGGGCATATGATGAACGCTACCCGCAAAACCGGCTGCCCTACATCGACAAGATCAAATACCTGATAATACCGAATGACGCGACAGCAATGGCAGCGATGCGCACCGGCAAGATCGACCTGATCAATCAACTGCCGCTGCAACAAGCGCAGTCAATGCAAAAATCGAATCCCGAAATGCCACAAATCACAATATTAAGCGGATCAGCAGGCACACTGGATCCCAGAAATGACAAAGTACCATTTAATGATATCAGGGTCCGCAGGGCGATGCAGTTGTCAATAGATCTTCCGTCATTAGCTAAAAACTATTACGGCGGTACCGCTGACCCATTCCCGCAGTCGCTGACCACTAGTTATATGACCGGGTGGGGGTACCCGTATTCTGATTGGCCGCAAGACTTGAAAGACGAGTATGCCTATAATCCGACTGCAGCCAAACAACTGCTCGCTCAGGCTGGCTATCCCAACGGATTTAAAACTAACGTCCTGGCATCAGCCGAAGGCGATCTGGATTTACTGCAGGTAGTGAAGTCCTATTTTATTGCGGTCGGTATCGATATGGAAATCCGGCCGATGGATACAACCTCCTGGTCGGCTTTTGTCAGCGGGCAGAAAAAGCATGATCAGATGGTGAACCGGACAGGCTCGGGAACGCTGGGGATGGTGAACGAACCGCTCAAACAATTGCAGAGGCTCAGAACCGGATACGGTGGTAATTATCCGATGGTCAGCGACCCCGTTTTTGATGCATTCTATCCCGCAGCGATGGCCGCAACCAGCGTCGACCAGGTAAAGAAAATAGTGAGAGACGCGAACGAATATGTCGCAAGACAGCATTTTTCAATATCCCTGGTGCAGCCGAACTTTTTTACTATCATTCAACCATGGTTCAAGGGCTATAACGGCCAGTCTCTCTCGATATCAACCGGCTGCGGGTTTGCAGCTTTTTATCTGGGACGATTCTGGATTGATGTGAATATGAAAAAGAGCATGGGCTATTAGAGATTGGTTGCAGCTCATCAGTGAAAAAAGAAAGAGAGTCCGCCTCAGGCGGACTCTCTTTGGTTGATAAACAAGTTTAACTAGATTATCGGGGATTTTTCGATGATCTGGTCACGGGCAGGACCGACACCGATCAGTACGGCAGGACAGCCGGAGACTTGCTCGAGACACTTGACATAATTCTTTGCTGATTTGGGTAAGTCCGCGAAATTACGAATATTTTCTGTGCAGGTCAGCCAGCCGGGCAGCTCCTCGTAGACAGGTTCGCATTTACCCAGGAGCGCGATATTAGACGGGAAATAATGGATGACCTTGCCATCCAGTTTATAGCCGGTGCAGACTTTCAGATTCGGCATCACATCGAGAATATCGAAGCGCGTAATCACCATGCCGGTAAAACCATTGACCGTCTGGCTGAATTTGGCTGCGACGCCGTCAAACCAGCCGCAACGCCGCGGTCTGCCGGTGGTCGTGCCGAATTCCTGCGCACGCTCTCTGAGCATGCTCCCGATTTCGTCTTTAAGTTCGGTAGGGAAAGGACCGCTGCCGACGCGCGTACAATAGGCTTTGAAAACGCCCAGCACACTTGTCATTTTGGTCGGTCCGATACCGCAACCGATGGAAGCGCCGCCGGCGATCGGCGAGGATGAAGTGGTATAAGGATAGGTGCCGAAATCCGGGTCAAGCAACGTACCCTGTGCGCCTTCCAGCAGTACCTGTTTACCGGCAGTCAACGCTTCATCCAACATCACTGTGGTTTCACGCACGTAAGGAGCCATGCGTTCGCCGTATTCAACGTAATCTTGATAAACCTTTTCCAGCGATAGTGGTTCAACGCCATATATTTTGGTCAGAATTAAATTTTTCCGTTCCAGAATTGTTTTTAATTGTGCTTTAAAAGCCTTTTTGTCCAATAAATCGCCAACGCGAATACCGTGGCGGGCAATTTTATCAGAATAAACCGGGCCGATGCCCTTATGCGTAGTGCCGATGGCATTGCTGCCCAGCGCTTTTTCTTCCAGTTCATCCAGAATCAGGTGATAGGGCATGATGACATGGGCGCGGTCGCTGATAGACAAACGTTGGGGTGAGGCGTCAATTCCTCTTGACGTCAGCATATCAATTTCCTGAAAAAGTGATTTGGGATTAATTACCACGCCGTTACCGATAACGGAAACAGCATGTTTGGAAAATATTCCGGATGGAATCAGGTGCAGAGCGAATTTACCAAATTCGTTGATGACTGTATGACCGGCATTATCACCGCCGGAGAAACGTACGACGACATCTGATTTCTCGGTAATTAAATCAACTACCCGCCCTTTCCCTTCATCTCCCCATTGCGCTCCGATGACTGCTATAACCGGCATAGTGTCCCCCAATTAATTGGATTTTATTTTCTTCCAGACAAAGAATAACCTCTGACAGGCTGTTACAAGACTAAGAACAGCGGTAATTGCCAGAGCGATTAATAGTACGTTGTCGAACTTACTAAGGAGCAGCCCAATAGACAGTATAACCACTCTTTCGGGTCTAGTAAAGACCCCTATTTCACAATGAATATTCATCGATTCTGCTTTGGCGCGGATGTAACTGACCAGTTGGGAAGTAAGCATCGCGGCGCCAGTGACAGCGACACCCCAGGCGGAGTGTTGATTAGCGTACAGCACAGCAATACCGATGAGCACCGCGCCTTCGGAAACACGGTCCAGTGTGGAATCAAGCACGCCGCCGAATTTGGTCACATTGTTCGTGCGGCGGGCCAAAGCGCCGTCCAGCATATCGAACAGGCCGGCAAATAAAACTACCCAACCGCCGGCAAAGGGATGACTGAACGCTACCAGAACGGCGGCGACGATGGTGATCAACAGACCGATAACAGTGACTGCGTTAGGGGTAATGTGAGTCTTTTCCAGAACAGTTACCACGGGTTCTGTAAAATACCTGCCTAATGCCCTGCGCATGCCTTCTAAATTGGCCATATCACCTCAAGCGCTGTTGTGGCGCGTCTTTTCGATTGTTTTTTCGTAGTAGTCCAGCACACGGGTAGCAATCCCATCCCAGGAATATTTCTGCGCTGTAACCAGACCTTTCTGTCCCATTTGAGCCCGTAGTTGTTTATCTTTTAACAGTTTCAGCAAAGCCTCAGCCAGCGGACGATCTGTCATCGGGGGTACCAGCAATCCTTCCTGACCGTTTGTAACGACAGCAGCAAACCCTTCAATATTTGTTGCGACAATCGGCCTGCCGGTGGCCATGGCTTCCAGTAGAATCAATCCAAAACTTTCGTGGCTGGTGGCTGGGGCGCAGAAAACGTCTGCCGTGCGGTAGTAGCTGGGTTGAGAAGCATAATCTACCATACCGGTGAAAACCACATCCTGGAGGCGGGCATCTTTAACCCATGCCTCATAACGTTTACGCAGCCTGGTACCCGGGCCGCAAATGATCAGCCTGGTGTTCGGCATCTCGGCTTTGACTTGCAGGAAGGCTTTCAGAAGGTAGTTTATTCCTTTACGGAATTCCAGCCTGCCCATAAAAACAATATTCAATTTACCGTCAGTGAAATCGGTAATTAGAGGCACATCCGGACGGAAGTGCTTGAGGTCAACACCATTAGGGATAATTTCGTAATCGCCTGGCACAAAATGTCTGGCATAGTCCATTGCCGGTTTGGAAACGGCGATATGACCGTGTAGCTTACGTGCGCGCCGCTCCAGTATCCAGGTTGTGACTGGTCTGCCGAAACCGTATCCCGGCTTGCCCTGTGCGGCGTGAAAAGTGCCGACATTGACAGTGTTAGAAAACCTCAAAGTGGCGCTGCACAACATCGGCATAAACGGCTCGTGCAGGTGAACAATATCGAATTTCTCTTCCGCCATCACTTTCTTGATCGCGGGAGCGAGATGCAGCGAAATAGGTACACGGATTATAGAGTCACTGGCCGGGATCGGGAAGGGTCTGCCGATACGGATAAAATGCTCTCCGAACTCGTTCACATCTTTAGAAGACGGCGCAATGACTTTTACCTGATGCCCCGCCTGGGTAAAGTTATTAAAGAGTGCGGTGATATGGCGTCCGACCCCACCCGGATGGGAGAAATCATAAGGAGATACCAGTGCAATCTTCATCAGTTACTGTCCAGTTTACTAGCTCAGCTGTAGTATTGAATCTACTTTGACTTTTTCGCCGGTTTATCCTCTTTTCCCAGTTTATTTTCGGCAATAAACTTCTCTGTCTCGGCATGAGCTTTGGCATCTGTGTACTGGACGGG
>PMMG01000079.1:0-9973 GCA_003162335.1 Dehalococcoidia bacterium
ATGCCCTCTTCGGCATTTTTCATGCGGTGGGCGCCTTCAAATCCGAAAGGTTTGGTGACAACAGCGATGGTTAATGCGCCGCTGGCTTTGGCAATTTCCGCGACTACAGAAGCTGAACCTGTGCCCGTGCCGCCGCCCATACCGGCAGTAATAAATACCATCTCAGCGCCGCTGACAACTTCTTTAATCTCATCGCGGCATTCTTCAGCCGCTTTATGCCCGACAGTGTGATCTCCGCCTGCGCCTAAACCACCGACCAGCTTCTCGCCAAGCTGGATTCTGATGGGGGCTTCGGCAATTGCCAGGGATTGGGCATCCGTGTTCATTGCGATGAATTCGACGCCGGCGATACCGTCTCTGACCATGCGGGTAACTGCGTTGGATCCGCCGCCGCCCAGACCGGCAACCTTTATTCTAACCGTACTTGCGGAAAAATTTGACCGTGCCATATGAATATAATCCTCCTCTTATGATTGTTTTTTCTATAATTAATTCTTTAAGTGTTTTTAAATCAGATATAAGATTTTCGAAAATTTACGAAAACCTGCTGACGTTTTTTTATAGTTCTATTTTTATTTTAGTGCTCATTTATGTCATGTCAATAGGGATGGAAATATTTTTGTTGCAAATTTTTTCAGTCTTGCCGGATGCAGAAAAGGTAAATTAAAACAAGATTGACTGACAACCCGCTGAAAAAACAGAGCAGGGGGACTGAGAAATCTCAGCCCCCTGCTTATTCAGTTACTGGGGATTCAATTCAGGTGTGTTTTTAATGTCCTAAAGATGTCTTCAGTTTCTGGTCTACCCAGACACCGATCGGCACAGCATCAGCGAACCCTGCACCTGTAACAGCGTTCCCTAATGTGTTTCCACCGGGATTACCCTTGATCCACGGCTGAACCATATTGAAAGAGGACGGTTGTGCCAGGGAGATCGCGAAGTGCTGGGTTGCGATGTACAGGTTCAAATCATGCAGTAATTTCTGTACAGCATCCGAACTCTGCGCAACTAAAGCATCAGCATAGGCTTTCTGACAAGTTGCATCGTCCACCAGGATATAGTTGGTCTGATAGCCTTTCAAACCATAGCGCATGAATTGCCGGAAGATATCGAAGTTGAAACCCATTAAACCCTGGTTGCGTGCGCAAAGTGCATCTTCTTTATGGCTGGTCATTACATAACTACCCCAGCTGGCAGCATCCATTGTCTGAATGGTCATTTTTACACCGACCGCAGCCAGTTCAGATTGGACGATGTTGTATAGATCCATGTCTGAATCATTTTCAAGCACTAGGTCAGTGGTGAAACCGTTGGGGAAGCCGGCATCGGCTAGCATCTTCTTGGCTAATGTCGGATCGTAGGTATACTCTGCTTTTGTCGCGGCCGGCCAATCGGGATACGCAGCACCCCAACCGCCCAGACCCATCTGGTTTTCAGTTAAAGAGGCAGGCCAAGGAGTGGCATAACCCTGATAGTAGGTCTTGGCAATGGTAGGAATATCGATCGCATGCTGTAATGCGATGCGGACGTTAAGGTTATTAAAGGGCGCCACGTCATTCCTCGGATCCAGGGTGTATTCATTACCCTTCGGCACTTGTTTGACAATAATTTCCGGATTCGTTTTCATCATTGCCACGGCATCTTGAACTGGCATCGAAGTGAATGAATCGATTTTGCCAACCCGGAAGGCCGCTTCAGCGGTATTATAGTTGGGGATGATGAGCATTTTCAATTGATCGATGTAAGGGAGTTTGTTATTCGGCCAGCGCTGATCTTTGCCCCAGAAGTTGGGATTGGCAACGTAAGTGGCGGAACTGGAATCTACAAAGTCGGTCAGGATGAATGGGCCGGTGCCGATGGACTTGCGCCAGTCAGTAATGTATGGAGTGCTGGCGGTTGTAGATTGTGCAATGGCTTCAGGGCATTCAAATGAATCGTCGGCCCCTGGCGCCTGCAACATGGTCATAATAGATACAGGGCTGGTGCCAGCCACCCAGTTAAAAGTAACTGTAAATTTATCCGTGGCTACCACGGAATTCAGCGGCGCCCATGCGGTAACTGAAGTGTAATACGGGTCTTTCGGTTGGCCGCCCAGGCCTAATATCCGGTTATAGTGAGCCACTACATCTGCCGAGGTAAACTGGCGGCCGTTTGCCGGTGCGATATTCTGCCAGTAGATATCCTGGCGCAGATGACAGATCACCGTGTAAGGATTGGGCGCTTCCCAACCCGTCAGCATGTAGCCGTTGGCATATTGCGCCGGTAACCAACCGATGGAAAAGTCCCATACGTTCGGGTCAACGGTGTAGTCATTATTCCACAGCTGTGACAGGAAGGGCGCATATCCCGCTTGTCCGTTTGTGCTGGTGTAGGGGTCCCACTGCGTGATGTTCTGGAGCATACGCTCGACCAGAACACCGCCGTAGGTCGGAGTCCCCAGGCTGTCGAACCATTTTCCGGTGGACGCAGTAGTTGTTTTTGTCGTTGGAGGAATTGAGATTGCCGTAACGCTTGTTGTCGTGGTTGTGGAAGGAGCAACTTTTGTCGTTGTTGTGGTAGTTGTCGTAGTTGTAGACGTACTTGTAGTGCCGCAGGAAGCCAGGATGAGTGAAGCCAGGATGAGAAAAGTTAATATTCCCCAGATAAATCCTCTTTTCATTTGAACCTTTTTCAAACCTCCTATTATTCGTTGTCTCCAGAGGATGTGTTACCGGCGTAAACCCTGTACCAGAATTCCACTTAATACCTACCTCACACTTCAAGCTGTGATAAATTCTGGCCATTATTTAATCATATAAAATTACCGTCATGCTAACACGAGTCGTTAAATTAGTCAAGAACAGTCTTAAATCGCTTCAATCAAATTAATGTCCTGCCTAATGAGTTTGGTCATATTTATCAACCGATGCTTTCAGTTTCTCCAACATGCTCGGTTTCATTGTATAACGCCCGACGCCGCCGCGCAAACGCGGGTCGAGCAGGTCTCTGAGACCGTCTCCGAACATGTTAATACCGAAGACCACGATCGAAAGCGCAAAACCGGGCCATAATGCCAGCTCCGGCGCCGTCAGAAAGTACTGCTGTCCTTCTGCACTGATCATACTCCCCCAGGAAGGAACGTTAGGCGGCACGCCCAGACCCAGGAAGCTCAGACTGGCTTCTGCCATAATCGCGCCGCCGACACCAATCGTAAATGACACGATGATCGGAGCCATGATATTCGGTAAAACGTGGCGCACCATTGTGCGTACCGGCCCGCAACCGATGGCATCTGTCGCGGAAATATAAAGGTTTGATTTGATCGAAATTACCGCGCTGCGCATAAACCGGGAACCGCCGATGCCTGAGGTAACACCCAGCACCCAGATGATCGGCCATACGGTGCCCGATTTATTACTGATCAGACTCATGATCGTCATTAATATTAAAAATGAGGGGATTGACATCCATACATCGATGAAGCGCTGCACGAACAGGTCCAATTTCCCACCGATGAAAGCAGAGACACCGCCGATAACTACGCTTAAAACCGTGGACAACGCCGTCGCGGCGAGCCCGATTATCATGGAAATACGGGCGCCGTAAATCAAGCGGCTAAGCTCATCACGGCCTAACTGGTCAGTGCCGAGTAAGTACTGAGAGGACGGCGGCTGCAGACGGCTGAGCAGGTGAATTTCATTCATGCCAAAAGGCGCAAGAAAATTGGCAAAGACCCCGGTAAACAGCAGAATTATGATCACGGCCAGGCCAAAAGTAGCCAGCGGTTTCTCGCGGATCATTCTGCTAAAAACATCATAGATAACCCCATGCCGCTTTTTCTCAGCCCTTTTCGCCGGCGGGGCGGTTCCAGTACTTGTTGTCATAAAATGCACTCCATCCCGTACTTTCTTCTATTGGTAATGAATCCTGGGATCCAGCCATCCGTAAGTTACGTCAACAAACAGGTTGGTAAAAATGACTAAAATCGCCATGATCAGATTAATCGCGGAAACTATCGGGTAATCACGACCCAATAAGGAGTCATACATCAGACGTCCCATTCCGGGGAGGTTAAATATCTGCTCGATAATTACAGAACCGCCGATCAGCGTAGGTATACCCGCGCCAATCATCGTAACGATCGGGATAAAAGCGTTCTTGATGGCATGCCGGAGAACGACAACCCGTTCGCTGAGGCCTTTCGACCAGGCTGTGCGGATGTAATCCTGGCGCAATACTTCGAGCATCATCGTCCGGGTCATTCTCATCGTCCCGCCGGTTTGTGCTGCTCCTAAAACCAGCGCCGGAATGATCATCATCCCTAGATTCCCCAAAGGGTTTTTAAAGAAGGAAATAAACTCCATTGGCGGCGTCCACCCCCACCAGATCGACGGGTATAAAATTACCAGCGTGCCGATCCAGAAACTGGGGACGGAGATCAGAAGGATGGCGATGCTGCGCAGGATGTAGTCTGTGATGGTATCCTGCCTGATCGCAGCGTATACACCGATCGGCAGACTGATTACCAACCCGACAAGGATCCCCATCAGCCCCAGTTCGAAGGTTAAAGGGATACGTTTTAATATCTGCGGGGTGATAGCTTGTTGCGTACGCAGAGAAGTGCCCATATCGCCGTGGACTACGATTTTACCGATCCACCGGCCGTATTGAACATACACGGGAACATCAAGTCCCAGCGCGTGTTCGATAGCATTGCGGTCTACGGTTTCAGCCCCGCCGTTTGCCGCCATCTGCGCCTGGATCGTATCGACAATATCGCCGGGGATAAACCGTACCAGCAGAAAAACGACCACTGTCGTTAATATGATAGTAACCGGAATCCAGAGCAACCGCCTTATTACATACGCACCCATGGGCGCTTTCTCCTCTTTTGACCAAATATCATGAACTTTTAGGCAAATAAGCAGTCAATATTTTCGTCATCGAAAATGAAACACTCTTAAATTTTGACAATTGACTTCTTTGCGACCTATTCGATATCGATTTTTAAATTTTCTATATCATATGCTTTGAAAGATTAATTGTCAATGTGTTTCCTGGCAGCGCCAGATAAACCTGAAAAATATCCTATTATTTTGCCATTTTTAGCCTTGCGCATATATACAGGTTCTATGCTAACATTGTATTGTTATCCCGACTTTTTGGGCAGGAATATTATTTGCGATGCGTTTGAATAATGTGCGTACTTTTGATTCCCTGAAAAATTCCTCCTTCCGGATTTATTATCTCAGCATGATCGGGCAATGGGCCGCGCAGGCTACCCAGAACGTGGTGCAAGGCCTGCTGCTATACCGGCTGACAGGCTCGACCGCACTGCTGGGAACAATGGCACTGGGCAGCGCTATTCCGCAGGTACTAGTGGCACTGTTTACCGGGGTTCTGGTAGACCGTTTTTCCAAAAAGCGCATGATGCAGATCGGCCAGGCGGTCACAGCGTTAACATCCCTGGTCATCGCCATTTCCCTGCAGACCGGTTATCTGAGTAAAGCACACCCTGATTCATGGTGGATAATGATAGCCATGTCCGTCATTCAGGGAGCAGCCGGCGCCTTGTTATGGTCGGCACGTTCCTCGATTGTTCCTGAACTGGTCAGTAGAGACCGGGTGGGCAACGCAACTTCTTTGACCACCATCGGTTTGAATATCTTTCAACTGGTGGCTCCCGCGGGTGCAGGGTTTATGATCGACAAGGTTGATTTTGAAGCCGTGTTTCTGACCATCAGTGGACTCTATTTTGTTTCGATCTTTATTACAAATCTCGTCCCGGTCCGTAAAATCGGTTCCGCCAACGGTGGCAACATCATTACCAACATGATCGAAGGTCTACACTACGTCAGAAACAATCCGGCGCTGCTCTGGGTGCTGATTTATACTCTGTTTTGCAGCATGGTCGTTTTACCGTTGGGCGCAATGATTTCTGTTTTTTCGGACAGCATTTTAAAGGTCGGCGCTACAGGCCTGGGATTATTGCAGGGTTTTTCCGCGGCTGGCGCACTGGTCACCGTGCTGATCATCGCATCTTTCAATTTTAAAAAACGTAGCGTGTTGATGTTAATTACCGGTTTAGTCCTTGGTTTGGCACAAGCAGGCTTTGCGTTCTCGACTTCTTTTCCGCTGTCACTGCTGATGATGATATTTGCCGGCGCAGGTACCATGGGCCAGATCACGCTGGCGATGATATTATTGCAGACTTACCCCGATCCGGCGCAACGCGGACGCGTGCTTAGCGTCCTTTTATTAGGCATCGGCCTTAGCGGCCTGATGAGCTTTGGCAGCGGGTTCGTTGCTGAGGTCATCGGTATTCAATGGACGATCGGAGGAATATCACTGGCGCTGGCCGCCGCCACGATCCTGATCTGGTTCCTGGTGCCGGAAATGCGCAAAATGGACTAAATCCGCCACTCTGAGATTTTACCGGTTACCAGACAATATGCCTATTGTTTCGCCGTTTGTCGCGTATTGTACTCCCGGTTTGTTTGCAATATATTTCAGCACCCGCTCCAGCTTATCCCATTCTTTATGGTTATCTGTATCCCAGGAATGCCCCCAGATATGCCACATACCCCCGTTCTGCAATGCCCCGTCAAACAGCTTCTGTGCTTTCGGTTCCCAATCTAATTCCGGTGACGTTTTCACCATTTCGTGAAATCTGCCGTTGGAGGCAAAAACGGTAATCCCGAACTCATAAGGGTCGGGGATGTCGCCTGGTTGAGCAGGCTTCACCGTGCGCGCCCCGATAAATCCGCAGTCTTTAGTTATTGTTTTTACCGCCTCATTATATTCGCCGAAAGGATAGCTGAACATTTTGATCTTTTTGCCCAGGATTTCTTCCAGGTATATTTTTGAATCTTCAATCTCGGTCTTTGCTTCAGCCGGGGGTATCTGCGCGAGATGAGGATGGTTCACCGTATGCGCGCCAATTTCATGCTCCGCCGCGAGTGCCGCAATGTCTGTTTTTCGCAAAGGAGTAATGTTTTTCGGCGATTTGGGAATATAAAAGGTGCCTTTGAGCCCGTATTTCGTCAGCATTTGCGCAAGCTTAAGGTCAAGGATACTGCCATCATCCCAGCTGGTGGTAACAATCAATTTTGCCATAACGTTAAACCCCTTTTCAGCAAATTTCGTGGAGTTATATTTTACTCATAATATCATTATTAAAACAGACTTTTAAACAAGCCCCTTTCCCCTCCCTTCTGCCCTGATCGATGTTCTGAAACCATGTGTTGACAACGATTCTGCCTGCAACTATAATTGCGATGTCATGAATATGTTATTCATGAAGGAATATGATAGGAGGCATAAAATGGAAATCTCCAGATCAGACATCCGCCCCGGTGATGCGATCCTGTGGAAAGGCGGGGGGTTCGTAACCGGTTTTTTTTCTTTTCTCCTCGGTCTTTTTTTCCCGGATTGGCGCAAGCGAAAATGGAAGCCTTGGCATACCGGATTTATCGTACGGATGCTTGAAGATGGTGAAATAGTTACATTTCAGGCTGTGGGCAACGGGGTGCACGCGATTACCTATGACAATGTAGAAGCAATGGGAGAATGCAAATTTTATCACTGGCTGGATAACCCTGACCCGGTAAAAATAGACAAATACGTTTTGCAGAATGAAGGGCGGCCGTATGATTTCCTGGGTTATCTCTGGACGATTTGCGGCTCGATCAGTATGGTATGGTTCAACCACCCCTACCGGCTCTCCAGCTGGATGTTTTTCTGCTGGGAAAACCTCTCAAACTTCATGTGTTTTATGGGTAAAGAACTGCAACCGTCGTATGAGCCGTGTTTACTTTCAAAAATAATGAACGCACTGGAAGCCGGCAATTCGTTCCGCTCTCGAAGATTGATGAAAAGCATGGAAAAAATAATGCCGCAAGAACATTCCGAGTCACGTTCAAATACGGTTTAAATTAAGTATAAAAGCGGGAAGCATTGAGATAAATATTTTCCGGGTTTAAAATAGCCCTTTGGCTTTCATACTGACGTGCTTATTATCGCTGACGATGATATGGTCCAGGACTTCGATGCCGATAATCGACCCGGCCTCTACGAGCCTTTTTGTCAGGCCAATATCCTGTTCCGAGGCGGAAACATCGCCGGAAGGATGATTATGTATCAAGATAACAGAAGCTGCGGACGCTGAAATGGCCTCTTTAAACACTTCCCGCGGGTGCACAATGCTCGTATCCAGACTGCCGACGGACGTCTCGCAGATTTTAATGACCTGCGCGCGAGTATCCAGCAGGACGGTCATAAAATACTCCTTCTTTTTACCGGCGAGCTTGCTTTTGACCAGCGCGGCAACATCCAGGGGGTTTTTAATCACCGTTTTATTATCCGCCGATGGGTACCCTTCCAGACGGTTCGCCAGTTCAAAAGCAGCCTTGATCTGGCAGGCTTTAGCCAACCCGATGCCCTTGATCTGCGAAAGCTCTTCGACCGTAGCCTGGGCCAGCCCTTTTAAACCACCGAACTGACTGAGCAGCCGCTGTGCGGTGACAGTGACGGATTCGCCGGCAATGCCGCGTCCCAAAATAACCGCCAGCAGTTCTTGCGCCGACAGGGCTTCCGAGCCGAATTGCTGCAATCTTTCCCGCGGGCGTTCCGCGGCTGGCAAGTCGTGGATAGTGAAGGATTCCCGGGGGGCTTTCTCCTCATTTATCATATAAAAGACATTCTATAACGAATCAAAGGTCTTTGTAAAGGGGAAGAATGGATTCAATCGCGAGGAGCGCAGTGACGCGGCGATCTCACGATGATCACCGAATATGGCAGCAAGAATAAAGCTGAAATATTTCTGTCTGGCAACGGTTGGCATCAAACAGAGATTGCCGCGCTTCGCTCGCAATGGTCGAATGCTATTATTTGTTTCGAATTTCGATATTCGGATTTCGGATTTACTTTAGTGTTCCTTGCCATTTGGTATTCAAGCCGTCCATATTGAAGCCGTAGACCTTCTGTAAAGCGCCGTCGTAGGTAGCGCCCTGTTGGAAAGTCGCTTCCAGGGCTGCCATTTTGTCCTTGCCGTAGGTATTGATCAGATAACTGACTATATTGTAACTCTCCGCGTAATCCAGGTAAGAGATATTGGCATCGGAGGAGAACGGACTGGACAAAGTGCGCACGGTGATCAACGATTTTGACTGGATAGCCTGATTCAGGCTGGCGGTAAAGCTGCTGTCCAGCGGGCCCTGATTAAACATCGCCAAACCTTCATCCAGCCAGGTCGGCAGACCGTTATATGGGTTCGCAGTCACCTGCGCCGTTATAATGTGCGTCAATTCGTGGGCAATCGTGCTTTTGCCCCAATCCAGATTTGAAGCAGAAATCCCGATGGCGATGCAACCATAGCTGGTAAAAGCCACCCCGCCGGTCCACTCCTGCGGGAAAATCATCGAACCCAGTAAATCGTTCTGATTAGCATAAATATACAGCCTGACCGGATCTTTGATCGTCGCGCCGGTGCTGCCGGCAAGTCGCGTCAAGGCATCCTGCGTGGCTTGCATTAACGTCTGTCCGAAAGTCTGATCGCCCTGGTACCAATAAAGCGTCACCTTGTTTTGCACGATCGATTTCCAGGTATAACGGCCGTCATCGAATTTGACCTGAGTAAACGGCGTGGTCAGATTATTGCCATTGGCATCTTTGATCACCCACCGGTAGTTGATCACTGTCCCCGGCGGCAAACCCCCGATGCGCGTCAGGTCCCATTTCCACTGTGCGTTGACATTAGTTGATGACTGGAAATCCACGAACGCTTCGTTAACAACCTGGGCAAAGCTGACCATATTAATGGTATATTGCAGTCGGATTTCGGTGATTTTAGCATCGCTTTGTGCCGAGACTTTGAAATTGATCGATTGCGGGAAACTGACATCCGCGCTGCTGCTAAGTACTTTTAAATTGCTTGCAGCTTGCACCGGAGCAAAAGCAAGTACGGTCATGCATAAAACCATCATCAGCAATAAAA
>PMMG01000079.1:9979-10106 GCA_003162335.1 Dehalococcoidia bacterium
GCCTGCTTCTCCAGTTCTCCTTCCAATATCCGGGAATAGAGAATACGCATGGCAATCGCCTTATTCTGATGCTGACTGCGCTCTGTCTGGCAGGTCACGACAATGCCGGTGGGAATGTGCGTGATGC
>PMMG01000082.1 GCA_003162335.1 Dehalococcoidia bacterium
TACTTTGCTTTGTAGATTTTGGCCTTAACGACCAGTGACTGCTGGCTGCCCAATAATTTATCCGTCCAGGCAATACTGATCGGCACCAGCGTCGAAATTGTGGCCCTGTGGGTTTCTTTGGCTACCGGCATGCCCCATTGCCCAAACTGGCCGGATATCAACAGGCTGTCCGGACGGATCGTTTGCGATAGCCGCACTGTTTGCTTGATCTTGCCTGCCGGCGATTCGATCCAGATCTCGTCGCCTTCTTTGATGCCTTTTTTCCTCGCCGCCGCGGTATTCATCAGGACATCGCCGACACCTTTTATGTGTGCGGAAATTTCGTTTATCCATGGCAGTCCGACGTTCGAACCCCAGGATGTCGATGCGATCCGGCAATTTACCACATAGAAATCATACTCGGCAGGTGCTTCTTCGATCACGGAAGTGAAATAGGTCGGCAGGGCGGTATATTCGTCCGTCGGCCACCAGTCGATGCCTTTTTCAGCCAGATTACGCGAAAGGTCTTTACCGGTCTTTTCCACTATTTCCATGTAGGGGATCGAATATCTGATTTTTTGCGATTGCATGATGAAATGAATATCGTACTGCTCTTCCACACTGCCTTTCCTGACCAGCGCCCCGTTCTGCTTGAACCACTCCATGTCGTATTTCCCATTAGTATGGAACTTGCACTTCCGGTCGACGATTTCTTCCCACTTGTATTTTTTCCCCGTTTCCAGTTTGTAGGGGCTTTCTTCATCAAAACCGATACACTTATTCATTTGCATGTTGAAGTCAGCCAGGAAACCGGCGCGGTCTGCCAATTCGATTAAAATATTATTCACGTCCATCGTGTTATACAGCTGTTTTACCACGGGTTGCTGTAAAGGCAGCGCCCAATACTTGCGGTGGCAGGCTTTTTTGTTGGTAATATACAGCTGATAACGCTCGAATTCCAGGTTCTCCGGCAATAGCATGTCGGCAAAATCGGTGACCTCATCCATGGTGTAAGAGATACTCACCGTGAAGGGAATTTTCTTTAAAACCTCGATCGCATATTTGGCCTCACCCAACGCCAGTAATGGGTTAGAACGGTGCCGTATCCACATTTCCGGCAGCGGCGGCACCGGCAGACCTTTGGGAGGATCTACCAAATTGCGCCAATCCAGTTGGTCCATACTGTAAAGACTGTCCGCGGGGTCTGTATACGGCAAAGGCGGATTGGGGAAATGATCGACGCAGGGAGCCAGCACTTCCCATCCGCTGTAACTGATTGGCGGCCACTGAAACGGATGATGGCGCGTATCCTGCATCCCGTCGAAGACCTGAACGCCGCGCCCCGGGCCGGGTCTCCCCCACAGGATGCCATCTTCATGGCGTTTACCGACTTCGGTCAGACCACCTCTGTGACCACCCGGTACTTCCAGACTGCCCACTAAGACTGCCAGGATATGTTCGGCCAGCACTGTTTGATACGAATGAATCTGGCCGGTCACCCCACGCCCCAGCCATGTCGCTACCGGTCTGTACGGCAGAATTTTTCCCTCAATTGTAATTGTGCTGCCGATCTTGGCGTTATCGACAAAATCCCGAGTTATGCGGCGTATCTTTTCAGCGGAAATCGTGGTGATTGCGGCAGCCCATTCCGGCGTGTACTGCAGGACATGATCTTTCAGTAACTGGAACGACGGCTTCGCCTCGATCCCGTCAACCTGATAAACTCCCTCGAGGGCCAGATCCTTGATCCCGGCATCGTCGTAAACCTTCGCTTTTTGGTCGATGGAATCCCAGACCATGATCTTTTCTGTAACTTTATCCCGCAGCCAATCTCCGTCCGGCCTTACCAGAAATGGAGAATTTGTCATGCCCTTGAGAAACGGCAGATCCATAATTTTAATCTCGTGGATTATCACGTTGATCATTGCTAATATAAAAGCGCAGTCAGTTGCCGGTTTGATCGGCAGCCATTCGCTTGCCTTGGCCGCGGTGGGAGAAAGCACAGGGTCAATGGCGATTGTTTTCATGCCGCGGTCCCTGGCGGCGGAAAATAACGGATTTTCCGGGGCGCCGCCGGCAGCCGCGGGATTGGCGCCCATGATTATCAGGTAATTGCAGTAATCGAGATCAGGCTCGCACGAAGCTCCGCCGTGGATCCTGTTGCCAAATGCGTGCTGCACCTGACGGCAGTGAGTGGAACGTCCTCCCCAAAGCACCTGGGTCGGCCCGAAAGCAGGCAGAAACGCGTACCAGCCTTCCGCTGACATTCCACCGGTCCCGCGGGCTTCCGCGAGTTTGATCGGGACGGAACCTCTCATCTTCTTCAGTTTTTCGGCGATAGTGTTGAGCGCTTCATCCCAACTGATTTCCACCCACTTCGGGTCTATACCGACGCCTTTTTCCGGGTTTGTCCTTTTCATCGGGTTCTTTATCCGGTGAGGGTTATACAACTTCTGCAGTTGCGCATATGGTTTCGCGCATAATCTACCGTGATTTTTTTCCAGGTTTTCCCAGTCTCCGATCTGGGTATTAGGCTCCACCCCAACGGCTACCCCATTCACACGGTGCACACGGAGTAAACATGGACTTTCTACGCAGGTAGATTCGCAGATGGCCGGGATCCAGACATCTTCCTGGATTGCTTTGGGTTCGGCTTCAGCAATGGAAGCCGTGGATTTTGTCTTTTTATTTGCCATGTACCCCTCTCCCGTTGTGGTTCTTCACCCCACGTTGCAGACTAACTTAGTTAAGAATCATTGCCATTATCTTAAGCATACAAAATGCCGGCTGATTTTTCAGAGTTCCAGGGTGCGCCGTATGCCGGAAGTGACCACACTGAATCTTAATAAAAGCGCTCCGGCTAATATCAGGACACCGGTAATCCCGTCTAAAATGCGGATACTCTGAATTTCCGATAATGAAACGCTGATAATAAGCAGGACCAATGGCAATATCATTCCAGCAATAATCACTCCGCCGATAAACAGAGGTGTTTTTAACAACTGCACGGATGCCGCCGCCGTTTTCCCCGACTGGCGGACAATTTCGAGGTATGCAAAAACCGCGATGATCAGCAGCGCTATCAGCACAATATCGACCGTGCCTAATAAATGAAACCCCGCTGCATCAATCTCGGAAGGCAGGAAAACGGATAACAGCACGAGGATCGCGATTCCGGTATCCAGGCCGGATAAAAAGAAAATGGGCGGTAACGCTGAGGTATTCCAGAGCGGGATGCTTTTAATCACACCCAGCAATAAGCCGGGGTAAATAGGAACTATCAGTGAAAGCAGGCCAGCCGCAAAGCCGATCACCTTGCCGAAGAGAGAGGCTTGACTCCACGGCAGCCAGCTGAAAAAACTGAATGCCGGTAACGCATAGGCCAGACCTAGAACTATAAAACCGGTTAAGATCCATGCTCCCCGCGTCATCCATGAGGACATCAGTGTTTTTGGAGTGGTAAAAAGCCGGTAGGCCTTCGCGGGGGAGCCGAGATCCAGCAATAACATCATTGAAGCGAACAATACTACCAGCGGCCCGATCAGTGCCCCGATTCTGGCCACCGATTCATATTTACCCCAAAATAGCAAAATGAAGCTGAATAAGAAGGTACCTCCGCCCAATCCGGCGAGAAAGATATAGAGTACGATCATCCACCCCCAACTTCTTTGTCTTTCTGCCTGATTCATATACACCCCTCCCCGATTTCCTGAAAAGCCAGGCCCCAAGGCCTGGCTTTTTGTTGTAAAAGATATGCAGGAATTTTTCCTGTATCCCGTGTTCAGGTTACTTACCGGCTACCTTCCAGGTCTTTCCGCTCAAATCCCCGCTAGGCATCTTGGAATAGACGACATCCCCACCCCGGACGCCTTTGCCGCAGGCATCGATACTGATTACTTTAGCCACCGTCTTGCCGACGTTGGTGACAGAATGTTTAACACTCGAAGGACAACAAATGACAGTATCCGGACCAACCACTTCCTGAAGATCTCCACAGGTGGCAAGCACCTTACCCGAAATCACGTAATAAACATGATCGACAACCGGCGGCTCGTGGTAATGCTCTTCGACCCCGCCGCCCGGCCCGATTTTATCCATGTTCAACTTGATGTGATTTGAAGGCTCACCGCCGGGCACCGGTTTTTCCGTGTCCCGGCGAATAAAATCGTAAAATTCCACGTTTGTATTACCTTCTGGTCCACCGCCGTGCGGCGCCCTTTTGATCGTCATGATATAACCTTTTCTTGTATCTGCCATGTTTCTCCTTAAATATTATGTTAAGTTATTTTAGCTTATTTCCAGCGCTAAACTGTAAATATTGGTTTATTATCCGGCACTTTTTTCTCCACACCGGCAGTGACAGGAATCCAGGTAGAGGTGATATTCCGGGCTTCTTCGGAAGCCAGGAATAAACAAGCGGCGGCAATATCTTCGCCGGTGATCGGCCGGTGGAAGTAATTGTAGTCGTACGTTGCTCCCGGCCGGAAGTTCATCCGTGTCGGTACGCCGCCGGGGCAAACTGCATTTACGTTGATATTGTAGTATGCCAGTTCCGCGGCTAATGCTTCGGTAAACCCGATCACACCGTATTTCGTGGCGGAGTATGCGGTGATGTTCTGATCGCCCGCCAGACCGGCCCCGGACGAAATATTGACGATCTTACCGTATTTCTGTTTAGCCATGTACGGAATCACATGCTGACAGGTAAAAATAGTTCCTGTTAAATTCACGTCGACAATATCGCGGATCTGTTTTTCCGTGTATTTGATTAGCGGCCCGTCCACCATGATGGCGGCATTATTGACCAGCACATCGATCCGGCCGTATTTCTCCACCGTCGCCTGGATAATGTGTTTTGCCTCTTTATAATCATTTACACTACCAAAAATGGGGGTTGCTTCCCCACCGGCCGCTTTGATCTCGGCGGCGACCGTCGCGGCATCGCCGCCGGTAGTGCCCGCTTTACGGTTATTCGTCACCACTTTGGCTCCCTCAGCCGCAAACACCTTGGCGATAGAACTGCCTATGCCCTGCCCGGATCCCGTTACAATAACTACTTTACCTTTAAATCGCATTTTCTACTCTCTTTTCCGTTATTATTATTTTCGTTGATTTCCCAAAAGGCTAATTTATTTTTGTAAACGCCTGATTGTTCCAAAAAAGGAATTGTGTTATAGTATTCGATATCGAATATGGCAAGTTAATGATTAGGATAACATCAGGATTACCTGTTGTCAACCCAATTTGCGATGGCAACAATTACCTTAAAAATAACCGGCTGCAAACTGCTATAATTTTCAATATTATTATCCGAATCAATTAAAAAATATTTTGGGAGGTCTGACAGATAGCAAAAATAACAACTCTCGATAAAGGTAAAACGGCGGTTCTTATTATGGATTATCAGAACCGGATGCTGAACGAATTATCCGAGGAAGCCCGGACAGTAATTCTAAAAAAGGCGAATGATATTCTGGCGAAAGCGCGCAGTAAGAGCATCCCCGTGATATACATTGAGGTCAGGGGCGGGCCCAGGACACCTGAAATGGAAATTCATCCCGGCGTGGCACCGAAAGAAGGCGAGGTTGTATTAACTAAACAGCGCGTCGGCCCTTTCACTACCACCAACTTGAATGAAATCCTGAAGAAGCTGGGCGTCGACACCCTGATCCTGTTCGGCATCGCCACGCAGGGTTGTATTCTCACCACCGTGCGTTGCGCCTGGGACATGGATTACAAACTGGCAGTAGTTTCGGATTGCTGCGCCAACCCGCCGAGCGAAGAAGTGAACCGCATCCTGATGGAAAAAATTTTCCCGGACCAAGCATTAGTCATCACTGCCAAAGAAACACTGGCAATGCTGGCAAAAGCATAACCCTACCGGGTATTGCAACCTCAGTAGCAGAATATAAGTATTGTAAACTGAGATTTAGCCTGAATTCTCGGATCGAGGATTCAGGCTAATCATTTTCCCAATTGGAATAAAGATTCCCCCCTTCCCAAAAGGGTGATTTTTCAATTCAACTATAATCTTCACTTGATGGGAGCGAATTTATTTACTCTGTGAAAAACCGGTGGGCCTCTTCCAGGCTTGCCGGGATATTTACTTTATTCGTGCAAAACGCCAGGCACTCGCCGCATTTATTGCATTTGTCGGCCCGCTCTGCCGGTCTCATGCTGTTATATGATTTTCGGTTTTCGGCTGCGGTGTTGTAAATGATCGCTTCATTGTATAGATCGAAAATCCGTGTAATGTTCACCCCGTACTGACACGGCATGCAATCTCTGCAACCGGTACAGGCAACCGTGCTCAGGGCTAAGAAGGTATCATGCACCTTCTCGATCAGCGCCAGATCGGCGGCGGTTAAATTATGCGGTTGAGAATATTCGGCCGCGGCGATATTTTCGATCACCTGTTCCATTTTACTCATACCGCTGAGCGCCAATGTCACTTCCGGATGGTTCCACACCCAGCGTAATGCCCATTCCTGCGGCGTCCTTTGCACATGGGCGTTATCCCACAATTTGGCAACCGTAGCCGGAGTCCTTGCCAGCCGCCCTGCATAAACCGGTTCCATCGCGATCACCGCCAGACCCTTTTTATGCGCGTATTCCAACCCGCGCGTACCCGCCTGGATGTTTTCGTTCATGTAGTTATACTGGATCTGGCACATCGTCCAGTTATCATAGGCTTCGATTATTTCTTGCAGAACAGCAAAGGTATCGTGAAAAGAAAATCCCAGGTATCCGATGCGCCCGTCTTTCATCGCGCCTTCGGCCCATTTCAATACGCCAAAATCACGCACCTTTGGCCAATCAAATCGATTCAAACCGTGCAGCAGATAAAAATCGATTTTCCCCGTTTGCAGCCTCTTCAATTGTTCATTCAGCACCCGGTCGAAATCTGCCGCTGCATTGATTTCGTGCGCCGGGAGTTTGGTGGCAATCCGCACTTTGTCACGGTAGCCGTCTTTAAGCGCTTTGCCGATAACAACTTCACTGTTACCGCGATGGTATCCGTAAGCCGAATCAATGTAATTTACTCCGTGGTCGATAGCGAACCGCAGCATTTTTATCGTGTTATATTCATCGATGTTGCTGTGTTCGTTATTTAACACCGGGAATCGCATTGCCCCGAATCCCAGCGCAGACACTTTCCAATCTAACCTGCCAAATTTACGGTATTTCATTTTTCCCTCTTTTTTACGGCCAAAGATCCCGTGCGGCGGCTCATTGAAAACAATCTTTTATTCTTGTATCCGCTGCACGTTTTTACCCTGTTTTTTCTATTTGTATTATTAACTTTTCGTGAAATCCTGAACGTTCTACATTCTTTACTAAAAGCATGCTTCCCGGGCCGGTTAATACAATATAAGCCATAGATTTGCCCCGGTATTAAAAAGAATTTAAGATAGTATGTGTTATAATATTCGCTATTGAATACCGTCAAATTAAGTGGTAGCATACCATCATGTTTCGGCCTTGTCAAACATGTTTCGATAACGAATAATTCAATCAAAAACAGCGGTTAGACAAAAATAAGCGATAAATAGCAGAGGAAGGTATACAAATGAATAAATCAACCATTTTGCGT
>PMMG01000156.1 GCA_003162335.1 Dehalococcoidia bacterium
TTTGTGGTGCCGGATACCTGCGAAGCTTACGTCGACCTGCACCTGCCGCCGCACTCCAAGATCGATACGCTGAAGACAGAATTGGAACACCTGGTGGAAAAAGCGGGTAAGGAAATCCCCGGCCTCGATGCTGTGCTGCGTTTTGAAGAAGCCCGCCCGGGCTACCGCATCTCGAATGAAAGATTATTGGTCCAGAAGCTGCAGAAAATCTTCCAGGAAATGAACGTTACCTGGGAACCGCAGGACTTCCGCAGCCATTCCGATGCCAATATCCTCTGGTCGGACGGCGTCGACCCCATCATCCTGGGTCCGGGACGCCTGGAAGAAGCGCACACACCGGAAGAATCCGTCAACTGGGCGCAGGTTTTGGAAGCTGCTGAAATATATCTGAATTTTGCGCTAAGTTTGTAGGAAGCAAATCTGCTTCCAATTATAAGTAATCCAGAACCGGCTAATTAACCTAACAGAGCAATTGGGCGTTTTGTGGAGTTATGCATTCAGGAAAAGGTAAATGGAAAGAAAATTTAGAGTTTCGGCAGGAGCCATTATTATTCGAGGTGATGAAATACTGCTGGTCAGAGCTAAAAATAGCGATGGAAATGATTTCTTAGTCGGACCGGGTGGCGGCGTTGAAAGCGATGAAGGCATTAATCAAGCCTGTATAAGGGAAGTGCGGGAAGAGACAGGAATTGAAATAAGACCCTATAAGATACTTTTTGTGGAGGATTTGGTCTGGCAGAACAAGAGGGTGGTAAAGATCTGGTTTCTCTGTAATGTTATCGGTGGGGAATTAACACGGACTCAAGGTGCCATAGAGGAAGGTCTTATTGAGGCCAGATGGTTTCGTAAAGACCAATTGAAAAATGAAATTGTTTTTCCGGCTGTGATCTTACGCTATAATTGGGGCTCTTTTATAGAAGATAATTGGAAAACACAATATCTAGGAATAGAGAATTCTGCCTTCGACCTTTAATGAGAGTCAGTAAGACTTTGCCGATAACAAATAGCCGTATTACTGTATTTTTCAAACATATTCCACCAACGTGATACAATATCCTTTATATAAAACCTGAGGTACGAATTTATTTTGGACACAAAAAGCCTGGAGATGCTGGAATTCCACCGCGTACGGGAAATCATCGCAGGGTATACCTCTTTCCCGGCCAGTCAGGCGCTGGCGCTCAACCTCCTGCCTATCTCCGATTACGAGAAAATTCAACTGCTTTTCAAGCAGTCCTACGAAGCGCGGCAGATCCTGGCCGTGGAGCACGATTTCCACATCGATGCCATCGAGGATATACGCGAGCCGGTCGGTCTGGCGGCGCGCGGCAAAGTGCTGGAACCGGCAGTACTGGCGGGTATGGCAAAGGCACTTTCCAGCATCCGTTACCTGCATTCCAGCCTCAACAAGATCGCCGTCGATTTTCCCACCATCTGGGATATCGCCAAGAATATCGTGGAGCTGCGTGCGCTGGAAAAAAGCATCGATAATTGTATTTCCGTTGACGGCGAGATCATGGATTCGGCTTCGGCGCATTTAATGGATTTACGGCAACAGATCCGCAATAAGCGTCACGTAATGCTGACCAACCTGGAGAGCTTTATTCATTCTCCCGGCGGCGCGAAAATCGTGCAGGAACAATTGGTCACCGAGCGCGAAGGACGTTACGTTATACCAGTCAAGATCGAAGCCAAACACGAGATCAAGGGCATTGTCCACGATGTTTCCAATACAGGCGCCACCATCTTCATCGAGCCGTGGGAAACGGTGGAAGAAGGCAACGAACTGCGCGAACTGGTGAATGAGGAAAGGCGGGAAGTCGCCCACATTCTGGCCAGTTTGAGCACGGAAGTCGGTTTGCATGAACAGGAGATCAACCGGGATATCACCCTGGCGGCGGAACTGGACTTTATCTTCGCCAAGGCGAAATATGCCCGCCGCGTGAAAGCGGCCGAGCCGCAAATGATTCCGTTTACCGCAGCAGCGCGGCCGGGATTACATCTACTGGAGGCGCGTCATCCTTTGTTAGGCGATAGAGCAGTGCCGTTGGACGTTGTTATCGGCCAGGATTATTCGATACTGGTGATCACTGGCCCCAATACCGGCGGCAAAACCGTCGCACTGAAAACCATCGGCCTGCTCAGCCTGATGGCTTTAGCGGGAATACCCATCCCGGCCTCGGAAAAGAGCCAGATCCCCGTTTTCGACGGTATTTTTGTGGATATCGGCGACGAGCAGAGCATCGAACAGACGCTTTCCACCTTCAGCTGGCACATCACGAATATCACCCGCATTATCCATCAGGCGACGAATAAAAGCATGGTATTGCTGGATGAGTTGGGCACCAGCACCGACCCTGCCGAAGGTTCTGCTTTATCACGCGCGATTTTGCTGCATTTCCTGTCTAAATCCACGATGGCAATTGCTACTACCCACCTCGGGGATTTGAAGATATTTGCTCACGCCACGCCGGGTTTGCAGAATGCCTCGCTGGATATCAATCCGGTGACGTTGACGCCGACATACCACCTGACCGTCGGTCTGCCCGGCGGCAGTAATGCGCTGGCCACGGCTGCGCGCCTCGGCCTTGATGCGGACATCATCAGCAAGGCGACCGAAATGCTTTCCAAAGGCACGCGGGAAGTGGAAACATTGCTAGCCCATTTGACCGAAGAACGCGATAAAACAGAATCCACGCGCATTGCCATGGAAAAAGCCAAAGCAGACGCGGAAAAACTGAAGATCGAATGGGAAAAACTGGTTAAAGACCTGAAAGCCAGGGAAAAGAACGTAATCCAGGAAACGCGCGATAGAATAGTCACGGAAGCGGCGGAATTGCAGCGTGAGATCCGTCAGGCCTCCACCGATCTGCGCAAAGAGAAATCGCGGGATACTATCGACCGCACCCGCAAGACTTTAGCCGCGGTGCAGGAAAAAATCCGCGCCGCAACCTGGCAGCCGCCAAAAGAACCATCCGAGCCTGAGGCTGAACCGGAACCGGACAATACGATCGTTCCCGGCGATACGGTGTACGTGAAAGAGGCCAATCTGGAAGCCACGGTATTGAAAGTGGATTACGACAATAATGAGATCGAGGTCCATGCAGGGCAAACCAGAATTAAATTGGGACTGGACGGTGTGGATAAGGTCGTCCCTTCCAGCAGCGGCAGTTCACCAATCTATATTCCGTTGATCAAACAGCCGCCGATAAAGATCGTACCACCGGAACTGATGATGCTGGGTAAACGCGCGGAAGAAGTTGAATACATGCTGAATAAATACCTCGATGATGCCAGCCTGTCCGCTTTGACCCAGGTGCGGATTGTGCACGGCAGCGGCACCGGCACGCTGCGGCAGATAGTGCGCGAATTGTTGTCCAGCCATCCGCTGGTGAAAAGTTTCCGCCCGGGGGATAAGGGCGAGGGCGGCAACGGTGTTACGATTGTCAGACTGGGAAAATAAGTTTTGGCCGAGGGTGATACTAAATCCAAGACTACCCCTCACCTTAGTCCATCAATACATTTCGACTTAAAATCGAAAGTACTTCGTTTAAGACTCAAAGGGAAAATAACACTGATATAAGCAAATATATATGTTAACTTCAAAAACCTATAAAATGACCAGAGAGAAAACCACTGTTTTGCTGCAACGGCTGGAAAGCGGTAAAGAAGACGCGATTTCTATCCTTTTGCCTTCCGGAATGACGACTGAAGAAGTCTCCGTTTTTTTGCAGAAAACCCCGCAAACGCAATCAATTCCCTACGATGCGGTCAGACTGGCTGCCACTTCTCCCACCGGCTCAGTATTGTTCTGGGGCGTAACGCAAAAGAGCATCATTCTGCCTCCATTCCCGCTCAAGGAAAAATACATAACCAATGGATATGAAACGGAGCCGCTGTTGTCTCTGATTTCCAGGGACTATCAAATTGGTATCGTACTAGTCCGGTTAGGGCATTTTTCCGTCGGGGTTTGTCACGGTGAAAAATTGATTTTGCATGATTCTGGTACCGGGTTGATCCACGGCCGTCACCGCCAGGGCGGTTCATCGGCGGCGCGTTTTCAGCGGCGTCGCAAGGACCAGACACACCACTTTCTGGAAAGAGTCAGCGAACACTTGCAGGAGACGCTGGAACCTTATGCGCGCACCATCGACTTTTTTATTTACGGCGGTGCCAGGGTGACGATTCTGCGGTTACAAAAACAGTGTCCGTTTTTAGCTCAATTTGATAACCGCCTGCTCCCTCCTCTGCTGGATGTGGAAGACCCACGGTTTTCCGTTCTGGAGAAAGCTGTGTCGGACATCTGGTCCAGTAAATTCACCGAGTGGAAAGAAGAGTCATAGATTCATAATCATTTCGACTACCCATACCGGCAGAAGCCGGTACCAATTTTTTTAATGCACTCCGGGTTATTTTTTTGCTTCTTCTCTTATCCGTTTTTCTTCGCCGCATTCCAGAGACTCCTGCTTGATTGCAATGGGCATACACTTGCCGCAGGAGATGCATTTCGCAGGCGAGGTATCGCCATTTTGCCAGCGCAGTAACAGATGCGGTTCCCGGATGAACGGACGGCTCATCGAAATCATATCCGCGTCGCCGCTGTCGATGATGTCTTCTGCGGTCTCCAGGGTGCGGATGCCGTTGACGACTGCCACCGGCACATTGACAGCTTTTTTGACTGCCGCCGCGCGTTCGCGGAAAACGATCTTGCCGGTCTCCCCCGCGCGTAACCGTTGTATCGCACTGCCTACTCCGGCGCTTATTTCAATGCTGTTCAGTCCTGCTTTGACCATCTGGCGGCATGTCTCGATACCATCGGAGAGGGGCATTCCTTCTTCTTTATCATCCTGCACCCCGAATTTGATCAGGATGGGAAAATCCGGCCCCAGCGTTTTCCTGAGACGTTTGACAATCTCCACAACAAACCGCCGCCGGTTTTCCGGATTACCGCCCCATTTGTCCGTGCGTTGATTATAGATCGGGGAAGCGAATTGACTGATTAGATAGCCGTGGGCGCCGTGTAACTGCACAGCGTCAAAGCCGGCCTCGCGCACACGCACCCCGGCTGCCACAAAATCATTGATAATGCCTTCGATCTCGTCATTGGTCATCTCGTGGTGCAGCTTACTTGAAAACTTAGGCAGGGAGGAAACTGCGCACAATGATAAATCCTTACCGCTGAGATAGCCCGAGTTTATGCCGCCGTGGACGATCTGCATCGCGATCTTACTGCCGTGGTCATGCGCTTCTTTGATGATCGGTTTCCAGCCGGGAATCATCTCTTCGCTGTAAATGCCGTATTGTCCGATACCGGCTTGCCCCAGCGGATACGATACAAAAGCAAAACCGGTAACGATCAGCCCTATGCCGCCGGTGTTCAAACCGTGGTAAAGCGCTGCCGAACTTTTCGTGACCAAACCGGTGCTGTCCGCTTCGGCATCCCAGGTGGCTGACCGCATGATCCTGTTATTTATTTCCATTTTGCCGATTTTAACCGGCATAAATAGTTTAGAAGTCATTTGTTTTACCTCAAAAATTCAAGAGATTATAAAATAGAGCTGCGCGTTGATGTATTCCGCAAAATGTTAAAGTTTTACGGTATTTACTAGGATATACTAGACATAAAGTTGGAGAAGGAATTAATTATCGCTGTCCTGGGCTCTGATAATTAAGACAGGAACAGTTGAACGTCGGAGTATTTCATCGGCGACACTGCCCATTATTGCCCGTTTAAACCAGCCCCGGCCGTGACTCATCATCACGATCAGTGAAGCCTGCTGAGCGATTGCCAGTTCCAGAATCGACTTGGCCGGTGTACCGATCGTCACCTGATAAGAAACTTTTATATCCTGCGATTTTAAAGATTGTGCCCAGTTCATCAGGTAGCGTTTGGCATTTGAGGCGTTATCGACATCTTTCATCCGCGCTTCCTGAGCGATAATGTCCGTGGCCGCAGCATCTTCCATGCCGGTTGCCTGCGATACGATGGATAACCCTGTATTCGAGAGTACGCGCACCAAAATAACCTCGGCATCAAAACGTTTACCCACTTCGGCAGCATAGGGGATTGCCTGTGCGCTTAGTCTGGAACCATCCAGAGGAACTATTATCCGTTCAAACACATTACCACTCCTGCATTGGTATTCAATCAACGACATTATGCGGTAGAAAGTAACCCTGTGTCAAGGCGGGAAAGCTGTGTGAAGTTTTCTTCGTGTCGGAAAAGCACAAGTTATAAAATATTCATTCACCGGTAAACCCGCCTGATACGAAATAAACAATAACAGCAAGCATAAAAATGAATCCAATCGCCGCGGGAATCCAATACGAATCAATATTAATCAGGAAAATGATAGTGCTGCCTGTAATAAATAATCCTCCGATCCAAATAAGTATAATACGGAATCGTTTTCTTCCCGTTTTCATTTGCGCTCCTTCACTTTTCGAGGGGAAAGTTTGAGATCACGCTATTTTCTTAAGCGTATTATAGGATTAATAAAACCGGAAAACAACAGGGAGAGAACATGGCCAATCCTATGTTATAGTTAATTTATGTCTGAACAAAGGCTGGACGAAGTTTATCTTACGAATGAATTGAATACTAAATTTATCGGGCAAAATTTGCTCTATTTTGCTAGTGTGACCTCCACCAATGATATTGCCCGGCAGCAGGCGTTGCGTAAATCCCCCGAAGGCACGGCCGTATTCGCCGATCGCCAGACTTCCGGCAGAGGCCGGCTCAAGCGGGAGTGGGTATCGCCGGAAGGTAATATCGCGGTCAGTGTTGTTTTGTATCCGGACCGGAAATATCTCCATTTTCTTACCATGTTGGCCGCGTTGGCAGTGCAACGCAGCATCGAAAAGACTGTCGGCGCGCAATGCCAGCTCAAGTGGCCGAATGATGTTTTGATTAACGGCAAGAAGGTCTGCGGTATTTTACTTGAAAGTAAGGCAACGGCGGACAGCGTCGAGTACGCGATTATAGGCATCGGCATCAATGTCAACATGCAAATGGCGGATTACCCGGAAATAGCTGCGATCGCCACCAGCCTGGCCGCGGAAATGGGCCGCGAGGTATCGCGCAGGGAGCTCCTGCGCAATTTGTTCGTGGAAATGGAAAAATTATACCTGAGCCTGCAGGCCGGCGAATCTTTACTGGCGGAATGGCGTGCTCAACTGGTGACCATCGGGAAAAAGGTCCATGTCCGTTCCGGTGATGAGGTCTTTGATGGCTTTGCCGAAGCAGTCGCGGACGACGGCAGTCTGTTACTACGCTGCGCTGACGGCAAGTTGCTCGAATTCAACGCCGGGGATGTAACGCTGAAATAGTTGACCGCTGAAAGTAAATATTGACAACAATTTCCCGTTCGTTGTAATATTGAACTTGCGTCAATAAGGAGTGAAACAGAAGCCGGATGCGTATGATAAATATCACTAGTACAATCCATCATCACACTCATCATTCTTTAACTACCCATCGGGCTTGGTCGCTTCTATTTTGAAATAAAATCGCTGAAAAGTCGTATTAAGCCCGAGATAAAAATCCCGGGCTTTTTTATTTTATCAGCACCAGCCGAACATAGTGACATAACGTATTATTGTATAATTGGATATTAATTAAACTGGAAAAGGTATTAAGATGAGAGTTCAGAAATGTAAAGGCACCTGCGACCTGTCGACCGAACAAATGCGGCGTTTCCGCCGTATCGAGGATTGTTTCCGCGATTCCTGCGTGAAGTGGGGATATCAGGAAGTGCGCACCCCGACCATTGAATACCTGCATCTGTTTACCTCAACCGGTACGCTGACCCCCGGCACTTTGGGGAAGGTGTACTCGTTCCTGGATTGGGACGGCTGGAGCGGTGAAAGAGTTGTGCTCCGACCGGAAGGCACCATCCCCGCCGTCCGGCTTTACATCGACGAACTCGCCGATAAAAAACTGGCGCGGCTGTTTTACGTCATCAATACCTTTATCTTCGAAGAGACCGGCAAAGAGAACCGCGAAAAATGGCAGTGCGGCGTGGAATTGATCGGCGCCGATTCAATATCGGCGGATGTGGAACTGATAACATTATCCCTCGAAGTATTGAAGAAGCTCGGCTTGGAAGATATCGAACTGAAACTGTCTCATGCCGGTTTGATTCGCGCTTTACTGACGGGTTTTGGCTTGTCTCCGGAAGAGCAGGGGAAAATCTTCGATCGGATTCTGGACGGCGATGTGGCGGTTTTAACCCGCCTGAAGGAAGAAACACCGGAACTGGCGCGTTTGCTGACGCCGGTGCTGGATATGAAAGGAGAAACCCCCGGTTTCCTGCGCAATCTTAAAACAATGTTCAGCAGCAGCCTGCCGGAATTCATCCCCGCGCTGGATAATTTTATTGGTGTTGTGGACATGCTCACCGCGATGGGAATTAAATACCAGATCGATATCGCTTCCGGCCGCGGTTTTGAATACTATACCGGCATGATTTTCCAGATTTATTCCGGTGACGCCAAATTGGGCGGCGGCGGCCGTTATGATGCGCTGATCCCGTTAATGGGCGGTAAAAAAACCCCGGCCTCAGGTTTTGCTTTGCAGATGAATACCTTGATGAATGTAATTGATATACCTCAATTTAGCGAAAAGCAAGCTAATAAAATCCTGATCACCCCGGATACAGAAAAACCCGGCGCGATGAAATCGGCTTACAGCATCGCGGAAAGTTTGCGCGGAGCCGGCTTTATCGCCAGCATTCAGGTGGACAATGAAGACAAAGCGGATTTTAGGTGGGTTATTGAAGTGAATAATGCTTCACCCTTATTTGTTGTCCAGAATCAATCGAACAAGCGTAAGCAGCCCGTCGAAACGATTGTTGATATTATCAAGCTCCTGGGAGGTAAAGGTGGCAGTTAGAATCGCTTTACCCAAAGGGAAATTGCTCAATGACACCGCGGCCTTCCTGGAGAAAGCCGGCTGGCAACTGAACGATTACAGTCAATCGATGCGCAACTACCGGCTGCAATCGGCGCGTTTTCCCGACCTTTTGATCAAGGTGCTGCAGGAGAAAGACATCCCGATTCAGGTTGCCATCGGCAATTATGACCTGGGCATCTGCGGTCTGGAATGGATCAAAGAACTCACCTCGAAATACACTGCTGCCGCTCCGGTCAGGATCAGGAACCTGGGTTACGGCAAAGGCGCGCTTTACGTCGCAGCCAGCAGTGCAGCTATAATACCAACGCTGGAAAACCTGGTGCAATCTCCAGACGTTGTCCGCATTGTCAGTGAATATCCAAATATCGCCGAATCCTACGCTTTGAATCTGCGATTGCGGCGTTTCGGGGTTTATCCGGTTTGGGGCGCGGCAGAAGCCTATCCCCCGGAAAACGCGACCCTGGCGCTGGTTGCCGGCGGTGTTGAAGAGACAACTCTGAATAATGGCCTCAAACCGCTGAAAAAAGTGCTTGATTTCAGCGCTTACCTGATTGCTAACCGCACCAGCTGGCAGCACAAAGACCTTAGTGAGGTCATGGCTAGCCTGGAAAATGTCAAGCTCGAAGAGAAGGAAATTCTGCCTGCGGCATCAACTTCGCCTATTCATTTTGTCCCGCAGGAAATCGATAAAGATACGGTGCGGCTGGCTTTGCCGGACGGGCATCAGCAAAAGCACACTGTCCAATTATTGAACAAAGCCGGCATTCAGGTCGATGATTACCCATCACCGACCGGGAACCGCCGTCCGAAAACGAATCTGGATGGTGTGGTAATCAAAGTCATTCGTCCGCAGGATATGCCTTTACAGGTGGCGAATGACAGTTTTGACCTGGCCATTACAGGCATAGACTGGGTAACCGATCATCTGGATGCCTTCCCGTCTAGCCCGGTGCAGCAGCTGGTTGATTTGAAACTGGGTTGGGTCAAGATTGTAGCAGTGGTCGGCAATTACGTCCCGGTCAATAACATCTACGATTATCAGCAGCTTTGCAACAAAAACGCTGTCTCGATCAGGGTAGCATCGGAATATGTAAATATTGCCGATAAATATGCACGCGATAACCGGTTGGGAATGTACCGTATTTTACCGACATGGGGCGCGACGGAGGCCTTTATTCCGGAAGACGCCGACCTCTTGATCGAAAATACCGAGACCGGCAGTACGATTGCGCGGCATAATTTGAAGATCATCGATACCCTTTTTGAATCGACAGCACGCCTGATTGGCAACAAGAACAAAGATTATAGCGTGCTGAAAAAAGACAGAATCGAAAATATCATCAAATTGTTGAGCAAAGCCGCTGAGAAATAAACCCTTTGAGAGGTACTGAAATGAAGATCGTCGAAGGATTTGACCAGGCTAAAAAACTACTTGATCGGCAGGCTCCGAAGGACCTGGAATACAAGCAGGAACCGGCAGTCCGCCAGATCATTAACGACGTCCGTCAGCGCGGCGATAATGCCCTTTTCGAATTGACGGAGAAATTTGACAGCGCTAAATTAACCACATTGGAAGTAAACAAAGCCCAGATTAAAGCCGCCTATAAAAAAGTCGATGTAAAATTAGTTGACGCAATGAAGCTGGCAGCGGAACGTATCGGCACATTTCACCAGGCGCAGAAAGAACGCGCGCTGCCGACTTATACGCACGGGAAAACCGGCTGGCTGGTCAGGCCTCTGGAGCGGGTGGGGGTTTACGCACCCGGCGGCACTGCCAGTTATCCTTCCACCGTATTGATGACCGCCATTCCGGCCAGGGTTGCCGGTGTCAAAGAGGTTGTTCTGGTCACCCCACCCGCGAAAGACGGCAGCATTGCCCCGGCGATTTTGATCGCCGCGGATATTGCCGGCGTCAACCGCATTTTCTCAATTGGCGGCGCACAGGCTATTGCGGCGCTGGCCTTCGGTACCGAATCCGTGCCGCGCGTGGATAAGATCTGCGGCCCCGGTAATATTTATGTATTCCTGGCTAAAAAACTGGTGTACGGTGTGGTAGGCATCGACGGGCTGCAGGGGCCATCCGAAGTGGTAGTCATTGCCGATGCGTCAGCTGATCCCGATTATTGCGCTTCGGATTTGCTGGCGCAGGCAGAACACGGCGGTTTATCTTCCGCGATACTGATCACCGATTCCGGGATACTGGCAGACAAGGTAATGCTGTCAATCGATGAACAATTAAAGCAGCTATCACGGCAGGCAATTATTAAGGAATCGCTGGCCAATAACGGCATGATCGTTATTGTGCAAAATATGGTTGAAGCGATTGAATTAACCAATCTCTATGCGCCCGAACACGTATTGTTATTGACTAAACCGAATACTAACTACGATGAGCAGATTGTCAATGCAGGCTGTATCATTTACGGTCAGCAGGCCACGGTTGCCATGAGCGATTATGTTTCCGGCCCGTCCCATACTTTGCCGACGGAGGGCACAGCCAGGTTCAGTTCTCCGCTTAATGTATTGGATTTTCTGAAAATTACCAATGTCAGCAGTGTCGGGGATGCACTGATTAACTTAGCGGGTGGTGCCGCGAGTACCATCGCTCGCGCTGAAGGCTTAGACGCCCACGCCCGGGCCATTGAATTGCGCATGAAGAATGTGAGGAAGAAGTAAAAACGCGTTGAATAAATAGTTCAAATGGGGATTTTTAA
>PMMG01000057.1 GCA_003162335.1 Dehalococcoidia bacterium
CCTTCCACGTTGTAAACACTGGTAGTGCCATCAGACACCACCTGGACCACCATTTGGCTGCCCCTGACTGCGGCCACGCCGGATTGAGTATTAATTTCGTAACGTGAGGCCGGATCCACCAATTTAACAATATTGCTGCCCGTCTCACCGATCGTCTGGCTTATTTTAATTGTCTTGGGCGTAGTTTGTGATTTACTTAGCAGTTCATCCAGAGAAATCTCTGTGCCACCGTTCAAATCGATAGTACTGCCATCGAAGAAGGTGATAGCAGCAGTTGCGCCGGTGTCTGTTTTGACCTTGTCCCCGGCTGCCAGTACTGTTCCTTCTTTCCCCTGGCTCCAATTAGTATTGCCCGGCTTTTGAACCAGCACATTACCGCCGACAACCGATAAAACGGTTAAAGGAGTGAAAGCTGCGGCTTTTGTTCCACAAGAAACTATCCCTAAAAATACAGATAACNNCCTGTTTAACCGGGACCAAGCCGAGAGCATTTTTGTATTTACCTCTAGCTTTTTAAGATATTCACAAGCCGATTATTAATAGTAAATCGAAAGTATATCAAAACTATTCAACATAGTCAATTTACTTATTATACTATGTAATATCTCCCCTCTAAAAATAAGAAAGGCAGTGGAAACCCGGTGCCGGAAAACGGTTTGAATAACCGGGTTTGCTCACTGCCTTTCAACTCTTTGCTTAATTGTTAAGGAAGAACCTAATGACCAAGACTCTTCTTGAGATTTTGATCAATCCAATAGCGAGATGCGTAATAGCCAATCATCATTGGTCCGGATGAGCCTCCTGCCATGGCAAATGATTGCCCAGCATAACCCTTAAGCCACGGCTGATAGACATCAAAATTCGAGGGATTAAGTAGAGATACCACCCACTGCTGCTGCGTCAGGTACTTGTCTGCCGCCGTAAGTGTTGATTTCACCTGGTCGACTGTGGTAGCGGCTAAAGCCTGCGGATAAAATGCATCAAAAGCNNGATAAACTGCCGGAACGGCTGATAGGACATGCCTAATGAACCCGATGAACGGAATGCCAGCGCGTCCTGCTTGTGACCGGTGCGAACGAAGTTAGTCCAGGAGACGGGGTCCATCTGGCGGATTTCCATGTTAACGCCAACCGCGGCAAAGTAAGACTTTACGATCTGCAGCAAGTTCAGGTCGCCGGAACTGTCTGCCACACAGTCAGTATTAAAGCCGTTCGGATAACCGGCATCGGAGAGAAGTTTCTTGGCTGCCGCAGGATCATAGGAATACTGATTTTTCAGGTCTTGCGGCCATGTAGAATACGGGAAGCCCCAACCCTTTAACGTATAAGCGGTAAGGGTTTGAGGATCGGATGAACAAGTGCCGCCGTAATAGGTCGCGGCAATTGTTGTTAGATCGACGGCTTTTTGTAATGCCTCTCTGACACGGATGTCAGTAAAAGGTTTCACATCTACCCTGGGGTCAACGGTGCCTCCCTGCGTGCCCGGCATGGTAAGTTCGACGATTTGTGGATTGGTTTTTTGCATAGATTGGGAATCCTGCAGAGAAATTCCTTCCATTACATCGATCTTACCGGTGCGGATAGCGGCTAGGGCCGTGGCCGAATCCGGAATAACCAGGACAATCAGTTTGTCGATGTAAGGAAGCTGGTTTTGCGGATAGCGCTCATCAAATCCCCAGTAATTCGGGTTCTTGACAAGGGTCACCGAGCTGGAAGGAACGTAATCTTGCATCACAAACGGGCCGGTCCCGATGGCATGATGCCAGTCGTTAAGGTCGCCAAACTGCGCAACTGCGTCAGAGGCGGCAAATGGATCCTCACCGACGGCTTCCATGGATTCCAAAATAAATTCAACGTTGGGAGTGTTAAATTTAAAAACAACTGTGTATTTATCCGGGGCACTGACATCGGTAATGCTAGTTGTAAGTGGATTTGATGCTAAGAACGGGCTGGGTTTGGTAAAACCGGCTCCATGGCCGAAATCCCGGCCAAAATTGTAAACTACATCAGCGGAGGTGAACTCCCGTCCATTTACCGGCGCTATATTCTGCCAATGGACGCCCTGCCGCAAGTGAACAACATATGTACCGGGTGAAGTAAACTCCCAGCTCGCGGCTAACAGTCCGGTGACATAATCGGTAGGACGGAAACCGATACTGAAATCAAATACCGACGGATCCAGCGTCCAGTTATCGCCGTAAAGCCCTTCCATGTAGGCGCCGGTGATGGTTGCCAACGACGAGCTGTTCATCGGATCCCACAAGCCAAAGTCCGCGGGACTGTAATCGGTCAGGACTCCGCCGTATTGCGGTTTACCGAATTTATCCCACCATTTACCGGTGGACGCAGTGGAGGTTGATGTTGCAACCTGGGTGGTGGACGTTGTAGTGTTTACCTTTTGGGTAGTGGTCGTGGTGGTGATAGACGTTGTTTGCGTAGTGGTTGATGCCTGTGTTGGTGTTGTTGATGATGTGGTACAGGAAGCCAGAACAAGTGATGTGACAATTAGACAGGTTAAGACAATCCAGTAAGCTCCTCTTTTCATTAAAACCCCCTTTTTATTGATGAATTAAAGGTTCACCGTATCTTTAATATATTTCATTCCCCGGATATTTGCAGAAATACGAGCAAATACGCATATATATTGGCAATAATAACGATTTTAAAAGAGTCACTTTTTCTCTTTCTATGTATTCGTGATAGTATCTGTTATAATATTCGATATCGAAAAAGCAAATTAGTTGCCACTATACCACCAATTTTGACTTTTGTCAAAAGAATAGGGTTTATAAATTTTCACTTTTTTAGTTCAGATCTTTCCACTGGCCTACTCTTTGGGCATTAATGGAAATGGTCACTCAGTCTGGAAATGAAAACCGGATTTAATTGACCTCAGTTGCGATTAAGATAATACGGGGACGCGCGATTTTATGAAAATAAAAATGGATTACAAATGGGTAGCATTATCAGTCACGACCGTCGGCATATTTATGTCGAGTCTGGATATGAGTATTGTGGTGGTAGGTCTCCCCACGATATTACAGGATCTGCATGCGAGTATTGTGCATGGTATTTGGATTATCACCGGATATACTTTGATGATGACGATACTGGCAGTAATACTCGGCCGCCTGGCTGATTTATACGGCAGAGTGAGACTTTATAATCTGGGATTTGTGCTGTTCACCATTGGTTCCTTGCTGTGCGCTTTGTCGCATACCGGCGAGCAACTGATAATCTTTCGTTTTTTGCAGGGTTCAGGCGCCGCTTTGCTGGCTGTAAACAGTGTTGCTATTATTACCGATGCTTTTCCTAAAAAAGAGCTCGGCAGGGGACTGGGAATAAATATCATGGCCGCGAACCTGGGAGCAATCGCGGGATATACGCTCAGCGGCGTGATGATAACATATTTCGGGTGGAGGTCTATCTTCCTGCTTAATGTTCCAGTCGGCATTTTTGGTTCCGTATGGGGTTATTTACGGTTAAAAGAAATTGCCGCCAGACCCGTCGGCCAAAAATTCGATTATGCGGGTTCGATTTTATATTGCATTGCTTTAGCCACTATTTTATTCGGCCTGGCAATCGGAGATCCGGCTTCAACGCGCAACATCTTTATCATTGCAGGCGGGTTAATACTATTTGTCGCCGTAATAATTGTGGAACTGCGACAACCATATCCGACACTTGACTTGACACTGTTTAAGATAAGGCTGTTTGCTGCGGGAAATATATCCAGTTTCATCAACGCGGTTGCATTCAGTTGCGGCCCTTTTTTAAGATCACTTTACCTTCAACTGATACTCGGTTACAGTGCTTTAAAAACAGGTGTTTTACTGATACCGATGGAAATAATAATCTTCGCAATCAGTCCCATCAGCGGGCGATTAGCGGATAGATACGGCAGCCGGGTATTGACTTCGGTGGGTTTAGCTTTTAATGCTGCCGCACTTTTCTGGTTTTCGACGCTGAACCAGAGTTCCACTTATGGGGCTGTATTAATCAGTTTATTCTTATTCGGATTAGGAACTGCCTTGTTTGCTTCGCCTAACGTCAGCTCGGTAATGGGTGCTGTTCCGCCGGAAAAGCGCGGCGTCGCCAACGGCATCAGGATGACACTCAACCAAACTGCAAACGTACTGAGTGTGCCATTTTCTTTACTGCTGATGACACTGGTAATGCCGTACGATAAACTTTCCCAAATCGCGAGCAGCTCGCAACTCACTAACGCCAATGAAATTCCGATCTTCCTGAAAGCTATAAACCATGCCTGTTTTATCCTTGGGATAATCGTTTTAGTCGCGGTTATTCCATCATTTTTGCGGGGAAATAATAAAGTCCAGCAGTAACAAAATGACCGTTGAACAAAGCCGGCGGGTATTTTGTTGCGTTGGTGGCTGTTTGAAAATACTTGATATTGGTGATATACTCCAGGTAATATTCGATAACGAATATTACGGCAGTTGAAGCAAAAAGAGTATAATTTAATTGTAGAGCTAAATATTGTCGGCGAGCAAAAATACGGAGAAGGGGGACGGATATGACAATTGTGCTAGGTAACAAGAAAGTCCAGGATATTGGCAGTTGGCAAGAGTCTTTCGTTCCAACCTATTCTGAACGCGTTAAAAAAGCGATGAAAAGGGTAACGCATGCGCCGGAAATTTGTTTAGAGCACGCGCGGGCCGAAATCAAAGCGTATGAGCAGTATAAAGACGAACCCAGAATTATCCAGAGAGCGCGTTTTCTGGAGACTTATCTGCGGGAAAAGACCATCTATATCCTCGAGGATGAACTCATTGTCGGTAATGTTAACAGCAAAGTGCGGGGGCAAACCATTTCCGGCACCTCCGGCAGATATTTTGCCTACCAGCTCCAGGAGGCATATGATGACCCGGCGAATTCTGATAAGGTTCGCTTCAACGGCATCAGCATGGAAGGCATAGTCAGCCCCTCGGAGAAAAAAGAGCTGGAGGAAGTAATTCTCCCGCATTTTAAGGGAAAGTCTCTATTCGATTACAATTTCGCGCAATTGGACGACGTACTGAGGCAAAAGACATGCCAGGTAACGTCGCCCTGCCAGCATATCCCAAACGTGAACCGCATGTCGATGCTGAGAGACTCCGGCCACCAGATGGCGAACCACGAAAAGGTAATGAAAATCGGGCTTAAAGGTATCAAAGCAGAAACTGAATGGTACCTGGCTCAGCTCGACCAGCCGTATGCTCATTATCAGTTAAAAGAGAAGAAAGATTTTTATAAAGCAGTCCTGATTACGCTTGACGCCGTCATGGCTTATTCTCAGCGTTACGCCGACCTTGCCCGGGAAATGGCAACCAAAGAAGATAACCCACGGCGTAAGAAGGAACTCGAGCGTATTGCCGATGTTTGTCAACAGGTGCCGGCAAATCCCGCCCGTGACTGGTGGGAAGCGGTGCAATCCACATGGATGATACATGTCATCGGCGATTGTGAACTTCCCGGTGGCACGAACAACTACGGACGCTTTGACCAGTACATGTACCCCTATTATAAAAAATCTATTGTCGACGAAAAGACAATGACGCATGACGAAGCGCTGGAACTGCTGGAATTATTCGAGATAAAAACAGTGTGCGCCCGAGGGGCAAGCGTATCTCTGAATATCGGCGGACAGACCCGCGACGGAAAAGATGCCTGTAACGATGTTTCCATGCTCTGTCTGGAAGCGGACGAGCAACTTAATGTACTGCAGCCGGAGACAGCTTTCCGGATTTGGGCAGGCACTCCTGATAAATACCTGAAAAAAGCAGCGGAAGTGGTTAAACTGGGCCGAGGGAAACCGAAATTTACCGGCGACCGGAAAGCAATCAAAATGATGGCGAAAGCTTTCCCCGATTTAACTCTGGAAGACTGGCGGGAATACGCGTTGATGGGATGTTCCGCAGCAACTATGCCGCACATCAGTATGGCGAATATGTCTGAAGGCGAAAGTAATGTCGCCAAACTGGTGGAATTAACGCTGAATAACGGTAAATGCGCGATTTGCGGAGAGCAAATCGGTCCATTGACCGGCGACCCCAGGACTTTTGAATCGATCGAAGCAGTTAAAAAGGCTTTCCGTGAACAGGTTTTCTATTGGATGAATTTTTCGGTCAAGGGCACAAAAGTATTCAAAGAGAGTCAAGCCGCCCTGTTACCCGCGCCGTTCAGTTCCTCCCTCGCCGAAGGTCCACTACAGAAGGGAATCGATATTATTCAGGGCGGTTCCTGGTATACCATCTACTCGATGTATCTGGTCGGTTTGGCTGATTCCGCGGACTCTCTTGCCGTGATTGATAAATTGATCTACCGCGACCAGAAGATAACCTGGGACCAATTGCTGGAGGCCGTCAAGGCGAACTGGCAGGGTTATGAGCAGTTGCGGCAATTATGCATCAACGGCGTGCCTAAATACGGCAACGACGATGATTTCGCCGATGAATGGGCAGTGTGGGTAATGAATACCTGGCAGGATAGTCTAGACTGGATCAACACCCAGAGGGAACTGCTCCCGTCATGGGGCGGAAAGTGGGTTGGTAAGACAGCCATCGGAAATATGAATGTCGACCACGGGAAGTTAGTCGGCGGACTACCAAACGGACGCCCTAACCCTAAGCCTGTGGCAGACGCCGTATCACCGGCTCAGGGCATGGACAGAAACGGTCCGACTGCGGTAATTAAGTCAGTGAGTAAACTGCCGAAACACCGGCTCGCCGGAGGCGGTCCGATAAATCTGAGAATCAGTCCCCAGCTGGTAGCAACCGATCGCGATATTGATAACTTCGTGTCCTTTCTCAGGACAATTGAAGAACTGGGAATATACCATGTCCAGTTTAATATTGTTTCCAGTGACCTTCTGCGCAAGGCCATGAAAGACCCGGATAACTACCGCGACCTGATGGTGCGTGTGGGCAGTTTTGTCTCTTATTTTGTCAGCCTGCGGAAAGAAGAACAGATGGATATTATCAGCCGCACTGAGCACCAGGGTTTTTAGATAACAGGATAGTTCAGGAAAACGCCTGTGGATTTATTGCCGCGCATTGAATATTATCAGGTTAATGTGGCGCATACCGGAATATGGGGAAAGTAATTTTAAAAGTCCCTCCATTTTTTGCCTCAATACTGGATCCGAAATCTTCGGGCTGGTTCATTGTGGAAACAGAGATTGCGGGAAAAATAACCATTCGTAATCTTCTGATAGAGATTGCGGCAAATAAACCTGAGTTTCGTCAAGCTATTTTTAATCCTGATGAAGGAATCCTGAACGGGCAAATCGATATCATACTCAATCAAAAATTCCTTCCGTTTCCCCATGCATTGGATACCGACTTGATTGATGGAGATATTATTACTTTGCTTCCGGTTTTATCCGGCGGTTGAACCGGAAAGGTTGGGGTATCATGGATCAGATTTATGGGTACAGCGGAAAACTGTTAAGGATAGACCTCACCAATGAGAAGGTCATTAAAGAGAATCTGGATGCAGCGACGCTCAGGAAATGGGTGGGCGGCACCGGATTGGGCGCAAAATACCTCTTTGATGAAGTATCTAGAGGTGTAGATTGGAGCGATGCAGAGAACCGTTTAATTCTGGCTTCGGGACCTTTAGGCGGCACCGCGATTAACGGCTCAGGAACTGTCGGTATTGTGACCAAAGGAGCGCTGACAAATGGTGCGGCAGCCTGCCAGGCCAATGGGTTTTTCGGCGCTTTTCTCAGATTTAGCGGCATCGATTGCCTCATCCTGCAGGGTAAAGCTAAAAGGTGGGTTTATCTCTCTATCCACGGCGATGAAGTAGAATTTAAGGATGCCTCTGCTCTGTCCGGGAAGGATACCTGGGAAACCAACGATCTCATCCGAAAGGAACTCGGGGCAACCGAACACGGAGTATCCGTCGCCAGTATCGGACCGGCCGGGGAAAACCTGGTACGGTTTGCCGGAATATTTTTCGATAAAGGCCACGTTGCTTCACACAACGGCGTCGGGGCGGTGATGGGTTCGAAGCAACTTAAGGCTATCGTCATTGCGCGGGGTGAGAGACGCCCTGTCGTACAGGACAAGGAACGTCTTGCCGCTATCGCCGAGCAACAATTCGAAATCTACAAGCCCGTCGTGGTATATTCATCCGGCACACTTAACGGCGTGATCAGCTCGGTCATGGCAAAGGACGGAACTGTGCCGGTGAAAAACTACTCCACTAATGTCTTTGATGTCACCCCCGAGCAGCTGGACAAATTCAGCGCTAATTACATCCGCAGCCATTTCGATCCTAAGCCCAGCCCCTGCTGGGCTTGCCGGACACATCATTTGCACATGATTACGATTAACGAGGGGCCATTCAAAGGCTGCGCCAGCGAGGAACCTGAGTACGAGTGTCTCGCTGCTTTTGGGCCGATTACCGGTATCACTGATGCCGCCGCGACGGTTGGTCTTTGTAATGAAGCTGACCGCCTCGGTCTGGACAGCAATGAAACCGGCTGGACGATCGGTCTGGCCATGGAGTGCTTCGAGAAAGGACTTTTGACCACCTCGGATACCGGCGGCCTCCAGCTCAATTGGGGAAATTACCTCGCAGTTAAAGAGTTGATGCATCAGATTACCGAGCGTAAAGGATTCGGAGCAATACTGGCAGAAGGCGCGATGAGGGCAGCGCAGAGCATCGGGAAAGGAGCCCCGGATTTCGCGCTGCACACAATGAAAGGTAATACTCCCCGCGGTCATGACCACCGCAACAATTGGCCCAGGCTCCTTGATACTTGTATGTCGCAGATGAGCAGCGATGAAGGCTACGATGTGCTCAAACCGCAGGATATCGGACTTAGCTTAACCAAGCTCGCCAGACCGGATACCTCAATCGAGGACACGCTGAAATACAACATCGGCTGCAAGGGCGCTGCCCAGTTTGAGGATTCCCTTGGGGTTTGCCGTTTTACTACTATGACGAACATGAAATTGCTTTGCGAAGCTGTGAGCGCCGTCACCGGTTGGGACTTTACCCCAAATGAAGGCATGGAAGTTGGGAAGCGCACCGTTAATCTCCTGCGCTGCTTTAACATCCGGCACGGCCACACTGCTGACATGGACGCCCCGTCACCCAGATATGGTTCTGCTCCGGTTGACGGACCTTCAAAGGGAATCAGCATAATGCCGCAATGGAACGAGATGAGAAGCAAGTATTATGAGGGTATGGGCTGGGATAAAGAAAGCGGGAAACCGCTGCCGGATACATTGAAACGTTATGGTCTGGAATACGCTATTAATGAATTATGGGGGAGAGTGTAAATCTCTGGCCTTATAATACCACTTAATAATAATGTGACCATTTTAGATTCTCTGAGGGGAAATAAGCATATAAAGCGGGAAAATTTGGCTGATTTTGGAGCGGGATACGGGACTATGGCCCGCGACAACATGCTTGCAAATTACAGGTATTGACTAACTCCTGATTCACTTGTCGTCTTTAGGACACATATCATTTTTCATAAAAACCGCCTCTTTCTCTTTTGATCCAATTAGATCAACTAAGTGTCTTTCTTGGGTTTTTAATATTCTTGAAATGCCTTCTATTTTACTTGACACACTAGAGCCGTTACAGAATGGGGCTCGAATAAATAGATAAAGGATTTTCCCGAAACATTAATAACAGTCTCCCGTTCCCCCACCTCATTGGGCTTTTCATCGGTATTTTCAGCTTTAACATCCGGTCCATTTATTACGCATACCTGCACGATTCCTGTAAATTGTCCACTAGTTAAAGAAATATTTGTTTCCATCGCTTTTTCTTTGCTCTGGTTTACAACATACATCACCAGCTGCTTACGGTTCTTATCCAGAGTAGCGGCGACATCCAGCGTACGCATACCTTTATAAGCGCGATTTTTATAGGTTCCAGAGAAGGTATCGCCATACCAGAATACATCCAGGGCAAGTTGTCCGCATGTACGGCTGTAGAGTTCAAACGGGAAGAAAATCGTTTTTAAAAGCACCGGCTTATCCGGCCGGTCGTAGTTAATCATTCCCCTGGTGGGCATCGGTGTAAAATTAGCCATCCGTACCGAATGCGCATGTCGAATAAAAGTATTCAGACATTGAGCTGTAGCCAGGGCATCTTCTAAGCTGACTTTTAATTTTATGTTGTAAGGAACATCTTTTTTACCTTCAGGAAGATGCATTACTCCCCATTCATCTGCGGCCAGTTTAATCGGGTCATCTTTACTATTATCTTCAGGGATGCGTGTACCATCCCATTCATCTACGGCGATGTTGATAGAATGCTTAATGCCTCTTTCCAGACTTACAGCGCGAATCAAACCCTCATAAGCATTCAGACGTTCGTTGAAGCTTTCTGCAAAGGCCATATATGTTTCGAATGGTTCATTTTCTGATGGATGAGCATAGCGGTGTATTGCCAAATAATCAACAATGTCTCCGGCTTGCTCTAAAATCAATTGTGTTCGCTCAACCCACCGACTGTGCTGATCTGGGAACTGAGAAAGAGGATGATCTTCCCAAAGAGAAACTGCAGATGCAACAAGATTGATGTTCGGATCTACCCGTTTCATAACCTTGCTGAATTCCGTAACAGCTCGCGCATATTCCTGGGGAGTTTTGTAGCCTAATTGCCATGGACCATCAACTTCATTGCCAATGCCCCAGTATTTAACTTTATGTGGATCTTTAAAACCATGTTTGCGCCTCAGATTTACGAGTTCAGTATCACCGGTACCGTTACAGTATTCAACCCAATCAGCAGCCTCTCTCATATTACCATCGCCGCAATTAACACATAGATACGGCTCAATGTTCATTGAGCGGCAAAACCGAATGAATTCATTTGTACCATAATGATTTGGCACAATGCGTGGCGGATTATGAGCCAGATCATGTCTTATAGGGCGCTCATGCCTCGGCCCAACGCCATCCTCCCAACGATATCCGGAAGCAAAATTCCCACCCGGAAAGCGTATTGTTGCCAGGTTCATCCGCTCAAGTGCGTTTCTTACTTTGAAGGGCAATCTGCTTTTATCGGCATCGGCATTATCTCCGATATCTAAATAACTAAACTCGGTATCTCGATGTGAACATGCAATCTCCATATAACCACCAAAAATATTTCGATCGATATCACTTACAATGCGTTCAAGATCAATTTTTATATGGTTCATAGATATACTCCTTCGTCAGACTTAATCTCTTAGAGTAACAACTCTGTGACAGTGATAAAGATTTCGATTTGGAGGAATAGATATAATGGTTGATAACTGAGCGAATTTTGAAGAATATTTTGCTAACGACCTGATTATATTCCTTTATCAGTTTTTCAATCAATGTCCAAAATTACAAAAACAAACTTCCCAAAACCTTACGGTCGCGGAATTAAGTAAGCAAGAATAAAATTATTCCAAAAGAAAGTCTTTAACATATTCAGCCAGGTTATTTATGTATTCAGGCAATGTGAAACATCCGGGAACAACCGGTGTTACTGCGCTTCACTATAGCGGTGAAAGCACGTATTGATAAGTCGATTGAAGAAGGAATATAATCACTGCTATCGCCTGGTTCTAAAAATTACCGGACTACCGGCACTTGAAGCCATGTTCCCGTGTACGTATATAACAACAAATCGAACTGGAAGGGTAAGTCAGAAAAAGTTGATAATTCTAAATTGCTTTGAAATAAGATGAATATACGAATAGGAGATCTTATGCAGTACAGAAAACTGGGGAAATGGGGATTAAAAATAAGTGAAATTGCTTTGGGAAGCTGGATGACAGATTTAATAAGCACAGAAGCTGTCGATACTGCAAAAAGAACATTGCGCCTGGCATACGGAAATGGCGTTAACTTTTTTGACTGCGCGGATGCGTATAGTGACGGCGCTGCTGAAATATTTTTAGGGAATGCCTTAAAAGAATTCACGAGAAGTTCTTATGTAGTATCAAGCAAGGTATTTTTCTCCGTAGGAAAAGGGCCGAATGACAGAGGGCTGTCAAGAAAGCACATTTTTGAGCAGATTAACAAATCCCTGAAGAATCTGCAAACCGATTATCTTGATCTGTATTTCTGTCACCGATATGATCCGGACACACCGATTGAGGAAATGTTACAGGCAATGAGTGATTTAGTGGTTCAAGGAAAAGTATTATATTACGGCGTTAGTGAGTGGAGTCCGGTGCAGATCACGGAAGGGCTTGGCCTAACCAGGACTATGGGACTCAGACCAATTTCTGTCATTCAACCTCAGTACAATATGTTTGACCGGTATATTGAAGATGAGATTATGGGTATTTGTGAAAGCAATGGCATTGGAATTGTTCCTTTTTCACCGTTATCACAAGGACTTTTAACAGGCAAGTACAGAAAATGGATGCCGATTCCTGAGGGCTCACGGGCAACTCATCAGGCCGATATGCAGATTAACAAACTTCTTACCGATGACAATTTGGAAAAGGTTGAGAAGCTTATAAAAATAGCAGATGAGTCAGGTGTCTCTCTCCCGGTTCTTGCTTTGGCGTGGACGCTGAGAAAACCGGTGATCAGCAGTTTAATCACAGGCGCTTCAACTCCCTCTCAACTGGAGTTAAATTTAAAGGCAAGCGGATTGACGTTATCTGCTCGTGTACTCGACGAAATAGAAAAGATTTTGGACTACAAACCATTCTTTAGAAAAATAGGATAATAAAACTGGAGAAAGCATCCATTATCCTGCCTCCGTTCGCCGGTGTTAAAAATACATGCCCCCGGTATAATATTTTAGTTACCGGATAGAAACGACGCACCGGAGCAGGCAGATTGTCTAAATAAATAAAAACAGTCCAAAGAAAGGAATTTGATCTGAAGTAAAAGTGCACTCGAATTGGAGCGGGATACGGGATTCGAACCCGTGACAACCTGCTTGGAAAGCAGGCGTTCTACCCCTGAACTAATCCCGCAATTGTCTTTAAATTGTACCTAAATTACGGCAATTTGTCAAAAAGATGATTCTCGCCACGACTTTCTGCGTGGGAAGCAGCTAACCGTCCAGAGAATGATGTTCCACTCTCGTAAACCAATCTACAGGATCCGTAAGATATTCAATGTAATCCACAAGAATCAATTCATGTTGCCTTTCCTCGGCAGCGACAGCCTCATAAAAAATTCGTTCAGTATCATAAGTTGCATTCTGACTCTGTCTCTTATAAAAATCATAGCTAGTTTTTTCCTTTTGGATAGCGGTGTTAATAGCATCAAATTCCATACCTGCTGCTTTTACATTTACTCCGGTCGCCGCACAAGCTTCGTTAAATATTTCATGCAGTTTTTGGCTGTTATCTGACAGCGAGTCGATTAAAGGCCATCCTTTATTATGCTGGATATCATTAAATATCTCTTCGAATTTCTTACGGTGTAAATCCTCGTCGCCAGCCAGTGACCCAAATATCTTCCTGCCAACATCGTTACCGCTATCCTGCCCAGCCTGGAGGTAACATTCTTTCCCCTCTTTTTCGATATCGATGGCAATTTTGAGCGCTTCCAAAATTTTATTCTGTTCAGTTTCCACGTCTGTTTCTTCCTTTTATTTTCCTACTCACCCCGGAAGCCCAACAGCTTTCCCATAATGTTGATATTGGTTTCAAGCCGTTAGCCGGGGCTTATCTTTCTTTCTTCAGTCATTTTTTTATCGACTTGTCTTAAATTTTTCAAATGTTTCCGGTAATATGGATCATTTTTCATGGATCCAATTGTTTTCCTGGCATAAACGTGGGCGAAGATGTCAGTAGCGAATAATCTGAATGCTCTAACCGGATCAGAAAAAAGCTGCCTGGAATCATAAAATAACGTACGCGATAGATGGCGGTTACTGAAAAGATCGAAATGTAGATCCAGATCTGTTTCTTGTAAACCCGAGCATGTAAACCCGCGAGGGGGTGCCGTCACAAGATGTTGCGCATCAAACAAGTTGCTCTCATTTTGGGCAAACTCAAAAATCGATTTTTCATCACCCACGGGTGTGCCGGGAAAAGGCGTTAGTATCAACAGTTGACCGCTGCTCGATTTATTATCTTTTCTTAAGAAGTTTTTAAAGTTTTCTATAGTTTTGGGAGTATCGCCGTCAATTCCCACAACAAACATATCATGTACAAAGAACCCGAGCTTTCTTAATATCTCGGTTGACTTGATACTTTCTTCGGCGGTAAATGGTTTACTGATATTTTTCAAAGATTCTGAATTAATCGACTCTTTTCCCTGAAAAACGGCAAATAGCCCGGCTTTTTTCCATAATTTCACAAGTTCGATGTCTTCCGCGAAGCTGGCATCTATTTGGGCTAAATACCGCCTGATTAACTTTGATTCTATCAGTTTTTCCGCAACTTGCCGGGAAGCGGCTCGTTTAGGTCTTGGAGCTAAATTGTCGCCCGTAAAGAATATAGCCTCTCCGTCTTTACTGTCTCTAACTTCGGCGACGATCCTTTCCGGGGTTTTCATTCTGTATGTGTGTTTATAGGCAACGGTGACACAGCAAAATTTACAATTTCCATAACAGCCTCTTGATTCATTAACCGTATGCAAGTTCCTTTTTTTCTTGATGTATTCCGGATAAAAGGGGAACGGCGCTTCAGAGAGTTCCTGTTCTGTTAATAACGGGCTATTTTCATTATGTTTTACCTCTCCGTTTATCTGGTAGCTGATTCCTTTGATATATTCCAATGGTTCACCATTTATTATGGCTTTTACTGCCAACGGAGCCGTTTTTTCGCCCTCTCCCCGTACAACAACATCGACTCCGCTTAAAAGCCATTTTTCCGGTTCAAAACTCGGACCGAAACCTCCTGCGATTACTTTTCCTACCGGATTAGTTTGTTTATATTGACGAACAGCATCGAGGGAAGAATCGGTATTTCGAGTCGTACCGCTGAGCGCCAAAATATCGCTTTGAAAAATTCTTCTTATATCAGATTGTGTAAACTTTCCATATTCCGGGTAGAATCGGCTGTCTTCCGTAAACACTTTCGTAAAGCCGGCAGCTTTTAAAACACCGTCAATCGCTCCTACGCTATTGGAAGGAGCGCCGCTTTTTGTATATACATCGTTAGTGATTTTACCGTTAAAGATACCCCCTTCGGTCGGAGGAATAATGGCAACGGAGATAACTGGTTGCAGGTACTCCATTTTTCTCACCTTTAATCTTCGTAAATAAAATAAATCATAATACATTCATAATCATGAGAGAATCAGTATAAAGAAGTCATAACATTTGCTCGTAAAATATAACAATTAAGTGTAGTCTTTTTTACTTTTTACGCAAATTAAGAAAGCCGGACCAATCCCGCAATTAGAACAAATAATATATTGCACTTATTCACTCTGGAATCTTATCTTGCTACCATATTGTCACCAATTTGTCATGTTTTTATCCAATTCGTTATACCTTTGTTACTAACCGTGAAGTAGAATACAACCAACATGAGTACATAAGATACTGAGGGAAAATAAATAGTAGAGGTGTAATATGGGGTTTTTATTGATTATCGGCATTATTCTGTTGATACTATGGTTGCTGGGGATATTCGTCTGGAGTCTGGGGGGACTAATTTATATTGCATTGGTCATTGGTGTCATTTTGATAATCCTCTGGTTACTGAAGCAAGTCTTCAAATTATTCTAGTACCGATAGTTTTAGAGTAAAACTTAGTTCGTTATTTTATTGAAAAACTCATGCTGGTTCTTAATCTCAAAGGAGGTAGAATATGGCAGCTAAAATTAAAATAACCCGGAAAAGTTACGTGCGGGAAAACGGAACTGTCGCAAAAGCAACATCCTATTACACCGAAGACAAAGGGAAACCCGGGAAAACGCCCATAACTGATAGATGGTATCAGCATAACGTAGAAATGCAATGGCATAAGGATCTACCGGCTGAAATCAGGCGGGCCAATGCTCTGAAGGCGCATAAAGGCGATGTGTTAGCAACCGCCCGAGCTTTGCAAGCGTTAGCTAATGTTACTACGGATTCGGAGACAAGCAAGATAGCCAAGATCGATGCCGATTATTATTTCGCTAAGCATCAATAGCATTACGTGAGATCTTCGGATCTAGTTATTTCCTTCTTTGCTTAATTGAAACCGGCAGGACCCCTATCTGGTTATATTAAAGTGAGTTTATTTAAGCTCTCCGTGAGGTCAGGACTTCAGTCTGAACCAACTTCGTAAGGGAGAATTTAAATGCTGGTTGGTATTGCGGCAGACCACGGCGGATTTGAGTTAAAAGTGTATTTGGCAAAGGCTCTCAAAGACGCCGGTTATGAGGTCAACGACTTCGGCGCACAAGAAATTGATATTGGAGACGATTACCCTGATTTCGTAATCCCGATGGCTAGAGCTGTTGCACAAAATAAGATCCCCCGGGGTCTGGCCATATGCGATAGCGGTGTCGGGGCTTGCATTGCCGTAAATAAGGTACCGGGAGTACGCGCGGCATTGATCACTGATTCCTTTTGCGCTCACCAGGGGGTGGAAGACGATGATATGAACGTGATGTGCCTGGGCGGACAGATTACCGGACATGCGCTGGCCTGGGATTTAGTGCAAACCTTTCTAAACGCTCACTTCAAGGAGACCGAGAGGTTCAAGCGCAGGCTGGCGAAAATATCTGAGCTGGAAAATAAGGTAAATATATAATGACAATCTCTTTGGGCCAAGGCAACAAGCCGTTTTGGACTTTTTCCCCCGAAGACGCGTTTAATCAACTCGGGACAAGCCGAAATGGATTGACCCAGGACGAAGCGCAAAAGCGGCTGGTACGTTTTGGTGCCAACCTTCTTAAACCTAAAGGAAAAACCGATACATTAACCCTCCTGATCAACCAATTCAGAAGTCCCCTTGTTCTCATTTTAATTATCGCTGCCGTTTTGGCATTTTTTCTGGGAGACCCGATCAATGGCGGCATAATATTAACCATCGTAGTGGTTAGCGGCTTATTGGGATTCTGGCAAGAGAGAGGTTCGACAATGGCCGTCCAAAAGTTGATGGCTATCGTTCAGCTGAAAGTCTCCGTTGTACGTGACCTGAATCCTGTCGAGATTCCTGCCGAAGAAATTGTTCCCGGTGATGTTGTCTTGCTTTCAGCCGGAGATGTTGTTCCGGCGGATTGTTTGATTATTGAATCGAAAGATCTTTTTGTGGATGAGGCCACTCTGACCGGCGAAACTTTCCCTGCAGAGAAATTAGCCGGAATATTGCAACGAGAGACACCGATTGCTCACCGGACAAACTCTCTTTTTATGGGAACACATGTAATCAGCAGCAGCGTCAGGGCTGCTGTAGTGAACACCGGTCACAGCACCGAATTTGGAAAAATTGCCGAACATTTAAAATTCAGACCTGCAGAAACTGAATTTGAACACGGTGTAAAACAATTTGGTTATTTTCTCATGATTGTGACACTGGTTCTGGTGATGGCAATACTCGCCATTAACATATATTTCAAAAGGCCGTTGCTGGACTCAGTTCTTTTTTCTCTGGCTCTGGCAGTTGGTTTAACCCCGCAATTGTTACCGGTCATCATCAGCATCAACCTATCCCATGGGGCTAAACGAATGGCGGAGCAAAAGGTCATCATCAAACGATTAGCCTCGATTGAAAACTTCGGAAGTATGAACATACTCTGTTCTGACAAGACCGGCACTTTAACCGAGGGAATTATGCAGTTGCATTCGTTCGCGGGCGCAGACGGTAATGAAAATGAGAAAGTCTTATTATATGCCTATCTTAATTCTTCTTATGAAACCGGGTACAATAATCCGATTGACACCGCCATTCGCGCGCATAAAGCACTGGATATTTCCGGCTACCAAAAATTGGATGAAGTGCCCTATGATTTCGTGCGAAAGCGGTTAAGCATCTTAGTATCGGCTAAAGATGGGAACCAGATAATCAGCAAAGGTACATTGCCTAACCTGTTTTCTATTTGTTCCCAAGCTGAGACGGCCGGTGGTATTGTAAGCCTGAACAGTGTCCGGGAAAAGATACAGGCTCAATTTGAAGATTACAACCGCCAGGGATTTCGCGTATTGGGAATAGCTTACCGCAGTAACATCACGGGTACGACGATATCCAAAGACGATGAGAAGGAGTTCACATTCCTGGGTTTCATTGTGCTCGATGACCCTGTTAAGAAAGGCGTGTCTGAGACCATAAAAAAGTTGAAACAGCAGGGCATTTCTTTAAAAGTCATTTCCGGCGATAACCGACTGGTGACAGAACATATTGGCGAACAGGTAGGATTATCAACCTCAAGGATAATCACAGGCTCAGACCTTCTGCACATTTCGGATGCCGCACTAGTCCAGCAAGCCAATCAAGTGAGCCTTTTTGCGGAAATAGAGCCCAACCAGAAGCAGCGCATTATTATTGCCCTGAAAAAAGCCGGCAACGTGGTTGGCTATATTGGTGATGGGATAAACGATGCTCCGGCGCTGCATGCCGCCGACGTCGGGATTTCTGTAGACAGCGCAGCAGACGTGGCGAAGGAAGCTGCGGACATTGTCTTACTCGAGAAAGATCTGGGCGTGCTGGAACGGGGCGTACAGGAAGGACGGATTACGTTTGCCAATACATTAAAATATGTGTTTATGGCCACCAGCGCTAATTTTGGCAACATGTTCAGCATGGCGGGCGCATCCATCTTCCTCACGTTCTTGCCGCTATTACCCAAACAGATTCTGCTTACAAATCTGATGACAGATTTCCCGGAAATGAATATCGCATCAGATAACGTTGATACTGAAGCAGTGATGCAACCACGGCGGTGGAACATTAAGTTCATCCGCCAGTTTATGTTGACTTTCGGAATATTGAGCTCCGTTTTTGACTATCTGACGTTTGGCGCTCTTTTGGTGATTTTGCATGCTTCTGAAAGCCAATTTCGAACAGGGTGGTTTATGGAATCGGTAATTTCAGCTTCCTTGGTCGTGCTGGTAATTCGAAGTCGAAAAACTATTTTGCACAGCCGCCCCGGTAAATCTTTACTGATAGCTACTTTATCGGTCGTCGCAGCAACGTTTATTTTACCTTTTACACCATTAGCTCAGATACTTGGATTCAGTAAATTACCGATTTCGTTTATTTTCGCAATCATCGGCATCGTTGCAATCTATATCATTGCCGCCGAAATCGCAAAGAAAGTTTTTTATAGATTAGTACAATTGGCTTAGATAAATAACCTGAGACTGAAGGTAAAAATAATAAAAAGGGGATATTAACAATGACAACTTCTGATAAAAAAACGGGGAAAAGCATTCTCGAACAAATCGCCCGACGTGTCATGCAAGAACAAGGGTTCCTGCCGGATTTTTCTAGTGCCGCGCTTGAAGAAATGGAGCAGATTCAAAATACCATTGCTCCGGTAACGGCAGTAAAAAAAGATTTGCGCCAACTCCTTTGGGCATCAATTGACAATGACGATTCCAAAGACCTTGACCAGTTGACCGTTGCGGAAGTGCTGCCTGGAGGTGCCGTCAAGGTTTATGTGGCTGTCGCCGATGTGGATACTCTCGTAAAAAAGAACGATGCGATTGATGAGCATGCCCATCAGAACACGACTTCTATATATACTGCTGGAAAAACTTTTCCCATGCTTCCGGAAAACCTATCCACTAATTTGACATCGCTTAATTATCAGGAAGACCGCCCGGCGATAATCGTCGAAATCACGGTCAGCGATTCCGGTGATATACAAGGTTCAGACATTTATCCAGCTGTGGTCAGAAATCATGCCAAGCTGGCATATAACGCGGTAGCAGCCTGGCTGGAAGGTAAAGAAACTGCTCCGGATAAATCTATAGTTGTCGACGCTGCTCTGGCCGGGAACCTCCGGATTCAGGATACGGTCGCGCAAAAACTAAGGGCAAAGCGGCATTTACGCGGTGCTTTGGAATTACAGACTCTGGAAACCCTGCCAATCTTTGATGGAGACGAGATAAAAGACTTACAAATTGATGAGACAAACCGGGCGAAGGAAATTATCGAAGATTTTATGATTGCGGCAAACGATGTCACGGCGGTTTTTCTTAAAGGAAAACGAATACCATCATTGCGGCGTGTCGTCCGTTCTCCGAAGCGCTGGGACCGCATTGTAGAAATTGCCGCCCAGCATAACTTTCAATTGCCTGTTGCACCGGATTCGAAGGCACTGGCAGATTTTTTGGTCAAACAGAAAGCGGCCGACCCTCTCCGTTTTCCAGACCTGTCGCTCGTTATCATTAAACTGCTCGGCTCCGGCGAATATGTCGTTGAACTGCCGGATGAGACGGCGCCGGGCCACTTCGGGCTTGCGGTCAAAGATTACACCCATTCCACTGCACCAAACCGCCGCTTTCCCGACCTGATTACGCAACGGATCCTGAAAGCAACTCTGGGCGGAATGTCCCAACCATATAGTCAGTCCGAATTAACGGAACTGGCGCAACATTGCACACTGAAAGAAGATGACGCCAACAAAGTAGAACGTCAGATCGCCAAATCGGCCGCTGCTATGCTGCTTTCTTCCAGGGTTGGTAATATTTTTGATGCCATCTGCACCGGTGCTGCGGACAAAGGAACATGGGTACGTATCTTCCAACCGCCGATCGAAGGCCGTTTGCTCCATGGTTTTGAGGGAATTGATGTCGGTAGCCAGCTGAAAGTGAAACTTATTCACGTCGATGTGAATATGGGGTTTATCGATTTCGAAAAGGTAAACTGAAATTTTAACCACGCGTTGACAATAATTATAATTAGCTTCTATAATTAAGAAAATCAAGTAAGTAGACAGGGAGTTTAAACGTGCCGAACTGGAATCAACGCAAAAGTCAAAGAGAAACATCGACCATGATGATGCCTCGGGCTTGGTGTACCGCCAGTTCGGGGATCATGTTGTAATCCCTTCCCATGGTAAAGCTGAACCAAGCCCGGAAACAATTGTTTCCGGGCTTTTTGTTTATTGACAGAATACTGAGAACCAAATATCATACGGTGAAGGAGAAAAATGGCTAAGACAATTGAAGAGATAAATCAGAAAATAAAAAAAGGTGAAGCAGTAGTTTTTACAGCCGAAGAAATCATCGGCGTTGTGAAGGAAAAAGGGCTGAAAGAAGCAGCCGCAGAAGTTGATGTGGTGACTACCGGGACTTTCGGCCCGATGTGTTCATCCGGCGCTTATTTTAATATCGGACATTCAAAGCCGCGCATCAAACTCGGCGGCGGGCGATCATATCTGAACGATGTGCCAGCTTACACCGGCCTGGCAGCCGTCGACCTGTTTCTCGGCGCGACAGCCACTCCGGATGATGACCCGCGCAATAAAATACATCCTGGTGAGTTTAACTACGGCGGCGGGCATGTGATCGAAGAGTTGGTGGCGGGCAAAGATGTAAGACTGGAGGCTACCGCTTACGGCACGGATTGTTACCCGCGTAAGAAACTGGAAACCTGGATCAATATCAAAGATCTCAACGAAGCGGTATTGTTCAATGTCAGAAACGCCTACCAGAATTACAATGTTGCGGTTAACCTATCGAATAAAACGATCTATACATACATGGGGGTGCTGAAACCAAACCTCGGCAACGCCACTTATTGCAGCGCCGGTCAACTCTCGCCGCTGCTAAATGACCCATATTATAAGACGATCGGCATCGCCACGAAGATATTCCTGGGCGGCGGTGTCGGTTACGTGGCCTGGCAGGGAACGCAGTTTAATCCCACCGTAGCCAGAAGTGAGAACGGTGTGCCGAAAGGCGGCGCCGGCACATTGGCAGTTATCGGCGACCTGAAACAGATGAGTCCGCGCTTTCTTGTCGGCACGAGTATGCTGGGTTACGGCCCAACACTGACTGTCGGCATCGGGGTGCCGATTCCGATATTATCCGAAGAAATTCTGAAATACACCACCGTCACCGACGACCAGATCATCGGCACGGTGATTGACTACTCGGATGCCTATCCCAACCGCAGAAACGAGCCGGTCGGTGAAGTGACTTACGCCCAGTTAAAGAGCGGGAAAATCACACTGCAGGGTAAAAAAGTCCCTACGGCGTCCCTCTCCAGTTATCCTCGGGCAGTGGAAATTGCCAATACGCTGAAGGATTGGATAAAGACTGGTAAATTTGAGTTGACCCAGCCGGTCGCTTATTTACCCGGCCCTGAAACCGGTCTCACTTTCAAACCTTTAAACGAAAGGCCTATCGAACGTTAGCGCGGATATGCGATCACTGAGAATAAATTACGAGGAATTATAAAAATGGTAGATAAAAAAATAGTGTTGCACTTTCCAAAAAGACTGGTAGACAGGCCGATCGTTTCTCACCTGATCAAAGACCACGATCTCGAATTCAATATTCTCAAGGCCTCCGTCACTCAGGACGAAGAAGGCTTGATGGTGCTCGAACTAAAAGGTAAACAGGAAGAATATGACAAAGGCATTGCTTACCTGAAGGAGGCGGGCGTGATTATCGAATCTCTCAGTCAGAATGTCATCCGTAACGAAGAACGCTGCACTCATTGCGGCGCTTGTATCACCATCTGTCCGGTGGGCGTGTTTGAACTGGACACAACGACACGCCAGATCAAATTCCAAGAGAAAAAGTGTATTGCGTGCGGAATCTGCATTAAAACCTGCCCGCCGCGGGCGATGGAACTGCATTTCTAGGTGCTGAGTTATGAATAATGAAAAACCCCCGTCCTTTATCTTTTAGGACGGGGGTTTTGTCTACATTGTCAGTCGGAATCCGAAAAAATATCCAACTTATTTTACAGGTTTAAAAAGTATTGTCCTCTTTACGTCATCAAACCCCATTTTGTCGATTAACTGTCGCGTATTCAGACCGTTCTTTTTGATCAGTTGCAATAAATTATCGGTAATTCTAAATGCTTCGTCTTCCGAAACGAATTCGGTGATTTTTACACCCAGTGTGGTGCCCGGTTCGCCCCTGCCGCCCAGTAAAACGGCAATACCCTGTCTTTTTGAAGTGATGGCCTTCTGCGGACAAGCAGAGCGGCAAGCTCCGCAAAAAGCACAATTTTTCATTTCAATAACAGCTTTTTTATCTTTTACCTGGATGGTTTTCCGTTTGCAGGCCGCCACACAGGTACCGCAACCTGTACAAATTGCGGAATCGACCACGGGAATCATCACGCCGTGAAACCCGATGTCGCTAAGGTGCGCAATGCCGCAGGAACTGGGACAACCGGCGCCGGAGACAGTGATATTTATCTCACCCGGATCTAATTCTTGGATCCGCTTTTCGATCCGCTTGAGCAGCGCCTGCGGATCACAGAGTCCTTCGCTGCAATATCCGCCAAAACAGGACTGGAAGTTTTCGACATTGTCCTCAATTAACGCCATGTTTACCGCGGCCAGTTCTTTTATAATTACTGGAATTGATTTAGCTATAACGCCGGGAATCTCCGGCGCGCCGCGCACCGCAAAGTGAATTATACCATTGCCGTATTTTTCGGCTATATCCGCAATTTTCCTGACCTGCTCTGTGGTGACTTCTCCGCAGACGGCCCGGATCTTTAAAACCTGTTTGACTTTATGCTGCTTCTCACTGGCGCTAGAGAAATGGACAGCCGGTAAAGTGGCATTCCGTCCGAGGTCTCGTGTTATCTTGGCTTTAAATTCATCAAGACCTAATCGATTGATAACATCCGCCGCCCTTTCCCCTTTTTTGCCTTCGGCGGCTAAAAGGTCGAAGTAGTTTTGTGTGAGATTGACGCATGCGTCTTCCGTTAACTGCTCGGCCATTTTAATGCCGACAAACGGATTCACCCCAAGCCTCCCACCCGCATATGCTTCGTAACTTTTCTTTTTGTTATATTCTACGCCGACAAAACTGATATCGTTCAGGACGCGGGACATCACGCAGTCCTTACTGCAGCCTGCTACCCCGATCTTTATCTTATGCGCCAATTGGCTGCCGAAAAATTTCTCCAATTTTTCACCTAACGGTATACAATTAATGACTGCATCGGCGCAGGTTTTATCATCATAACAGATGTTCAGATTGCGGACGATGGGCCCATTATGGTCCATTCCTACGCCTACCTCGGCTAATTCACTCTTCACCGTGAATACATCTCTGATATTAACAAACGGGACGATCGGAATCTGGCGGGAGGTAAACAGCAAAGAGCCGCGGGCGTATTTATCCGTAATATCCGCGACTTTCCGCAATTGTTTGGAATTCAAGTTGCAGCACTCCGTCTTCACCCAGATGGAAAACATATCTTTTTCACGAAGCGGTACCATCCCGCCCTTTTTCAGTTCATTAATATCTAATTTCTGCTCGCTCATGTATAATCCTCGCAACCTTGCTTTAAAAATAATTTTATTCTTTCCGCCGTATTATTACCAAAACGGTAAAAAAACAATTGAATCGATTCCGCTTAAACTTAAGCTGTTTATCAGCCTCAGCCGCGCGGAGTTTCCGTTTCGACGTACTTTTCCGGATTTTTATCAAAAGCTTTTTTACAACCGGGCGCGCAGAAGAAATATTTCTTGCCTTTGTATTCAGATGTTATTTTACAGTTTGTCTCTTCTACCTTCATTTTGCAAATGGGGTCAATTGAGATCGCCATGATATTATCCTCCCAGTTTTATGTAAAGTATTACTAATAATACTGTTTATGGCTGGATTAATGCTTCGACTTTTTTCTTCAGCACTGATTCCGGGACCAAACCCAGCGAACTGTCTTTCTGCACTCCCGCTTTGAAAAAGAGCACCAGCGGGATACTCATGACATTATACTTTCGAGCATTTGCCTGATTATCATCGACATTAATCTTACAGAACTTAACCTTACCGGCATAAGCTTCCGACAATTTTTCCGTAATCGGCGCCAAAGACCGGCACGGGCCGCACCACGGCGCCCAGAAATCCACCACCACCGGTACAGCGGATTTAATTACCTCATTCTCGAAATTCTGATCGTTAATTTCTACTACCATCTACATCCCCCCTTTTTTATTTTAGCTATCTTCTTTTTAACATTTCTTTAAACAGCGTTTTTATGCTTTTTGCTATCTCTAACGCACTCCGAACAGTAGCCTTCCAGAAAGACCTCCGCTCTGGCGACGATAAAACCTTTTTCATCTTTCACTTTTTTTATCATCGCTTTCAGAGGGCAATCAAAATCGACAACTTTGCCGCATTTATTGCAAACCAAATGCTGGTGTTCATGAGAGTTTTTGATTTCGTAATAACAACGTGACTGCCCCAACCGCTGCTCGTTAATCAATTCCAGCTCTTTGAAAAGTTTCAGGTTTCGATAAACGGTAGCAGGACTGATAGAACTGTCTTCATTTACCGCCAGCGTAAATAATTCTTTAGCGTCAACGTGCCGGTTGGCCTTACGCATTATTTTTAACAGTAGTTCGCGTTGCCTGGTTTGCGGGTGCCCCTGCAATGTACTGAGGTTATTGCGATTGATTCTCATTCTCATATACTGATAATAGTTCTTTGCCGAGGATGCTGTCAAATTATCGATACCGGTTTAAAGAAGATTAACAGTAAAATTGCAAAGCTCAGAAGGCTTTATTCACCTTAAAAAAGTATAATTAAGCATAAATCCTTCTGTGTCGCCCTTAAAAAATGGAGAAACGACCGCGAAATCCCTATTTCAGCTAAAATAGAACTTAAGTTTTTATTCATCTATCTTGACATAGAGTCTCTAACCATCTAAATTGTAATCATACTGGTATTGCTGGAGGAATCAAATGGAACAAAGAAAACCGAGAATCGGCATCATGACGAGCGGGGGCGATTGTCCCGGTCTCAACGCGGCAATCCGCGCTTGTGCCAAGACTGCCATCTGGTCCGGTTACGAAGCAATAGGCATCCACAACGGGTGGGAGGGCTTACTGGAACACGACGATGAAGTGTTGAACGTGATGAGGACATCCGGCATTATCGATCGCGGCGGCACCATCCTGGGCACATCCCGGGTCAGTCCATTGCGCGTTGAAAACGGCGTGCAAAGAGTAAAAGACCGTTTTAACGTATTGAGATTAGAGGCGTTGGTAGTTTTGGGCGGCAACGGCGGTCTCAGCCTTGCTTACAAAATGTTCCAGCAGGGGATTCCCCTGGTCGGCATCCCGAAAACTATTGACAACGATGTTGTTGAAACGGATTTCTCCATTGGTTTCCAAACCGCAGTGCAGGTAGCTACGGATGCGCTTGATCGACTGCGTTCCACCGCCGAAAGTCACCACCGCATCATGGTACTGGAAGTGATGGGGCGTGACGCCGGCTGGATCGCCACTTACGCCGGGCTGGCCAACGGCGCCGATGAAATCCTCATTCCGGAAATCCCGGTCACGGAAGAAAGGCTCGAAGCTATTTGCGATAAACTGAAAAGGCGTAAAAACAGAGGCATTTATTTCAGCATTATTGTTGTGGCGGAGGGCGCTAAACTGATGGGCCACAATGTATTACAAGAAGAACATGCCGGTGAAGACAGCCCCGCGCCGCGTCTGGGCGGTGTCGGACAGCAATTAGGAGAAATCCTGGAGAAACGCACCGGCATCGAAACCAGGGTTTCGACACTCGGTTATATTCAGCGCGGCGGCACGCCGGTGGCATATGACCGCACTTTAGCCACTGCGTTCGGCGTTAAAGCCACCCATCTCATCAAGACGAAAAAATATGGGGAAATGACCTCATTAAAAGGCGTTAGAATAATCGGGGTGCCCCTGGCAAAAGTCTGCGACGGCATTAAAACCGTGAATCTCAGCGCGTATAATGTGGCCAGCAAGTTCTTCGCTCAGTAAATTATCGGTTTAAGTGTGAATTAGCAAGTGTTAACACCTGAAGAAAAACAGCGTTACGATCGCCAGATCATGATTCCCGGTTTCGGTGAAGCAGGACAGGAAAATTTGAAAAAAGCCCGCGTCGTGATTGCCGGGAGCGGCGGATTGGGATCGCCGATATCGCTCTACCTGGCTGCCGCCGGAGTTGGAACCCTCCGCATTATCGATGATGACCGCGTGGAAGTGAGCAATCTTAACCGGCAAATTTTACATTGGGAAAAAGACATCGGCATGGAAAAAACTTATTCCGCGCAAGGAAAATTAACGCAATTAAATAAAAATATAAACATAGAAGCGGTAAACACAACTATTGACGAGACTAATATACTAACACTGGTAACGGGATTTGACGTTATTGTCGATGCAATGGATAACATGCCCACCCGGTATCTGCTGAACCAGGCCGCAATCGCCGCCAGAATTCCGTTTGTTCACGGAGCAGTCTCCGGACTGGAAGGCCGGGCGATGACCGTGATTCCCGGTAAAACCGCATGCATTAAGTGCCTCTATCATGCCGCACCGCTGAAAACCTGGTTTCCAGTGCTCGGGACAACACCGGCGGTTATCGGAGCAATCGAGGCCACAGAAGTGATCAAGTATTTAACAGGAATTGGCACGCTGCTGACCAACCGGCTGCTGATCTACGACGGGTTTAATATGAAATTCACTGAACTGAACGTCGTCAGAAATACCAATTGCGAACATTGCGGCGATAAGATAATGGGGAAGAAATAAGCGATTCCGATCTCCACCGGAATGAGTTGCTTTGGTAACCATTTATCTCCATACCAGTGTAGTAGACATAGCAATTAAAAGCGGTGTCCTGCTATTGTAATTTGTGATTGATTTTTCCATATCGGATGTATTATCAGATTGTTGTTGCATAGTTTTCTCCTGTTGGGGGGTATTTGAAGTGATTTAGCAGTGCAGTATTACGCTTCGTACAGAGTTTTGTTCTCTCTGGCGTCCAGCCACTTTTGCTTCTGAGAAATGCGCGTTTTTTCATCTGTTGTCTGATATTGAGACAAAAACTCACTGCGGAATGTGCTAAAAGTGCCGTCAAGAATAGAATTCCTGACAGATTGCACCAGGTTACTCATGAACGCCAGATTATGGATTGTGGCTAGCCGGTAGGCCAGCAGCTCTTTACTGCGGAAAAGATGATGCAGGTAAGCTGCAGAGAAATTCCGGCAGGTATAACAGTGACAGGTTGCGTCGATAGGGCTGTCCTGCTGACTGTAAACCGCATTTTCGATGTCTACCCTGCCGGTGGGAGTGTAAAGGGCTCCGTTGCGGGCGACACGTGTCGGCATGGCGCAGTCGAAAATATCGATGCCTCGCGCCACACATTCCACTACATCTTCCGGCGCACCCACACCCATTAAATATCTCGGCTTATCCGCAGGCAAAAGACCGACTGTTTGCTCCGTTATGTCAAAAGTCACGTTCTTGGGTTCCCCAATACTCAGCCCGCCGATGGCATAACCGTCAAAATTCAAAGCAGTTAGATATTCCGCAGATATTTTTCGCAGATCAGGGAAAACCCCGCCCTGTACAATGGCATACAAAGCCTGACCCGCCTTATTATGCACTTTGAGGCAACGTTCAGCCCATTGATGGGTGCGCACCATCGCCGCCCAGACGCGCTCGCGGCTCTCGTTGTGATCAATGCATTCATCCAGCACCATAATGATATCGGCGCCAATCGATTCCTGGTATTTGATCGCCAGTTCCGGCGTAAAGGTATGCTGGCTGCCGTCAATATGGGAACGGAAGATCACACCGTCGTCATTAATCCGGCGCAATTTCGAAAGGCTGTAGAGTTGATACCCCCCGCTGTCAGTGAGGATGGCGCCGTCCCAATTCATGAACTTGTGCAAGCCGCCCATTTTCTCAAGCGTCGGGATGCCGGGACGCAGATATAAATGGTAAGTATTGGCCAGAATCATGTGCATACCCACATCTTTGATATCCTGGGGGGTAAGGGTTTTCACCGAACCCTGCGTTCCCACCGGACACAATACCGGGGTTTGGATAATACCGTGCTGCGTATTTAATTCGCCCGCGCGGGCTTTGCCCTGTGTCTTCAGAATACGGATTTCATTCATAGACTATCCAGGACTTCCACTTTCGGCTCTTTTTTTAATAATCGCCTGCTCTTCCAGGTAATCTTGCAATATCACCGCCGCGGCCATCGCATCATAACGGATGACTTTGTTTTTCCGGCGGGAACTGGTTTCCTGTTTTAAACGCTGCGCTGTAACGGTGGTTAAACGCTCGTCGCGGTATTCGAGTGGAATCTGTGCCGCAGCTCGCATTGCCTCTGCAAATGTCTGGACTTTCTGCGCTTGCGGACCGATATCGCCGTTCATCAGGCGCGGCAAACCGACAATAATCCGTTCGGCGCCATGCTCTTGCGCAATCTTCAGAATAGCTGCAATGTCCTGTTGTTCTGTAGAATGCTCAATGATGGTCAACGGACTAGCCAGTATACCGCCGGAATCGCTTAACGCTAAACCGATCCTTCTGTCCCCGACATCGAGCCCCAGAACACGCCCCATTACTTTCCCTGCTGCGCAACCAGTGTTTTTACCAGTTGCAGAGCTTCATCAATTTTCGTTTTATCTTTACCGCCGGCCTGCGCCATGGTTGGTTTGCCGCCACCGCTGCCGCCGGTGACTTTCGCCACTTCACGGACGATATTTCCGGCGTTATAACCTTTGGCAACCAGATCAGTACTTACATTTGCCAGGAAAGAAAGTTTATCATCATAAATTGTTCCTAACACAATGACAGCGCTTTTATACCTTTCACGAAGGTAATCAGTAATTTGCATCAGTCCTTGCGTGGAAACGCTTGAAATATGTTCTGAAATGAACGGCACTTCGTTAATTGGCGAGCGTTGCAAGACGATGGATTCTGCTATTTTATGAGCCAGTTCTTTCTCTATTGCCAACCGCTGTTTTTTTTCGGTTTCAAATGCGTTTACAGTATCCGCGACTTTTTCTTTCAAATTTTCCGAAGTCGCGCCAATGGATTTAGCAATCTCCTGCCAATCCTGTGTTAATTTTGCGAAATGAGCTTCGGCGCCGCGGCCGGTAACAGCTTCGATACGCCGCAGGCCGGAACCGACGCTGCTTTCGCTAATGATATGGAAAGCGCCGATCTGCCCGGTGGCGCTGATATGCGTGCCACCGCATAACTCAAAACTGACCGGCGGTTTGCCGATCTTCAGGCCGCGCACTTTATCGCCGTATTTCTCATCGAAGAGCGCCGTCGCGCCCTGTTCCACGGCCTTCTGATATGCCATCTCCTCGGCATAAACAGGCAGATTTTCGCGGATATGATGATTAACGATCTGCTGGACTTTCTGAATTTCCTCCGGCAGCATGGCGATAAGGTGGGAAAAATCAAATCTCAACCTATCCGGCGTTACCAATGAGCCGCGCTGCTGTACTTGTTTCCCCAGTACCTGACGTAAAGCGTATTGGAGGATATGCGTGGCCGTATGGTTGCGGGAGATATCCAGACGGCGTTCGGCATCAACTTCAGCCTCAACAATTTCTTCTGTAGAAAGCGTGCCGCTGAGCATTTTACCGCGGTGCACAATTATTCCTAATGTTGTTTTGACAGTATCCATCACTGCAAACCGGCCGGATTTACCTGTAATTTCGCCTGCATCGCCGATCTGTCCGCCCATTTCCGCGTAAAAAGGCGTGGCATCCAGCACCAGGCTGGCCTCTTGTCCTTCGTTGACTACACCCACAGATTCACCTTCGGATAACAGAGCAAGGATGGATGCCTGAGCTTTAGTTTTTTCATAGCCCGTAAAAGCTGGCAACGGCGAGCCTTTTTTCCATTCCATATTTGATTCCATAGTCACGGTAGCATTACCGCTGACGCCATGTTTCTGGGCAGCTTTGGCGCGTTCGCGCTGTTTTTCCATCTCTGCTTCGAATCCATCCATTTCCACGGCAAAGCCGTGGGCGGCGGCAATGGTTTTTGTCAAGTCGATGGGAAAACCGTAGGTATCGTGCAATTCGAAAGCGTCATTGCCGGAAATGACCTTTGGCTGCCCCTTTTGAGTCTCGATGGATTTGATCGTATTCTCCAGCATGCTGCGGCCGACCGGCAGGGTCTTGCGAAAACCCTCTGTTTCGATCGTAATAACATGCAAAATATGTTTTTTATTCGTTTCCAGTTCCGGGTACACATGTCCCATGTTCTTGATGACCTCTTCCGCCACGATGGTCAGGAAGGGCTTTTCGTGGGCCAGTGTCTCCCCGAAGTACTCCGCCCGGCGTAAAAGACGCCGCATAACGTAACCGCGCCCTTCTTTACTAGGCATCACGCCGTCCGCCAGCAAGAAGGTAATGGCGCGGGCATGTTCCGCGACGATGCGCATAGCATTATCGGTAACCGGGTCGCTGCCGTACTTTTTACCTGATAAATCAGTCACTTTTTGCAGCAATGGCATAAAAAGATCGGTGTCATAGAAGGAAGTCTTCCCCTGCATTATTGTCGTGACACGCTCCAGCCCCATACCGGTATCGATATTCGGTTTGGGGAGCAGCGTGCGCTTGCCGCTTTCGTCCTGGTTGAACTGGGTAAAAACCAGGTTCCAGATCTCCGTGTAGCGCTTGCAGTCGCAGCCGGGTTTACAATCCGGTTTGCCGCAACCGTGTTTTTCGCCAAGGTCATAATGGATTTCGGTGCAAGGTCCGCACGGTCCTGAATTACCGGCCGGACCCCAGAAATTATCTTTTTCGCCAAGACGGACAATTCTATCCTCGGGGATGCCTGTTTTTCGCCAGATTTCAAATGCTTCATCGTCATCGCGAAAAACGGTCACCCACAAACGGGAAGGCGGGATTTTCAAGTATTGGGTCACATATTCCCATGCCCATGGTATAACTTCTTTTTTAAAATAATCTCCGAAGCTAAAATTTCCCAGCATTTCGAAGAAAGTGCAGTGCGTGGCATCGCCAACAGAATCCATGTCTGTCGTACGGAAACATTTCTGGCAGCTGGCCAGACGCGGCGCCGGCGGTACTGCTTTCTGCGTAAAATAGGGTTTGAACTGCACCATGCCTGCACTGGTCAACAGCAGCGTGGGGTCACCGTAAGGAATTAAGGAAGAACTGGGGATAATTTTGTGTCCCCGCTCTTCAAAAAAATTCAGGTATGAACTTCTAATTTCGTCGCTTTTCACGATAGTAACTCCAAATTCAAGCAATTACATTTGATTTTAAGCTAACGGCGTGAGTGTGTCAATGAATACTGGCAGTCAACTATCAGCGTTCAAGTATTGGCTGGATAGTATGGTCGCACCTAAAATAAGTATGGAAAAGAAATATCAGACTAAATTCAAGCTGAGGGCTATTTTTGACTAGTCACCTGCCAACTGCTAAATTTAAGTTGTGGCTCGTATACTCGATAATCTGGATGTTCTACAAAAACTGCTCAAGCGTCAGCCGTTTGGTCTGATCACCGACATGGACGGCACACTCAGTGAGATCCCCCACAACTTTCTGGAAATTACTCCGCCGCCCCCCACGCTGCCGCAACTGGCCAAACTCGTAAAACGTTTTGAAGTTCTAGCTATAATCTCCGGCAGAAAAACCGAAGCGCTTAAAGACATTGTCAACATTGATGGGGTGCAATACATTGGGCATTACGGCATGGAATGGTGGAAGAATAACCAGGCAGTACTGCATCCGGAAGTCGCTGCTTCTGTAACCGCAATGCGCGAGCTGGCTGCAGAACTGGAAACCCTTAGGGCGGTGGACGGCATGATAATCCAGGATAAGTGGGCCACCATCAGCGTGCACTATCATATGACTCGCCAGCCGGAAACGGCCAAACAACAGATCATGGACCTGGTGCAAAAATCGCCCCACGGCAAAAATATGCGCTTGATAGAAGAAAAAAACAATATTAGTATTATCCCGCGGGTGGAAATCAATAAGGGGACAGCGGTTTCCAGCCTGATCAAAGAGCACAATCTGCAGGGGGCAATTTTTCTTGGGGATGATGTCGGGGATGTGCCTGGATTCCGAGCCATCCGCGTGGCTAGAGAGGTTCAAGAGTTTATGGGATTGGCAATTCTGGTCACCGGCTCAGAAACCTCGCAGGCTACTTTGAAAGAAGCTGATTTTACACTGAACGGTGTGGGGGAAACGGTAATGCTGCTGGATTGGCTGGTGGATAACACCGTGGAACGAACCCATACCCGTCCTTGAAATTGTAACTTTTGAATCTAATCAGATATTGACAGCCCGTTGTTGGTTTGACCGTGACAGCCTAAAAAGACTATAATAAAAATAGAGAAGGAAAGCCGGGGTGAACGTGGTAGATTTACACGAGAAATGCGGCGTCTTTGGAATTTACTGTCCAGGTGAGGATGTGGCGAGGCTTACCTTTTTTGCATTGTTCGCTCTCCAGCACCGTGGTCAGGAAAGCGCCGGTATAGCTACCGCAGACGGCAAGAAAATCCAATTCTTCGGCGATATGGGACTAGTTTCCCAGGTCTTTGATGAAACCTCCCTCGGGCAACTGAGCGGTCACATCGCCATCGGGCACAACCGCTATTCTACTACCGGTTCCAGCCGCAGTATCAACATACAACCACTCGTGCTTGGAATGGGCAATGATACGATCGCCATCGCCAACAACGGTAACATCGTCAATGCCGAACATCTTTATCATGAGCTCTGCGACCAGGGCTATAATTTCCGCAGTTCCACGGACACCGAGGTTATCGGCGACCTGATCCTTTCGGCTCCCTCGCTAGATTGGATCGAACGTATTAGGTATGCCATGCGCCGCTTACAGGGCGCCTATTCCATGGTAATGGTAAACAAGGATGCTCTTTTTGTGGTACGCGACCCGTGGGGAGTCCGCCCTTTGTGTCTCGGTTCTCTCAACGGCGGCTTTGTCGTTGCTTCCGAGAGCTGTGCCCTCGACCACATCGGCGCCAAACTCATCCGGGAAATCGAACCGGGTGAAATCGTGCGTATTAGCCAAAACGGCGTGGAAAGCTTCCCCGAACCAGTCCGTAAACGCGCCCTGTGTATTTTTGAATTTATCTATTTTGCCCGGCCGGACAGTATAATGAACGGTCAATTGATATATCCTACCAGGCAGGCAATGGGCGAGCAACTCGCAATAGAACACCCGGTTGACGTGGATTCGGTGATGGGTGTGCCGGACTCCGCCACGGCGGCCGGTATCGGCTACGCTCATAAAGCTAACCGGCCTTATTGCGAAGGGTTACTGAAAAACCGGTATGTTGGGCGTACATTTATCGCCCCTGACCAGCGAATCAGAGATCTCGGTGTGCAGTTAAAATTCAATCCGCTGCCACAGTTGCTGAAAGGTCAGCGCATGGTCGTCGTTGATGACAGCATTGTTCGCGGCACTACCACCCCAAAAGTGGTTAATTTGTTAAGAAGAGCGGGCGCAAAGGAAATCCACATGCGGATATGCGCACCCCCGATCAAGCATCCCTGTTTCTTCGGTGTCGATATGGCCACCAGAAAAGAACTGATAGCCTCGCATAAATCGATTGAAGAGATCCGGCAATTCATCGGCGCTGATTCGCTCGGCTACTTGAGTCTGGAAGGGTTACTGAAATCAGTCCACCTGCCTGCTGATTCATTCTGCACCGCATGTTTCACCGGTAATTATCCTATTCCTGTGCAGTTGGAAATGGATAAACTGGCGCTGGAAAACAACTAACACTTAATTTCGGTTCCCCTGATTCTCCCAAAACTTTCCTTCAATATCTCTTCGCGTTAATCGTCAGAATGGTAAAGTAACTAATGCTCATCATCCCCAGCAAAACCGGGAATACCAGGCTCGATGAGATATTTACCCAGATATTTACCCCCCATAATCCCAACATTAAAAAACTCATTATACCAAACGCTTCATATCCTGATTTATTTCTCAGGAATATATTTCTTTCTTCATTTTTTAACTCTATCTCTTTTTTCCATTTTTCGGGATTCCGTTTTACCCGATAATAATCCAACAGTAGTCCGATTCCCAGTGGTAAAAATCCAAACGTTAAACCGCCAATGATGCCGGAAAGCTTACCATTTAGCTTTCCTGAAATCAACAATATAACTAGCGCAATTAAAGCAATTACTCCGATCACAATATATGCTATAGCAACCAAAAATTGACTTTTTAAATGTTTCTCGAAATTCATTTATAATTCTCCTTATCAAATTCAAATACGTCTTCAATGGCAAGATTAAAAACCTTAGCGATTTTATAGGCGAGAATGATGGATGGGTTATACCTGCCGCTTTCGAGGGAAATGATCGTTTGCCGGGAGACCGTGACTTTTTCCGCCAGATCCTGTTGGGTATAACCGTTTTGTTCCCTTAATTGTTTGATCTTATTTTCAATCTTAATTCTCCTCAAAATGTGATGTAAAGCGTCCTTTACTTATCATTATAGTAGCACACCTTTTTTACAAAGTAAAGCGCCCTTTACAATAGAAGGGAATAAAGTACTACGAGGAGATAATCGGAGATTAATAACAGCTTCTGGTAAACCTGAACCGGTGTTATAGATACCGGCCGCCGGTATGGGTGGGGGTTAAATGGTGGGCAATTCTTCTCTTACCCAATAAATTACAATAATCAATTATTGTTATGAATTATTTCTTCGCAGGAACGATGAAAACGTATTTATTTATACCCAACTTCAGCTTGCACGAAAGCGTCATCAATCACTTTGACCATAACTTCGATATCGCCGGTAACGGAATAGCGTATATACGGCTCAAAGTGCACGCCTACTATACCGGTTTTCTCGATCATCAGGTAGTTGAAATGCTCGGCGTCTTTAATTTGTTGGCCAAAGGCTTTGTCAGGCCGCTGCCAGAGCGTGAAAAATCCGGCGCCGGGTTCGATTGCCAACTTCATACCCCGTTTGATCAAAATATCTTTGAGCATACCAATACGGCGTTTGTACAATTCGCGGCAGGCTTTCACATTCACTTTGTCGTTTTCCATGGCATTCAGCACCCCGATTGCCATCGGTGCGACAAAACCGCTGTCGGTATTGCCTTTGATCGTGGCAATGTCGCCGACAAAATCCGGTGAACCTATTATTGCGCCGATTCTCCAGCCGGTGCCGTTACTGATAACCTTAGAAGCCGAAAAAGCCTCGGCCCAGGAAAGGTCTTTGAATCCGGTAGCAATTTCGGCCAAAGCACTGCTCTCGGGAGTGTGTGAAAGGATATAATACGGGTTGTCGTTGAAAAGACGAATGTCGTTTTTTTCGCAATGGGCACAGATTTCCCGCCACCATTCGCGGGTGGCGATCTGGCCGGAGGGGTTGTGCGGATAGTTAACCATCAACAGTCTGGTGCCTTTCTTAATATCCGCCGGCTTGAAGCGGAACTTGTTTTCTATATTCAAAGGCAGGGTATATTGATTCAGACGCAAGTATTTCGCCCAATCAGTGGGCGTGGGATAACCGGGTTTATCCATAGTACCGATGATATATGTCTGCTGGGCAGCGCCGCAGGCTAATTCCGCTACTCCCAGCATCGGTTTATTACCCGGTATCGGCAAATAGGCAACATCTTTCCCTACCAGGCTGAAATCAAAGTGAGCCTGAATAAAACGCTGCGAGAAATCCGGTATGCCCGGCGAACCGTTGTCCTGGTATTCATGCATCGATTCCAGGTCGCTCATTACCGCTTCCGCAGCGGCTTTTCTGGCGCTCAAAAGAGCCGGCCCGGCCGGTTGTCCGATAGAGAGACGGTATATTTTTTGCCCGGATGCTTCCGCTTCACGGGTTTTAGCTTTGATTGCCTGAAAAAGGTTGGCACCGCCGCCGGGTAATAACGATTTTCTCATTTTCAAACCCTCAAAAATAGATTCAAAGGTTAAGCGCTATTCGGTTTGCGGGCATTGCGCATTTCCTGCCATTTCGTGAAGGAAATCTCCATCAGTAAAAATCTATATCCGTCCTGCTCGCGGTGGCCGCAGGGCGTCAGACCGCATTTTTCAAAACATTTGTGCGCGCGGAAATTATCTTCCAACGTCTTCAGGTATATCCTTCTGAATTTCCGCAAGCTGAAAACATAATCGATCAAGGTGCTGATAGTATCAGCACCGTAACCTTTGTTCCAGTAATCGCGGTCGCCGATCATAATCCCGATTTCGGTTTCATGACTTAATTCATCGATGTTGTAGTAAACACAATTCCCGATGTGTTTACCTTCCGGAGTGTCTACGCCGAAGGTAATGCGGCCCGGATAAGGGTGTTTCAGCCATTTGATATACTCGCGGTAGAACTCACCGTAAGACATTGTACTGGGAATCATGGCGTCCAGCGCGGAGAGCTCAGGGTCAGTCTGCCAGCGGTAATCATTGTCCGCGTCGGATGGTTTCTTGGGACGGATAATGACTTTTTTACCTTCAATGTTCATGCGTATCCGGTTGCGGTGACATCTCGAAGATGGTCATGTCATCCTGAATGGATATTTCGTTCAACGCCTGTTCAACCGCACTCTGTATTGCTTCATTTTCATCTTTGGCGTGCTTTTGTAAATATTGTTTCGCTTCGTTACCACCGATTTTACCCAGGGCCTGGATCACGGCCAACTGTACATCGATATCGGAGTCTGCAGCAACGGGAATTAAATATTGTAAAATTTCTTCATCACCAATTTCACCCAGAGCATTAACAGCTTCATAACGCATTTCCGCATCAGCATTTTTTAATTCCTTTAACAGAAACGGCAGCCATTTCAGATCGCAATTTTTGCCCATTGCGTAGACCGCACTGATAGAGAGTCTTTCATCGCGGCTTTCGTAGGCTGTTTTGATGGCAGTTTTTACCTGTTCGGTGCTGATAGGCGCGACGGCTTCCAACGCCCGGCGTCTGACTTCAATCCCTTTGAATTTATCTCCGGTTGCAGTGAGCAAAACCTGTCCTACCTGCACACCGTATCGGGGCGATATCGAGCCAAGTTCGGCCATAAGTGCAAATCTGCCCAGGGCCAGCGCGGCGTTGGCCTGCACTTTTTCCGATGGGTCTTTATTCAGCAATCCAATGAGAATGGGTATCAGTGAAGGCTCTTCGTTTTCCCAAAGCCCGTCGATTGCTTCGCTGCGGACATCCTCATCCGGATCGTTGAGACAATTTATAAAAACGTTATCGAAATTCAATTCCACGCTGTCGGTTCCGAGCTCCGTCAGCCGGTTGATGATCTCACGGCGGCGTTTCAGCTCGATGGTTTTCCATACCTGCTCGAATTCCCTGACGTTTGCGGAAGACAATTGTGATAAATCGGCAAGGTGAGTATTTACCAGCGGTTTTTCGGTATCCGCCATTTCTTTAATAATATCTTTAACTAACAAAGGAAATGCCTCGTAATCTAGTTTTGGTCGCCGATGTTACCCTCATCGTCGCCTTCATCTTCTTCGCCTTCCCCTTCGCCCTGCTCCCAGATCGGTTGGGTAAAATGCTCGATATATTCGCCCATGGCAATGGTCATGGCCTGTTTGATCTGCTCCGTCATTTCGCGGGCATTTTCGGCCAGTTCTTTCGTCTCGATTTCAATGTCCAGTAACCGCATGAAAGTTTTCAGGATGGCCAGTGCGGCCATCGGATTTTCCATGCGGGAAGTCTGCGATGGCACTTCGGTCATCACGCACACACCGTTAAAATCCCTTTCTTTAGCCAGACCAAGGAGTAAACCGTTCAAACCGGCGATCTGAATGCTGCCCTTTTGCAATAATTCGAATTTGCTCAATTCTTGCAGCAGCAATTTATTAGTGGCAACTGCCCAGACCTTGGGTTGTTCGGTAAAGTGGATATTGGTCATGGCAGCGGCACAAGTATACACCCGCTCCACGCCGTAATACTGTGCGAAATCCAGAACGCATCCGGCAAAATCATAGATCTTCACATCCGGCTGGTCATCCCCGACAAAAAGAATAATATCGTGAGCGCCTTTCTTATTTTTCCAGTAGTAGAAATGGCTCTGCGGGAATTGCGGCGTTTCGATAATATGATCTCTGGCCAGCACACCGATGGGATCGAAGAACAGGCTGGCATCGATTTCTGCCAGGTCTTTGAAATCGAGTTTGTCCAGCATGTAATTGGCCAGCAGCATCGCCACGTTGCCCACGCCCGGCCACGCAGCGATCATTACAGGCGCTTTGAGTTTTGGTTTGGCGGTTATTTTAATGAATTTTTTCATCAATTTTGACCTTGACCGTATTCTCTACTCAAGGTTAATTCTAATACAATTTTGGAAATGGCGAAAGTGGCGATACTAAATATGGCAAATGGTTTGAATATTATGTTTACTATACTACCGGCACGCGACGGAGACATCGGCGCAACAGATGGACGGCGTGGACATGAAGCCGCTGACCCATTTGGCATCGCTGCCGATCGCCGCGATCTTTTTCAAAAGTTGATAAACATTGCCGGAGATCATCGTATCCTTGACCCTCCCGACAATTTCGCCTTTTTCGATTTTATAGCCGAGCAGAACATTGCCGCTGAAATCACCACCGAGGCTATTCCCCTGCCCGGCTCCCAATAACTGCTCGACGATAATACCTTCATCAATATCTTTCACCATGGCCTCAAAGCTGACATTACCGGGTTTAACTACAAAGGCATGCGGTGAAGGACCCGGCAACCCGCCCTGCCGTTGACCGTTACCGGTGCTCTTTGTTTTTGCGCGGGAGGCAGTCTGTAAATCGTATAAAAAGTTACTGACCACACCCCTACTGATCAGCGGCGTAATCTGGCAGGGAACAGCTTCGTCATCACAGGGACGGCTGTTCGTGTTAAAAGGAACCAGGGGATTATCGTCAATTGTCAGATTAGTATCAAAAACAATTTCGCCCAGTTTTTTACCAATGGGCGACGCGCCTTCCAGCACGATCTTGCCATTAAAAGCCGATATCAACGGAAGAATTAGCGAACCGGGAACGCCGTCCGGGGAGAAAATTACGCTCATTGAACGGGAAGTCACTTTGGCCGTATTTCTGGCTAACTCCAACTGGCGGATAGTTGTCTTGACTATTTCATCCGTTGTCAGTATCGGGTGACAGGAACTCTGGTGGTCGCCAACAAACAACATATCGGTGCCCCGGATGCGCTGCCCTTCGATCCCCAGGCCGAAGACACTCTGCCGGAAATTGGCCTGTCCGCCGCGTGAATTCATGATTGAGAGGGTGTATGTGCCCTTGGTCACGCCACCTTCGCAGATCACCTCGGGGGAATATTGCGTCACTTTGGCAATCAATTCTTCACCCAGCTGCGTCATTTGTTCCAGACTGACTTTTTCCACTGCCGCATCAAAAACATCGACTCTAGGAAAAGTCTTCGCCGAAGGGAATTGGAATTCTGCTTTCGTGCCGAATTCTGCGGTGGCGACCGCATCGTCGACCAACTGCTGTCTATTTTCCAAACTGGTGCTGGTGGCATAGCCGGTCTTGCCGTTTTTAATAATACGGAGCGCTACGGTCTGACTCTGTTTATGCTGAATATTTTTCAACCGGTTAGATTCAAACTGCACCGGTGTTTCTTCGCTGGTAATCATGTAAACTTCGGCTTCTTCAGCCACTTTTTTGGCGAGAGCAAGGATTTTTTCCAACTACTTACCTCCCACCAGACATTGACGGATTCGGATGTGCGGGCTGCCGTTACTAACCGGCAACGGCGATTGACCGCCTTTGCCGCAACCGCCGCCTTCATTCATATCCAGGTCATCACCAATGGCGTCGATATTCATCAAAGTGTTAAAAACATTACCGCTGAGCATTACCGGCCGCACCATTTCGGCGATTTTACCGTTGCGGATGCGGTATGTTTCCCCGGAGGAGAATGTGAACATCTCCATGCTGGTCTGACCGCCGTACCAGTTCTTGGCATAAACACCTTCTTTGATATCGGCGATCATATCTTCGAAAGAACATTCTCCCGGCTGGATATAGGTGTTGGTCATGCGCACGATCGGAGGATGCCGGTAATTAATGGCGCGGGCATTGCCGGTGGGTTTCTCACCCATTTTCGCAGCGGTTTCGCGGGAATGCAGCCGTCCGGTCAACTTACCTTCTCTGATAAGGTAGGTCTTCGTGGAACGTGTGCCTTCATCATCATACTTAAAACTGCCGCGCAATCCGGGTTTCGATGCGGAATCGATGATATTTAAATGCGGCTGGCCGAAAACCTTGCCGAGCGTCATGATCTCTTTCAACTGCGCATTTTCATAAACAAAATCTGATTCGGAAAGATGTCCGAAAGCCTCGTGCACAAACACACCGGCCAGGATCGGATCGAGGACGACCGTGTATTGCCCGCCCGTAATGGTAGGGACAGTCAACATTTCTACGGCACGCTGCGCCAGCTTTTTGATTTCCTTGTGCAGTTTGCGGACCGGGCGGAAGTCATCCCGACTGCCTTCGCTGAGGCCAGCCTGCTGAACTTCACCGTCTTTGGCAGCCACGGCAACAGCGCGGATGGTGACATCGGCTCTTTCCTGGGTAATAAAACTACCGGTGGAATTCAGAAAAAGAGTCTTGCGATTAGCATCACCGTAGCCAAGATTTGAGGTCTGGATGCCGGAAGTGCTCCAGATGGCATCATTGTATTCATCCAGTAATGCTTTCTTTTCGGAAAGCGGGATAAGCGCCGGATTTTCTTTGATTTTCGCGACGACGTCCTCAACGATCGGCTTGGATGCATAGAACTGGCTGGTTTCTTTACCGACAAAACGTGCCTGCTTGACCGCTAATTCCACTTTATTTTGAAGGTCATCCAAATCGTTGAAACTGACAAAACCCCAGCCACCTTTGACAAGCGCGCGGACGTTGCCCCCGATTGAGGTGGTCTTACTGATGGATTCAAGTTGTTTGCCGCGATAAGAAATGGCGCTGAATTGGCTTTCTTCCAGGTGAGCTTCGATATAATCGGCGTTTTGCTTCTTGAGAAATGCAGCCAACTGTTGTCCGACGTTCTTTAAATCTGTCATAAGTAATTTTTAGTTTACCTTTCACAGCTCAAGTTGTCAAACAGGAGAAGAGAATGTTGATGAGGGGTTATTATAAGTTTAAACCTCAAGAAGGCCATTCGCTGCGCTCAGGGCAATAATTGTTCTTTTCGCCGATTCCGGCTTTCGCCAGAATGGATTGCCAACGATATCTATATCAAATGAACTGATGAGGGTAAAAAGCTGATATAAACAGGGCTGCCGGTATTGATTACCATATGCTCGAATTGCTGCCGCGGCAGCAAACATTCGAACTGCGGGGAGCAATCAACGGTAACCAGGATATTGGCGCCTTTATCTACGATTGTCTTAACGCTGCCCGGAAATGAATTGGAAATTAATATTGGTTTTTCCGCGGTCAGCTGCAGCATTTCAGGACGGATCACCGCGAATCCGGCTTTCGTGTTATCCGATGAAGCAAATATCTCGATGGCGTCACACCTAAACACACTGCTTTTAGTGTCCCGTCCAATAACTTTCCCGCTAAAAATATTCCGTGCCATGGTGAAACGGGCTACGAATTCAGAGGACGGATGATAGAAAATCTCCGCGGGCGGGCCGACCTGCGCGATCTTCCCCTGATTGATCACCACAATGGTATCCGCCAGCGACATGGCCTCTTCAAAATCGTGGGTAACATGCAGTGTAGTAATATTGAGCTTATCGTGAATCGTTTTTAATTGAGAACGCATCTCTTCGCGGCTTTCCGCGTCAAGTGCGCTTAAAGGCTCGTCCAGTAATAATATATGCGGTCTGGTGATCAAAGCACGGGCTAGGGCGACTTTCTGGCGTTCCCCTCCGGATAGCGACGCGGGTAACCTGTTTAACAAGGGTTGGATTTCGAACAAACCGGAGATCCAGTGCAGCGCTTCGTCAATTTGCGGCTTCGCTGTGTGTCTGACGCGTAAACCAAATATAATATTTTCTTTGACCGTAAGATGAGGGAACAGGGAATAGTCCTGATATACGATACTGACTCCGCGCGCTTCCGGCGCAGTACCGGTGACATCTTTACCGTCGAGGATAATCTCGCCATGACTAAGGGCATGCAGACCGGCAATCGATTCCAGTAAAACAGTTTTTCCCGCACCGGTTGGACCGAGTATAACAGTATACTCGCCTTTGGAAACCACCAGATCGACCTGTTCCAAAAGGAAATCAGCTACTTTGACATGCAGGTTTTTTAACTCAATCATGTTTTCTATCCCGCTGTAAGACAAACCGGAAACCGATAAAAATGAACGCACAGATGATCACCAGAATAGCTGCGACTGGAACCGACTGCGTCAGCCCGTAAGTCGCAAATCGTTCGTAGATTAATGTGGACGTGACCATAGGATAATAGGTCAGAATAACCACTGCCCCGAATTCGCTGATACCGCGCGCCCACATCATCAGCGTACCTGCCAGGATACTGCGCCAGGCGAGCGGAAACGTAACGCGGTAAAATACCTGCCACGGTGAAGCTCCCAGTGTACGCGCCACGTTCTCCAGCCGCACATCGATCTTACGGAAACCGTCTTTGGCAGAGTTGATCAGAAACGGCACGCTGACAAATAGCATGGCGATTACGATACCCGCTAACGAATCGACAAAAGAAATACCAATCGCATTAAACCATTTCCCCAATAAAAAATTCCGTCCGAAGACAAAAAGCAGCGCAATACCGGCAGCAGTATGCGGCACAACAATGGGCAAATCAATGAGACCTTCAACGACACCCTTTAAGGGGAAATTATTGCGCGCCAGCAGGTAAGCCAGCGGCACTCCCAGCAGAAACCCGATCGCAGCGGTGATCAGAGCGGCATACAGGGTGAGTAAAATTGATTGCATAACGGAGGGATCAAGCAGGGCTTGCCACAATTCGCTTTTATCTGAAAACAAGATCAGCTTGGCCAGTGGAATAAATATAAACAACACGATCAACAGGCTGAGGATACTGAAAACAGCCAGCAAACGGTGGCGGCCTAACCAACTGCATACGGAGTGTATGATTTTTGAGATAACTGCCAACCTTTTCTCCTAACGAAACAATGGTTTGAGAGAAGCAGGAAGTGCATTAATGTTATCACATCGAGGAGGTACCAATTCAGGCTGATTAGCATTCTGAAAAATACTTTGACCTTCGGCGCTCAGAACAAATTGAATGAATTTTTCCGCGGCGCCCGGATTTTTAGAATTATTGGCAATGGTCATGCCGTAGATAATTGGTAATCCCTGGAATACAGGATTTACCGTTTTAAAACGCTGATAATCCGCTTTGACAACCACTTTGCCATAGTTTTGCGCTAAATTAGCATCAGACAGGTTGATTTCCGGTGGCAATTCCAGATATTGCAATCCATCCTGAATGACGGTACTTTTATAATCGATAGTATAATCAATATCCCCCGATTGAAGTAACGCAAGCAGTTCCATATGAGCGCCGCGCAGCACCATATGGGGGTCGGTTGGTTCTAATAATTCCGGGATATGGATAGTTGATGTGCCGTTAATATCGTTAGAAGTGATGGGCATGGAAAAATACTTGCCGATTGTATTATCCATGATATTACCGGTATGGTAATAAGATTCGGCGAGTTTCAATGCCATCAGGTTCCGATAACCAACAGCATCCATGCGGGGGTCGGCGAATCCGAAGCGGACATCCGGGCGAGCGATTATCTGATACCAGTTACCGGCATTAAGTTCAGAGGCATATTTACTTTTGGAAGTGTACGCCAGTACCAGCTGATTAGTTGCCGGCATAATATCCCAACTGGCATAGGGTTTGCCGTCCGGCATTTTGGTCTGATACATCAACATCGGTATCAGCGAATAATCAGCCACCGCAACCACGTCCACATCCTGGCCGAGTTCCGTGACCTGCCGGATTACCTGAATACTACCGTGAGCCTGCATCTCCACTTGAATATCGGGGTTAGCCTGTTCAAATTCCTTTTTAACCTGGGAAAAAGGGACCATTAAACTGTCGGCTTCAAACACGACCAGCTTTGTTTTTCCGGTACCGGTAACTCCGGAGGAAGGTGAAGAGTTGGTGCATGCCGCCATTCCGGTCAATAAACTCGCGAGCAGGCAAATCAGCACCAGTCTCTTCACGTTTTTTCTTCTTCTCTCGTAACTGTTTTTATCGAGTATGTTAATTAAGGTGCGGCAACGACATCGATCTTACTTAATAACTTTGCCCATATACTACCGTCAGAAACCAGGCTCTCACTGGAAAGGAGACCTACTTCGAGGGGACCGGTAGAACTGTCCAGGGCAGCGCCATTGGCAAAATAGACTATAGCTAATGTAGGCTTCGCGGTGGGCGTGGCAGGATTTCCGGACGCATCGTACATAGTAAAACCGCCGCTGGTGATCTGGTCGTAAGAAACTGTGGAAGTGTAGCCATCTGTGCCCGTGAATTTGACGATCTGACCACTGGCAACGCCGCCGACAGCATTCAATAAGTCGATCAGAGCAACGCCTTTATAGGGAATAGGGCCGGTAACAACACCCTTCTTGTTCTTGGTACCGCCGTTGCCGGTAACTGATTTCATTGCCTGTAAATCAGCCATTGAATAGGACTTTGTCTTGCTGCCGCTGGTAACCGTCAGGACAACCGGTCCGGCCGGAGTTTGGGCTACCGTCGTGGTAGTAGTGGTGGTAGTGGTGGTTGTATCGGTGGTGGTTGAACTGCAGGATGACATGATGATCATCGCTGCCAGCAACACGCCAAGACCTAACCATGTTACAAGTTTTTTCAATTTATTCCTCCATTTTATTATTTACATTTATTTTTATTTGTTGCTTATTTAGTCGTGGCGGTAGTAATGGTCGGAAAGACCAGCTTGATTTTATTGATCATGCCGATCTGGTGCTGGGCATCAACAGCGCTGCCGACGAGCGCCAGCGGCCATTGAGTGCTCGGCAGGGGGTTGCCGTCAATCTCGTATGCCAGGATGATGTTATCATTTCGTTTTACCTGCTGCGAAGTAAGCGAAATCATGTCCCCGTTAGAGTTTGCAACATGTACTTCATAACCGGCATCGGCGGCGGCATTGCTGTAGGACATGTCTCCGTTTGCATCGTCTACATTACCGACCAGGTACCAGAGCGGGATGCCCAGGTAAACATGCCCCTGCGCATCTGTCCAGGTTTTGCCGTGACATCCCGGCGCGGCGCCCGATTCAAATGTCGATTTATCCATGCTTTGTGTTATTGCTCCCTGCAGACTGATCGTCCAGGACGCCTGCATGGTAATTACTTCTACTTTCTGCGCCCATTTTATCCACCAGTGACCGTCAGTGACCTGGCCGGGCGCCATAATGCCGATACGTAAAGGACCGATTGAATCATCGATCGGGTTACCGTCTTTTTCGTAAGCAATAAAAACGGTGATCGGACCGGCAGAGTTAACTTCTTTGCCTGTAGTGCTATCATAAGTGGGGAACTCAGCGCCTTTAACAACCTGGTTGTATGACATCGTCATCGAATAGCCGTCTTTCGCGGAGATTCGCACTGCGTTATTTGAGGTCATGCCCCCAACTGATTTGAGAATATCGGTGAGCGCTACGCCTTTGTAAGCGTAAGGGCCTTCGATCGTGCCGCTGCTGGTAATATCGCCGGTTGAACCGGAAAGCACGGGCAACGCTTTAATGTCAGCCAGACTTAAAGTTTTTGTCTGGGAACCGCTAACAACTGTCAGTGACGCTGCTTTTGCCGTGGGAGAAACGGTGACGGTCTTGGTGACACATCCCGTTAACAATGATGCCGTTAGCGCCAGAACCAGACCGAGACCGACGAGCGGTGGTAATAGTCTAAACGATCTTTTCATATGCTTACACTCCCTTCTATGTATAAAAACACGATAAAAAAAGCGCCCCCGAAAGGAGGCGCCAAACAGCAAGATATGCCTGAACCGTCTCTCCTTTCCAAACACGGGAGGCGCAGGCGTTTTCACCTGTGCCCTCGGGACTTATTCAGTCCGGCGGTTGACATTCCGTAGCCAACGGCATTAGGAATGACAACTCGAAGAGCTTTTTAAATGACTCGTTCTTGATTCTAACAAACAACTGATATAGTGTCAAATGAATTTTAACTATCAGGCTTATTTTTCAGCGTTCCGCGAATAGTTTTAAGTTGTGCGTTTTGAGTAGAAATCGAAACAATTGTCTGAAGTCTATTCCCAGTAAACAAAATCGGCATCCACTAATTTATCGCGTTAAAATGGATTCCTGCATATTTCCAAACCAGACTGCTGAATTAATGTCTTTTTTCACGCATTTCGATGTTATACGTTAGCTGAGGTTGTCCGAAAATTCCCTGGATTGTCGGGTCAAGCCCGACAATGACAAAAACAAATATTCTATTNNCTGGAATAGAATATTCACGACTTGTCATTCCCGACCTGATCGGGAATCCATATAAATTTCTTCCAATAGCTATTTTCGGACAGCCTCGTTAGGAGGGATTTATCTGTTTTTCCCGTTTTCTATTTGTGAGCGCTTACATTATCAGCTATCTATTTTACAGTTTAATCTTTGTACCGGTGGGATTAGCTTTCTGTTTGCCTTTAATGTTTAATTCCTGACTGAGCTGCAGGTAATTAATAACATCGGCGCGGGTCAGAATACCAACCAGTTTGCCCTGATTGAGCACCGGAATTTGATTAAGGTCGTATTGCGCGATTAACTTCATCGCAGCGTTGAGATCGTCTTCCGGCTTCACGGCATGAATCGGCTCACGGTGCATTACCTGCGACACCGGCGTGGTCGGCCATCTGTCCTGTGAGATACCTTTGACGTCACTGATCGTAATGACGCCAGCCAGATTATCACCCTCGGTTATGGGGATTGCCCGCTTCCGTTTTTGAATAAAATATTTCTGCACAACGTCGGAAATCGTCGTTTCCGGCTGGACAGACTCAATATCTTTCTCCATCACCTGCCCCACCAGCACGCCCGTCAGATGTTCCCGCAAGGTAACTTCATTACGGCTATTATCTGCAGCGCTGTTGAGGAACCAGCCGACAAAAATATACAGGATGCCGTTCACAAAACCACCCGGCATAAACAAAGCAAACCACACACCCAGCGCCATCAAACCCCAACCAAAGATGCGCCCTACCGTGGCCGCAATCTTTGTCGCTTTCATTAGATTGTGAGTAGCATGCCAGAGGATAGAGCGGAAAACCCGCCCGCCGTCCAGGGGAAAACCCGGTAATAAATTAAATATCGTTAACGCGATATTGGAGTAAGCCAAAAAACCGATAACTGCCAGAGCGATTGTCTGCCTGGCGCTCGGAACATTCATACTGAATACCGGCAGCACCCAGGTTTTCGCAAGAAAATACCACCACACCCAGAAGATAATGCCAAGAGCGAGACTGGTGAGGGGCCCGACAATCGCCATCACAAACTCGACTCCCGGGCTCTGCGGCTCCTCCGACAGGTTACTGACACCGCCGAGGATGAAGAGTGTGATACTGGAAACGGGTAGCCCGCGTGCCTTGGCGACCAGCGAGTGCGCTAATTCGTGCACCAGAACGGAAACGAAGAGCGTGAAAGTAGCCAGAAACCCGGTGACCCAATAGAGATAAGTCTCCCAACCGGGATAAGTCACAAAAAAAGTCTGTTCAAACAACCACGTAAAGATGACAAGCGCCAGCAGCCAGGTGTAATGGATACCGATTTCGATACCGGCAATGCGCCCCAGACGAAACGACCCTCTCATTTCTTACCCCCGGTTTCACGAATTTCAGGGTAATTCTAACTCATTAAAATCTGATTAACAACCTGAAACCGTTAACCGGACGTGTCATTTTTGTGAAATTTTTACCTGTTTCTGACGGCCACTTGCCAGTTGTGCTTGTCTTCTGAGCGAATGGCTCCAACCGCGCAGACACGGACATCATCGCCGTTATAGGCAGCCTTCGATATTTCAAACAGGTGTTCTGCCAGTTCGATTGCGGTTTTACCTTTGAATTCAATTTTAGCTACCCCATTCGGGTCGTTCGGTTCGGGATTTTCGAGATTGCCTTTATAGGTGGACAAGCCGCTTAAACTGCCGGCTACCGGTTCTACCTGAAAAGCTCTGGCAGGAATATCATGTCTTTTAATGCCGATAAAAAATACCGGACGGTTATCCGCACCGTTAGTCACGATTCCCGCAATCCTGGGGGTGTGGAGGCTATCCGGTTCGGCCTGCGCTCCTTCCAGAATTTTCTCCATATAATCTTTGGATGGTATGGAATTAGTATTGAATAAAAGTTTATAGGTTTCAAAAATAGCTTCGGTCTGAATACCGTTACTGACGGCCATTATGCCGGAACCGTTATCATGCTTCAAGCCGGTATAATGCCGCAGCGGGTCGTAAGGCTGATTTCCGAGCGGTCCGATGATGATACCGTTATCCAGCGGTGAGGCTTTTCTTTCTCTGCTCGCAGGGCTGCGTCCGGTCACCAGATAAGCCACTGCGGGGCTGCCGTTCATGCTCATACCGATAAATAATTGTCTG
>PMMG01000091.1 GCA_003162335.1 Dehalococcoidia bacterium
ATGATTAATTGATTTTATCTTATTATTTTTAAATAGGCAGTGATGTATCTTTAATCACAACTAAATGAATAATGATATGGTTGTGTATCAAATGTTCTAAATTGTATTAAAACATAAATCGATAAACAACCGAATGAAATGAAACTCCGGAGAACAGTTTGTAATAATAAAAACAACATCAATACAGGAGACGTATTGGACAAATTAAATACAAGAAAACACCGTCTCCGAACATACGTTAAGCTGATGGTTACCAGTGACGCCATAAAACAGTGAATTACTTGGTTTTTTTCTGGCGTGCGTTAATAACCCACAGAATTACAATGAGGATAACACCGACAATGACTACTGGAATCCACCACATATTCGACCTCCTTAACAATTCCGTTTTTGGCAGGTTACTATGTCGTAGAAAATCCGCTCAAGGATGCGGCCTTTTGCCTAAAGTATATTCGCATAGGAAAAATAAGTCAAGCGGTTTTTTAAATAGCGCTGTCTTCACGTCCGTGGTAACAAAAAGATGGGGAACCATTCGATGAAAGGTTCCCCATCTTTAATGTTAACTGAAAAGGATATTTATGCGCGGAGTTTGAAGCGCTGGATCTTACCGGTGGCGGTCTTGGGCAGATCCTTTACAAATTCAATCCAGCGCGGATATTTATAGGCGGCGATAGTTTTTTTGACGTAAGCCTGGATTTCCTTGCCTAATTCCTCAGAAGGGGTATAACCTGCTTTGAGTACCACATAGGCCTTGGGCTTGGTCAAACCATTTTCATCATTACGTGCAACGACAGCGGTTTCCAGCACTGCGGGGTGTGACATCAAAGTATCTTCGATCTCAATTGGCGAGACCCAGATACCGCCCACCTTGAGCATGTCGTCCCCTCTGCCGCAATAGTAATAATAACCTTCGGCATCACGGTAATACTTGTCGCCGGTATTGAACCATTCTCCCAGCATGGAAGCTTTGGATTTGTCATGCTGCCGGTAGTAGAAGGCGGCCATGGAATCACCTTTTACCTGGAGGTTGCCTAATTCGCCAACCGGCACCTCAACGCCGTTATCATCAACGATTTTCGCGGTGTACCCGGGGACTATTTTACCGGAACTGCCCGGCATGACATCACCCGGACGATTGGAAATGAAGATGTGCATTAGTTCGGTCGACCCTATACCATCCAGGATATCCAGTCCGAATCTCTGTTTAAACTCATGATAAATATTCTTGGGTAAAGCCTCACCGGCGGAAGCGCAGATCCGCAATGAAGACAGGTCGTATTTCTTTTCGGCATCTTTTACCTGCAGCATGTTGGCGTAAAGAGTGGGAACACCGAAAAATACGGTGGGTTTATACTGTGTTATCGCGGAGAAAATGATATCCGGTAATGGCCTGTCAGGAACCAGAACGACCGAGCCGCCGACACCGGCGGGATAAATAAAACTGTTTCCCAGACCATAGGCGAAGAAGAACTTGGATGCAGACAAAAGAATGTCATTTTGATCAATGTTTAAAACGCCTTTGGCATAACTTTCCAGACATGTGAAGACATCATGCTGAAGATGAACAGCTGCTTTCGGTGTGCCAGTGCTGCCCGATGTATAGTTCCAGATGGCTGCGTCATCATAGGTGGTGAAAGCGACTTGCAGTTGGTCCGAGCAGCGGTCAACGATATCATGGAAACTGATTTGATAGGATTTTGTTTTCTTCCCCAGGATAATAGTATTCTCAAGATATTTGAATTTCTCGCGCCACGCATCAACTTCATCAACAAAATCTTCGTGGTAAATGAGGGTCCGCGCCCGGCTGTTATTTAAAAGATAGCGGAAATCATCACTGGTATACATATAGTTGACGGGGATCGGAATTGCGCCTATCTTGATGGCGCCGTAGAAACTAGCCATGGCTTCCGGTGAATCGTACATCACCAGCATGACTCTTTCTTCCATGTGCACGCCCAGCAGGTGAAGCGCATTACCCACCTGGTTGATCATGCTTTGCATTTCTTTGTAGGTATAGGTTTTGTCTTTATAATAGACGGCGATCTTATCGCCAAACCCTTTTTCTACTGTCGCATCGATGAGCTTTGAGGTGATGTTGTAATACTCAGGGGTAAACTTTTCGTACTTGTATTCCTTTTCCATCCATTCTCCTATAATGAATTCGGGTAACATTTGCAGCCCGTTATTTGTGGTAGTTTAGACACACATTCCAGAGGCTCAGTAAAAACAAGGGATTTTAATTATGCTGCCGGTTGACGGAAAATGTCAGCGAACCAGAACTCCCTCTGCTGTCTCAGCTTGTTTGCGATAGTTTGCCGTATTAATAATCTTCTACCTACAATTTTATCTTATCACTAGTTCAAAACTAATTTCAATTGCGTGTGAAGACGAGCGTTCAGCAGTCAGCAATCATCGGTCAGCGCCTGGTTTTAAGCAGTGCGTTATGAAAAACGGACAGCAAATAAAGTCCGAACTGTGGAATAAAGACAATAAGAAATTATAGAAATGCCCTCTTTCCTTGAAACGGAAAGAGGGCATTTTGTTTGATGCTATGCTTTGGCAACGGGCATTTGAACTTCGGTGACATACTGGTCGACGGGGGTACCGCTGCGCGGGTCGGTGAAATAAATCTCGCGGCAAGGGCCAACGGTCTGAAAACCGTTTGTTTCTATCCACCTGCCCAACGCAGTGTAGGCTTCGCCGACGGTATTATAGTTACCCTTATGGATTGTTGATGCTACCCGGTCCCAACCGGGTAAATCCTTGCATTTGACTTCGCCTTTGGACGGAACCTCTTTAGCAACAGGGAATATCAGTTCGACGTCCGCGTCTTTATCTTTGAATCCCTCATCATAATAAATCGCCATCGGCGGCCCGACCATTTGCGTTCCTGATTTTTTTAAGTAAGCTTCCATTTTCTGGAAAAGATTCCCGATCTGACTGTAATCAGGGATTATCTCTCGCAGCGAAAGCACTTTTAGCGGCGCTATTTTTTTAATCACAATTTCGAATTCTGGCATTTTACCTTCCTTTTCAACCCCAACCAGCCACTCTTCCACGCGCTTGAGACGTTCCGCCTCAACCTCCAGTTTCCGTTTTTGTTCCTCCTGCTTGATGTGCAGCAAGTCCAGAATATAACTGATGGGGACATCTTCGTTGAGCAGACGCGCTATCTCCTCCAGAGACAACCCCATGTCTTTCATGGCACTGATGCGGTGCAATTGCGTCAATTGCGTGGCGGAATAATATCGGTAGCCCGTGAATTCGTCTACTTTCACCGGTTTGAGTAATCCCAGCTCATCGTAATAACGCAACGCTTTAACGGAAACCCGCGCGAACCTGGAAAAGTCGCCGATTTTAAGCATTTTTGTCTCCTTGATTAAACAGGAAGCGGCCGCTTTATTTTGCAGTATATATCTCCAGTCAGGGGGAGAGTCAAGAGCACCGAAAAAAATACTAAAAACCAATAGCTAAATTCCGAACAATCTATATTAACAAAATTCCAATACCTAAAATTGCATATAATGATATTGACTTGAAATTACCTGTGTGTTAACGTGGCATCAGAGACTAAAGAATTGCCAATGTGTTTCGGATACGCAAGGAGAATTAAATGGAGACAGGTAAAATACCCGGCGGTTATAATGGAAAAATACTCAGGATCAACCTGTCGATGAACAATATAACTACAGAAGAAATCGATGAATCTTTCTGCCGCAAGTACCTGGGCGGCGCCGGATTTATCGCATATTATTTACTGAAAGAATTGCGGGCGCACGTCGACCCGCTTGGTCCGGAAAACAAACTTATTTTTTCCACGGGGCCATTGACAGGCATTAAAGCATCGGGATTCGCACGGCATTGTATCGGCGCAAAATCGCCGTTGACCAATACCATCGCCAAGTCCGAGGCTGGAGAATTCTGGGGCTCCGAACTCAAAGCTGCCGGGTTTGACGGTGTAATCATTGAAGGAAAAGCAGCCAAGCCGGTGTATATTTCGATAATCGACGGGCAGGTCGCGATAAAAGATGCGGCGCATCTATGGGGTAAAACCACAAAAGAGACCCAGGACACCATCCGCGTCGAACTGGATGACAAGCGGGTGAGAGTGGGAATGATCGGCGCTGCCGGTGAAAATATGGTCCGTTACGCCTGCATCATGCACGGCCTTTACGATGCAGCCGGACGCGGCGGTCTGGGCGCGGTGATGGGGTCTAAGAACCTGAAGGCTATCGCAGTGCGGGGACATAAGCCCCCGGATATGGTCAGACCGGAGGCTGTGAAAGAATTACGGGACTGGTTGGTAGCTAATATCGCCAAGGTAAAACTTTTTCAGGACTTTGGCAGCGGCGGTTATATGACCCCTTACGAAGCCAGCGGTAATTTGCCGGTCAGAAATTTCCGCGACGGACTGTTTCCAACTGTGGCCGCGATCGAAGGAAAAACGATCAAAGAAACGATTCGTATCGGCATGGACGGCTGTTTCGGCTGCCTGGTACGCTGCAAAAAAGTGGTGAAAACGGGTGACCCTTACAATGTCCAACCGGAATACGGCGGGCCGGAATACGAAACATTGGCAGCCCTCGGCTCCAATTGCGGCATTGATAACCTGGCGGCGATTTGTAAAGGCAATGAACTCTGCAATGCTTATTCTTTAGACACCATCTCCACCGGTGGATCGATCGCCTTTGCCATGGAATGTTTCGAGAAAGGAATACTAACAACCAAAGACACTGGCGGCCTCGATTTAAGATTCGGTAATACCGAAGCAATGCTGAAATTGATTGAAATGATCGCGAAAAGAGAAGGTATCGGCGATTTGCTGGCCGAAGGCACCGCCATCGCGGCAGAAAAAATCGGGAAAGGAGCGATGGAATATGCCATGCACGTAAAAGGATTGGAGCTGGCACTGCACGAACCGCGTTTGAAAACGGGTCTGGGGCTAGGTTACATGGTAGACCCCATCGGCGCTGATCATTGCCTGAATCTGCATGACACGCTTTTTGTAATGAACGGCCAGATGAACGATTTGCATCCGCTGGGATTACTTGAAGGCGTGCCCGCCGATGACATCGGGCCAAAAAAGGTAGTGCTGTTTAAAGCGATGCACGGGCTGAGGATGTTGGGCGATTGCCTGCCCGTCTGTATGATTCTGCCGTTCAGTTATAAACAGCTGGCGGATCTGACGGCGGCGGTGACAGGGTGGGATACCGATATCGCCGAACAGATCAGAAACGCCGAGACCGTATTGACGATGATGAGATTATTCAATATCCGCGAGGGCTTTGGCGAAGCTGATGATAAACTGCCCATGCGTTTCTTCCAGCCGAAAACCGATGGAATTCTTTCGAAAACGCATCTGGACTACGAGAAATTCGAGAAAGCGAAAAGGTTTTACTACGCGTTGATGGGTTGGAACCCGGAGACCGGAATTCCTCTACCTGAGAAAATAGAAGAATTGGGAATACCCCAAATATAAATTCCAATAACCACCGGCTAAAATACAAATGATCAAATCTCCATTCTGGCGTAAGCCAGAATAAAGATTTGATAGTCTACTTGTACGGCTGCCTGATCACCGTCTTCATTTTATCCGGAGTCACTCTGCGTGGATCAGATAAATATATTTCATGATGCTTGCCGTATAACTTACCGCCGATTCCCGCGATCTTCTGATGGATTTTCTGGATATTCGGTCCTTCCGCTGAATATGGGCCAATGTGCATAATTTGAGCTGATTTCCCTTCCGTAAAGCTTTCGAAACGCACTTTATCAAGCGCAGGATTATCTTTTTTCTTTTTCGCAGCTTTTAGGGCATGGTAAAAATCTTCCCGGGTAATAAAATCCGGCTGCATTATCCCTAATGTCCACTGCCATTTATTTCTATCCGCAGTCTCCGGCATAAAAACCGCCATATCTTCGGCCCAAAAAAGTCCTTCCATGGCCATTACGCTAAAATCCGGTCCACCAGCTTTTTTCTTGTCAAATTTGATAGTGTAAGCCACCGGATAAAGGGCTTGCATAGATTGACTGAACTGTTCGCTTTCCGGCGCACCCTGGCCGTCGATCACAATGAAATTCCATTTCGGCACATCGATCAGCGTTACTTCTTTCGCGGTGGGATTGTAGAATGCTTTAAATTCCTTTTTCAGGTCGATCTTTTCCATTAACAATACTCCTGCTTACATACCCGAAGTAAAGTATAAACCTCCAGTCAGGGGGAGAGTCAAGAGCCACCTGGGGGAAAATAACAAAATCCAATAACCAAATTCTAAATTAAATAAAAAACATTAAAAATAAAAAAAATAAATCCGTAAAGCTAATAATTGATGGTCGCATAGATACCGGCTCTCGCCGGTATTGAGACAGAAATGATTCCGGATTCCCGATCAGGTCGGGAAAGACAAATTCACTTCTCGATTCGTTGCTTGGTGCTGGGCAATTGCCCGCTCGTGCGTTCATCAATACGCGTGGCCATATCTAACGCCCTACCTAACGCTTTGAAAAGCGCCTCGGCTTTGTGATGGTCGTTGATGCCGTAAAGCACGCGGGCATGCAGGTTCAACCGGCCTTCCATGGCGAAGGATTCCAGAAAATGCCGGATCAGGTCGGTCTGAAAATCGCGCATATCATTTTTAACAAACTCCGCCTGCAGCACACAATACCCGCGCCCGCTGAGGTCGACAGCGACGCTGGCCAGGGATTCATCCATCGGCACGGTGGCATCCGCCATGCGTACAATCCCCAGCTTTTCGCCCAATGCTTCATTGAATGCCTTGCCGAGACAGATGGCAACATCCTCGGTGACATGATGTTCGTCATCGCCGGAGGCAGTAAGTTTCAGATCGAACCGGCCGTGCTTAACCGTCTGCGACAAGAAATGATCGAGCATTTTAATACCGGTGCTGATCTCATGATTGCCGGTGCCGTCCAGATTCAAGCTCAGATCGATTTCGGTTTCCTGGGTGACTCTTTTGACGTTTGCTTTTCTCGCGGCCATTTTTAGCCTCCTATCTCACGCAGCGTCTTGATCAGTGCATCAGTGTGTTCCGGTTTGCCGACGCTGAAACGGATACAATCCTGTATACGCGGCTGGTCAAAGTACCGGACCAGGATGCCTTTCATTTGTAATTGCTTATGCAAATCTTTGGCGTTTATATTTTGCACACGGCAAAAAATAAAATTTGATTGTGTCGGATAAACCCTCAACCAGCTTATTTTCTGTAATTGCGCAGCCAGCCGTTCTCGTTCAGCGATGAGTTTCTGTACGCTGGCCAGCAGGTAATCGACATCCCTTAACGATTCACCGACCGCTACCTGTGCGGCAACATTGACATTATACGGTATTTTAATGCGCAGGATAAAATCCGCAATAGCCTCGGGGAAAACTCCGTAGCCGACTCTCAAACCGGCTAACCCGGCCCATTTGCTGAATGTCCTGAGAACAATCAGATTTTCATATTTTCCGATCAGCGGCATGATGGTCTGGCGGCTGAACTCATAGTAGGCTTCGTCCACGACCACCGGCACACCAGTATCTAATAATGTAACAATGTCTTTCTGCGGGGTCAGGTTACCGGTGGGATTATTGGGATTGGTGACGAAGATGATTTTTGTTTTCGGCGTGATGGCCGCTTTTACCTTCGCAATATCGATGTTGAAATTATCATCCCGCGGAATCTCCACCAGTATGCCATTACAAAGTTTAGTGCTGAAGCTGTAGATACCAAACGTCGGGGTGCAGTTGATGACTTCATCACCGGGGTTGACCAATAGACGGATCAGCAGGTCGATCAACTGGTTGCTGCCGTTCCCGGCCACGATACGTTTCATATCTGCACCGGCATATCCGGCAATGGATTGTCTTAGTTTTTCCTGACCGTCGTCAGGGTAAATATTGAATTGCGGATAATGGGCCAGAGCTTTATTCACACGAGGCGAACAGCCATACGGATTCTCGTTGGCGTCTATTTTGATTATGTCTTTAACAGCGACTTCGATCTTGCCTTCCAGCACTTCGGGAGAAGCCGCCGCAGAATAGCCGCCAAAAGACACCAGTTCTTTTCTGATCAGTTTTTCAATGCCCATTTTATTCTCTCCAATTTAACACTCACCAATTGATGGTTTTCTTCTCCCTTGAGAGGAGAGATAAAGGTGAGAGTGTTGATAAACTTCCCACGACCTTAC
>PMMG01000013.1:0-149 GCA_003162335.1 Dehalococcoidia bacterium
CTTACTATTTTGGAGCATGCGAAGTTGTTAGGTTTGAATCACAAATGGTTCGGTATCTCATGTGCTGATCTTGTATTGGACAAGACCAAGGGTGCAATCCTTACGAATGATAGTAATAGGATTCCTTTCCCATGATCAGAGCACTATTG
>PMMG01000013.1:166-3360 GCA_003162335.1 Dehalococcoidia bacterium
GGAATGCTTCCAAGGTGGTGTACGAATATATATAAACCAGCATACACAAGCGAGGACCAACCCAATAAAAATTATAAATCCCATACGGCTCCTATTACCATATTCACATTATTTGTCGTCCAATGCCCGTCAGCTATTTCCTGAATGAATACATGTAATAATAACGGAGTATTCTGCACTCGTATATTCTATTTGGACATGATATTTCGTGCACTCAATGTTTAGACATTCAAATGTATTTCTGACTTTATCGTAAAATAGGGCTTTTATTTTGCAGTAGGGACAATTGTTAACCTCAGGAATGTTTTTGGCAAGTGAAAAGGGTACCGGTTCCGGCAATCGAAAAGGGGACCACCCTTGGTAAAAAATATATAACTAATTTACATTCTTTCGTTTCCTCCTCAGACTTTCTTTAAAGCGGTAGCTGTCTCCGTTCATTTCCAAGATGTGGCAGCGGTGAGTTAGCCGGTCCAGAAGGGCGCCGGTTAAAGCTTCATCCCCAAAGATTTCTTTCCACCGGGCAAAATCCAAGTTAGTTGTAATGACCAGCGATCCCCGTTCATAGCGGGAAGAGCAGAAGGTAAACAAGGCTTCGGCTCCTTCTTTCGTAAATGGCACAAAGCCAAGTTCATCCAGGACTATCAGATCGCATTTAGCCAAAGTCGATTCCAATCTACCTAGCCTGAGTTGAGATTGGGCTTCCAGTAATTCATTGATCAGGCCTGCCACAGTATAGAAGCGGACTTTCTTTCCCAGCCGGCAGGCAGAGACGGCTAGACTAATCGCCAGGTGGGTTTTGCCGGTACCATAACTGCCGATAAAGATGACATTTTCGCGGCGGTCAATAAAGCTACCGCGTGATAATTCCAGCACCAGCGCTTTGTTAAGCGAAGGAATGACATTGAATTCGAAGTTATCCAATGTTTTGATAACCGGAAAACGCGCTCGTGATAGCCTGAGCTTCTGCGCATGCTCGTCTCGCTGGATCACTTCCCCTTCCATGAGTGCAAACAGGTAATCCTGGAAGGTCTGGTTGTTAGCCGCCGCCTCTTCAGCCAATCGTGTATAGTTTTGGGCTACTACCGGCAGTCGTAGTTTCTTAAGCATGCTGCGGATCTGGAGGTCGTTACTCATTTGATACTCCTCCGGCAGCCGTTACTAATCTCAGTTGGTCAAACTGACACAGGTCGGGCAATATTACCTTGGCCTGATATTGACTTTCTTGTGTTGCGGAAACAGTAACAGGGTAACTTCCCCGGCTTACCAGTTGCCTGACACGTTCAGCATCCACTATGTTTTCAGAAAGTGCCTGTCTCATCGCTTCCTCCAGATTTTCCGGACCATAAGTTCGTCCCATGGCCATTACTCGGAGAAATTCAGGTACTCCACCGCCATTAACCGGTTGGGATAAAGCTGTAAGAAACTCCCGGTACACGTCCGGCATTTTCCACTGGCGGACGGGTTTGGCATAGGGGAAAGCCCCCGGACGCTGCAATAAGAGCGGCAGGTAATGATCGATATTCAGGATATCTTGCCCTTTTTCATAGCACCGCTGATGAGTGGCTATTACTCTGTCACCGCAAGCGATTTCTACCCGCCAGACATAAGCGTGTACCATCAATCTGGAGATTCCGTACTCTACCGGTATCGAATAGCGGTTGCCGTCAAAATTGATCAAGCTCAAATGGTTGGCTTTCACCGGATTAGTTATGCAACAGCGATACGGCAGCCGCGGTAAGACAAGGAGTTTCCCCTTCTCCTGCGCCCAAGCTTCACCGATACTTATCTCCTTGCCCGCTACCGGCCGTCCGTCGTCTGCCCGCAGTCTTTCGAGAAGCATACAGTTTAGTTCCTCAAATGAATTGACTTGGGGGACGGGGACAAAATAATTACGCCGCATGTAGCCTACCAGGTTTTCTATCCTGCCTTGCTCCTGAGGATGACGGGGCATAGAAAAATGAGACTCGAAAAGATAATGGGATCGAAAAGCGATAAACCCTTGCTGCTCCTGGCGGTTTCTGCCCCGGAAGACCTTTTGTATCGCCACAGTGAGATTGTCGTAGCCAATTCTGGCAGGGATACCCTGAAACCACTCAAAAGCTTGGCGCTGCCCTTCAAAGAAAGCTTCCTGTCTTTGCGTCGGGAACGCNNTCCAAAGGAATATAGATATCCTGGAATTTTGGTTTGAGTCGGCTGATATACTGGCGCACGGTGCGCTCCCCACCGGTAAATTGATGCTCGCTTACCAGCCTGGTATATACGCGGTGAGCGGTGTGGCGCTGTTTGGGAGGGTGGCGGCTATCTTCTTCCAGCCACTCCCCAATAACATCCTTAAATGGGTCCATGACCGGGCTGGATCTGGTTTTAGTTAGATGATACTCCGGCACCGACGCATCACTGATTGCTTTCTTGACCGTCTTTCTGGAATGACCGCGCTCTTTGGCAATCTCTCTAATGCTGTGCCTTTGATTGAAATACAGCCTTCTAATTGTTTCTTTTTCTTCCACCTGAATCATCCTTCCCTCCGGTAGCTGCCATTTCTTTTCAGCATATACCGGAATTATTATTTTCAGGTGGTCCCCTTTTCGAATGCCGTTTTCTTCTAAAACTGGCTCCCTTTTAGTATGCCACTAACAGGCCGGATTATCGGTACTCATTGTGTGTACAATACTCGCGATGGCGCTGCCCGCCAGCGCCAGTCAAATTGCCGGGAAGACTAACGGTAGACCGGAAAGCCCACAGGTGGGCACCGCGCCAACACTGGGGGCTGCGGCAGGCTACGCGGTCCTGGGCGGCTCGACGATTACAAACACAGGCTCGAGCGTCATTAATGGAAATCTTGGATTGAGTCCGGGTACTTCAGTAACCGGATTTCCGACGCCGGGAATAGTGAACGGGACAGAAGACATAACAAACACTGCGGCCGCTAATGCTCAGACCGCTCTGGTCACCGCGTATGGTGCTCTAACGAGTCAGTCGGGGGGCAGTGTTCCCTTGACGGGTGACCTGGGTGGACGAACGCTCACACCGGGCGTCTACAGTTTTTCGTCGTCGGCTCAATTAACTGGAACAGTTACTCTTGATGCCCAGGGCGATCCCAGTTCAGTCTTCATCTTCCTGATTGGCAGCACACTTACGACCGCGAGTAGTGCGGTTGTTAGCGTGATCAATGGCGGTTCGGATTGCAACGTGTT
>PMMG01000177.1 GCA_003162335.1 Dehalococcoidia bacterium
TTTATCTCATTATTTGACATACGTTTTAATCCGTGTTACTTTTATGGACATGGTATTGTTGTCTTATTAGATATAGTTAATCAACAATAGGAGTAAAAATAGATGAAGCTCTCAACTAGAGCAAGTTACGGCACCAGAGCACTATTAGATTTGGCGATCCATTCTCGGGTAAATTCGACCATAACTCTGAAAGAAATCGCGCAAAGACAGGATATCTCGTTATCCTACCTCGAACATATCGTAACTCCGCTGATTGCCGGAGGGGTAGTACGCAGTGTGCGGGGAAATAAAGGAGGGATTACGCTGGCTAAACAGGCGAAGGATATTACGCTCAAGGAAATAATTAACCTGCTGGAGGGTCCCACTGCACTGGTGGAATGTCTCATCAATTCCAGTACGTGCGCCAAATCCGGGGGTTGCGTCACTCAGGAAATTTGGGCTGAACTGGGACAGGCAATTGACCATGTATTAGAAGGTAAAACGCTCCAGGACCTGGTCGAACGTGAAAACAACAAAGACGGTTCGAAAAGAATGTACTATATCTAGGTAATATTCTCCGAATATTGGTTTCAGCAAATCAGGACAGCAGTAATATTGAGGTAACTATATGACTGATAACAATCAAAAAGCAAACAAACTGAAATACAAATCCATTGAATTTCCAGTCCTCACCAGAGGAATTGCAAATGATATTACAGAAACTACCGGTAATACTCCGCTTGTCAGGCTAAACCGGGTTATTGATAATGCTCAGTCTGCCGTAGTCGCTAAACTGGAATCCTTTAATCCGGTTAACAGCGTGAAGGATCGTCTCGGAGTGGCATTGATATTGGATGCTGAAGAGAAGGGATTGATCAATAAAAATACTACGATCATTGAACCGACCAGTGGTAATACTGGTATTGCCCTGGCCTTTGTGGCTGCCGCCAGAGGTTATAAACTCGTTTTAACCATGCCTGACACAATGTCCGTTGAGAGAAGGCAACTGCTTTCAATCTTCGGGGCTCAACTGGTACTGACTCCCGGCGCTGAGGGGATGGACGGAGCAGTTAAAAAAGCTGAAAAATTAGCCGCTTCAAACCGAAATTATTTCCTGCCCCAACAATTTAAGAGTTTAGCTAATCCGGAAATACACCGTCTGACTACCGCCGAAGAAATCTGGCGTGATACGGAAGGCAAAGTGGATATCGTAATTGCCGGTGTGGGAACCGGGGGCACCATCACCGGAATCGCCCAGGCTTTGAATGACCGTAAACCTGGTTTTAAATCGATTGCCGTCGAACCGGCAGGGTCGCCGGTGCTTTCGACAGGGAAAGTCGGGACACATCGCATTCAGGGCATCGGGGCAGGCTTTGTACCTGATGTTTTCAAAAAAGAACTGGTGGATGAAATTATTACAGTTACAAATGAGAATGCCGGAATTACTGCTCGTCGCCTGGCAAAAGAAGAAGGGATTTTGGCCGGTATATCTTCGGGTGCTGCCGCCTGGGCAGCGATCGAAGTGGCTAAAAGACCGGAGAATAAGAGTAAACTGATCGTAGTCATTTTACCCGATACGGGGGAACGTTATCTCAGTACCTGGTTATTCCAGGATATGGTTTAACTATATTCTAATACCTGCGTTATTTGTCAAATACACAGTTTAAGGAAGACCAAAGTGGAATTTGAAACTATTATCTCCCATGCCGGTAAAAAAATGGACCCTGCTTACGGTGCGATGTCCATGCCGATATACCAGACATCCAATTTCGTTTTTGACGATATTGGTAAAACAAGAGCTGGATATGATTATTCCCGCACGGCGAACCCGACCCGTAAAGTGCTGGAAGACACTTTAGCCAAGTTAGAAGGCGGGCATGCGGGATTTGCTTTCGGTACAGGGATGGCGGCAATAACGACAGCAGCTCACCTGCTCAAAACCGGCGATCATGTTATCTCCGGAGATGATATTTACGGAGGCACGTACCGCCTGTTTCAGAACGTGATGAAAGACCACGGCATTGAATTTTCATTCGTTCACATGAACAGTTCCAAATCTATTGAGGTTGCGATCAGGCCAAATACAAAAATGATCTGGTTTGAATCCCCATCTAATCCATTACTAAACATCGTGGATATCGAAATGGTGGCTTCGGTCGCAAAAAAATATAAAATACTCACGGTGATGGATAATACTTTTGCTACTCCGTACTTTTTAAAGCCGCTGGAATACGGAATTGACATGGTAATGCATTCCACCACCAAATATCTTAACGGGCACAGCGATGTGATCGGCGGAGCAATTATTACCAGTACGGAAGAATTAAGCAAGAAAGTCCAATTCTATCTGAATGCTCTGGGAACTTGCGCCGCACCTTTTGACTGTTGGCTGGTAACACGCGGTATCGCCACCCTGGCGGTGAGAATGAGAAAGCATGCTGAGAATGCGCAAGCTGTAGCTGAATTCCTGCAGCAGCATCCGACAGTTGCAAAGGTTTATTATCCGGGTTTGAAAACACATCCCGGACACGAGATAGCGAAGAAACAAATGAAAGGATTTGGCGGCATGGTCTCCTTTGAGATTAAAAATGGAGAAGCAGCAGCCCACAATTTCTTACGTAAGACCCAGCTATTTGCCCTTGCAGAATCTCTTGGCGGTGTAGCATCGCTGGCCGAATATCCGGCTTTAATGAGCCATGCTTCCATGTCGGCGGAGGCGCGGAAACAATGCGGTATATCTGAAGGATTGGTACGGCTTTCCGTGGGCATTGAAAATAGTAAAGATTTAATTGATGATTTAAGCCAGGCACTGGAAGGCTGCTGAGGAAATCATTGTGATGGAAATTAATTTCAGTCATCTGGCGCAATCGGCTGTTGAAGATCAACATCTTAATAAAGAAGCCTGCCTTGAAATATTGAATTGTCCCGATGAAAATATTCTAATTTTGCTCGATCAAGCTTATAAGGTGCGGCGTAAGTATTTTGGTGATAGTGTCCGTGTTCAGGTACTGCGCAACGCTAAAAGCGGGTTATGCGCTGAAGATTGCAATTATTGTTCGCAATCACGGATTTCAAAAGCTGGCATAGACAGATATCCCCTTTTATCCAGGGACACTTTAGCTGCCGATGCCCGTAAAGCTAAACAAATTAAAGCCTCCCGCTTTTGTATTTCCACCAGCGGTACCCGACCCGACGAAACGGAGATTGAGCAGCTATGTGATGCAATATCTGCAATTAAAGAGGAAACTCAATTACCATTGTGCGCTACTTTAGGTTTGATCACCGATGTTCAAGCCGGAAAACTAAAAGCAGCAGGGTTAGACAGGGTAAACCATAATTTAAATACCAGCCGGCGTTATTATCCCCGGATTTGCACCACTCATTCGTTCCAGGAACGCTGGGATACGATTCAAAGCTGCAAGAATGCAGGATTGGAAATTTGCTCCGGTGCCATTTTCGGACAGGGAGAAAACGATGAAGACATCGTTGACGTGCTATCTGCTTTGATGGAAATCCACCCACAAGCTGTCCCTGTCAATTTTCTGGTTCCTATTCCGGGGACGCCGTTTGAAAAGTTGCAAACAGAATTGACACCTCTAAAATGTTTGAAGATACTATGTCTTACCAGATTAATCAATCCACAAAGCGAAGTGCGCGCTGCCGGAGGCTGGGAGTTTCATATGCGTCAACTCAAATCCCTGGCATTTTTTGTTGCAGATTCAATTTTTATAGACGGCTACCTTACCACGGAAGGCACTTCCATAAAGGAAGCAACTGGACTGATAACCGATTTAGGATTAAGTTCAAATATCCAATAATAATTATTATCGCCATCCGGTTCATTTTTAAGCCCGGCTATCTGGAGAAAAGTTCCTTACTGGGAGCCATTCATTATGTTGATGGTATATGTTACCCGGTTATTCTCAATTCAATCTCGGTTATCTTGCCCTTTTTAATCAAGAATCCTCTAATCACCACCCGTTCTGGATCGCGCAGAGATATAATGAAGTAAATTGATTCAGGCAGCAGGGCCGATTTAACATCTGTTGGCGAAGGATAAGCTTCCGTATGAACATGAGAGTGATAAACACCTAAAAGCTCCCATCTATTCTCACTGATTTCTTTATAAATAGAGAACATCTCTTGCGAATTAATTTTGTACTTGGAAGGACTGCGTTCGGTATTTGTTGTGCGATAGAGCTTTACCACATTGTTGTTAATGCCTGCTAAAATCCCGCAACATTCATTAGGTGCTGCTGAAACAGCGTGGGCTAGCATTTCATCAGCGTATTTCTTATCTAAATTAAATAAATCGACTGTTTTCATTTCGGATCAACAAAGACCTTATCACAAATCATCCCAGCTTCGCAATTTACAATCCATAAGACCACCTTCGGTAAGTCTATATTGCTGCGTTCCATCTTAAATTAGAGAATATTTTATTCGGTGTGCCATGTTTCTTAACTATAATTTGCCATAAGGATAATCATGAACATAGTTAAAGGCAGTTTGCATGGCATAATAATGCCAACAATGGATTTGAAACAGGAAAAATGAAAGGAGTAAAATAGGGTTACTCTGTCTTATTACAAATGGTCAAGTCAAAAAATGTCTCAGCATTGAGTTTAGCAAAATAGCCCTCAGCTCCACCAACATATCCTCCAGGCAGAACTATTAATTTCTCTTCAAGCACCCCCTTTAGGCAGCATTACAAAGATATTATCTGGCAATCTCCTAATCTTTACCGATAAAAATATCCAAATATTGTTTATAGACATAAGATTGACCTTAACCAATATCTTCTTCACATTCCCAGATATTTACTGTTTTCTTCGCAGCAATTGTGCCGTCATTCTAAAAACGGCATAAATATGTAACATATCTTGGTCTCTTTTTATAACTATTACACTAGACAAGCCATATAATGAAGGTGCCGGTAATCAGGAAATTTGTGGCTGTTGTCGGTTGCATATTCAGCATGGATGCACACCATTGAGTTTATTAGTTATTGAATAATTGAACTATTACTTGGACATTGCTCCGAGTTGTAATGTCCACAAACGCACGGGTAATCCTTGAGATAGCAACAAAAGGTTTAGGGAGATGGGATATATGGTTGATAATATAACTAAAGAGAAAGTGAATACTGTCAAAGGTAAAATAAAGAAAGATTCATCTAAATCAGCCGTTAGAAAGTCACCGGTAATCATAGGTAAAATTGAACATACAGCCGGAAAAGTACCGGGGCCGAATGGCAAGTCCAACAGCTCTCACGATATGTTATCCTGGCAACTTAAAACGCTGTTGGGTCAAATCCAGCAGATTGAATTACATGAGAGCGGCGACTGTCCTTGTATTTTAAATACCCAGGATCCGCCGGAAAGATGCCTGGGAAAGCATTTACTTAATATAAGCACACTCAGTCGAGAAACGGCAAATATGAGCAGCGAGAATAAAGAATGGCTACTAAAACTGGCAAGGGAAGCCAACGATCGCCATGAGCAATTCAAAAGATTCATTTGTCATACAGAAGATTTACCTAAACTAACAGATTGGGCCAGGAATTGGCGTAAACAGTATGTTGAACCTGTTTATTATACTTGCGAAGTCAACCCTCCCAATGAAATCAATCCGAATGCTCCGTCTGCAAAAACTGGAAAAGTGGCTGAGCGTTTGAACACTGCCGCTTGTAATTTACCAGTGGACCAGAACATGCCGGCCGGTAGTTGTAATAGAGAGGATTCGAAGAATTGATCAGGCATCAGGATATAAATTATCAGTTCTTATATCTGCATTGGAGTTATTCAACGAGTTAAGCTGTACCATGATCCATAATAGTGCCGTTAAAAAAGAACCAAGTAAAATACATCGTCGAGTGGAATGAGGGAAAGGATGCTGATTTCCTGATGCAATGGTCGGGTAGAGGCTATCGGTATCCCATCACTGAAGAACAGATTACCGGAAGACTCGTTGCAAACAGCAACGCAGATTACAAAATTTACGACATCAAGCTGGACGAAAAACTGATCGGAACGATCGAGTTGATGAGAATCGATCTCGCCGCGAAGAAGGCCAACATCGGGCGTTTTGACCATGCCAAAACGGGCAAAGGCTACGGAACAAAAGCTAAGAAGTTATTTACCGGCAGCGTTTTTGATGGAACACCGATCACAAAGCTCGTTTAATCGTTTTTAATTTCAATAAATCGGCTATCCGCTGTTATGAAAAAGCTGGTTTTGTCAAAACTAACGAAGCCTTGCGTCCAAATGGCTGGATTGCGATCACTATGGAAATAGCACGCTCATTGGAATAATTCGTGTAAGTAGAAGTTAAAAATCCAAGAAGTAATCTTTCCGCAATAGCCGCCATTATTCGCTACTAAAAACTCCCGTTAACAAAAAACAAAGCAGGGTTTTTGCCATATCTGGTATAATCAATTTAAGGCTTACCCCCAACCACGAGAAAAGTTTTTAAACCCTCCAGAATCGCCAGTAGTTAAATCCTCTTTTATCCAGTAAAAATTCCGAGCCCCGTTTTATTCGGGGTTGTTGATAATTCCTCTTACCTCATCCTCGAAATTTGAACCGATTGGAGCAAAAGATGAAAGAATTCCTGGAAAAAGCACAAAAATCCGCACGCGCGATTGCCGCCAACGTAGAGAAAGTTATTGTCGGCAAAGGCAATACTGTAGAACTGGCGGTCATAGCCATCATGAGTAAAGGGCATTTACTGATTGAGGATGCCCCTGGTGTCGGGAAGACGATATTGGCGAAAAGTCTGGCTAAATCTCTGGATTGTACTTTTAAACGTATCCAGTTTACCCCTGATATGCTGCCGGGCGATATTACCGGGGTTTCTATCTATAATCAGAAAATCGGCGATTTTGAATTCCGTCCCGGTCCGATCATGGCGCAAATCGTTCTGGCTGATGAAATCAACCGGGCGACCCCCAAGGTGCAATCGGCGCTGCTCGAATGCATGGAAGAAGGACAGATCTCCGTCGACGGCGCGACCTATAAAATACCGGCTCCTTTCCACGTTCTGGCAACGCAGAACCCGATCGAGTATGAAGGCACATTCCCTCTGCCGGAAACACAACTGGACAGATTTATCATGAGAGTCAATATCGGCTATCCCAGTGCAGCCGATGAAGTGACTATCATCGATAACCAGCAGTTCAACCACCCTATTGCGGATCTCAAACCGGTAGCCTCAGGGTCTGATCTGGAAAACCTCCAGAATGCGGTAAAAGAAGTATTTGTGGACGACTCCATCAAGCATTACATCGTTACGCTGGTGGGTGCGACCCGCAACCATTCTGCGATCTATTTGGGTGCTTCTCCCCGCGGTTCGCTGGCCCTTTTCCGTACCGCGCAGGCCCGGGCTTTGTTACAAGGCCGGGATTATGTTTTGCCGGACGATGTTAAAGCGCTGGCAGAACCGGTTCTGGCGCACCGCCTGGTAGTGCGTCTGTCAGATACCTCATCGGATAAAAGCGGCCGGACTGTTATTGCCAACTTGATCGATACAATTCCGGTTCCGGGAACACTGGTTAGATAATTAACCTTGGCTGTGTCAGTATTTCGGATTTGCTGAGATAGAAAAGTGAAATTTAATAAATTTATTCTGATTATTCCGGCTCTCGTGCTGATTCTGGCGTTGATTGTCGGTTCCAGTCTCCTGTGGCGTCTGTTCGTGGCAGCGGCGCTGATATTAGCGGCAAGTTATTTATGGGCATTAATATCCGGACGCGGCGTTCGTATCAGCGTGGATAAACCTCCTTCCCACTTTCAATTGGGAGAGCGTTATGCCCGCGAAATTATGGTTGAAAATACGAGCAGGTTCCCCCGGTTATTCATTAAAGTCGGGGAATTTACGGATATCCCCGGTTATCAGAATGAACGTTTTTTAAACCTTAAGTCAAGAGAAACCCGCAGCTGGTCAACGACTTTGACCTGCACACACCGTGGTGAATTTACAATGGGAATGGTCACGATTACTTCCGGGGACCCCTTTGGATTTTTTACGGAAAAGCGGACCTTTGGTGAACCCACCCGTATAATAATATATCCCCGGATTGTCGATTTGCCTCTATTCAAGTCTGTCTCTTTGAATGAATTCGGTTTTATCTCCGGTTTCCAATCCATCAATCAGATCAGCCCCAATGCCTCCAGTGTGCGGGAATATGCCAGCGGCGATAGTCTCCAACACATCCACTGGCGCTCCACCGCCCATACCGGTAAGCTGATGGTAAAAATGTTTGACGCCGATCATTCTTACAGCAGTTCTAAAACATTCTGGGTCGTTATGGACATGGCTAAAAATGTCCAGGCCGGACAAGGCGAAGATTCTACGGAAGAATATTCCGTAACCATTGCAGCTTCCGTAATAAGGCATTATCTTGAAAGCGGGATGAAAGTAGGGATGATTTCCAATGGCGGTATGCTCTCCATGTTTTCGCCATCCAGAGGCGAGCAAAATATGTGGGCGATGATGGAATCACTGGCTACGATCAAAGCAACCGGTCAGATGCCTGTAGGGCAATTGCTGCTTAATTATGCTGCAGATTTCAAAGACGACCCGGTGATCGTTATTATCGCCACCTCTACCTCGCGGCAATTGATGGAATCCGTCAGCAAATTAAAAAGTCAGGTGGAAGCAGTGGTGGTTGTGCTCCTGGACGCGGCAACCTTCGGCGATACTCATACACCCTTGAATACCGCACACAATCTCTCATTCATGGGCGCCCAAGTTTACAACGTCCGCAAGGGCGATGAGGTGGCAAAAGCGCTGGATAGCCGTTCGACGGTCTGGCAAACGAATTATCAGGACTGATATTTGGTCTGTGCTGGTGGGGGTGAAAGATGGGAAACAACATAGAAAAGGGCAAGCGTTTTGTTTCTGCTGTAATTTCGCGGCTGAGTCCGGGTGGTATTCAGGATTGGTTGAGTGTACTGCTGGTATTTCTTACGCTGATGGTGGCGGCTTTATCGCTCGAACAGGCTCATTGGGTTTCTTCATCCCTGTCTTTAATTCAGACCCTGATATTCGCTGTGCTTGCCAGTTATTTGATGATTATCTTGCGCCTCCGGAATAAAGTTACCTTTTATTGGACGTTGGTTCTGGGGCTGCTGGTCATGATCTGGAAATCATCCTCCACTGTCCAGCGCGCCGAAGGACAATGGGCTTTAAATGCCTGGTGGCATTCCATTTCCAGTTCGCTGCCCAGTCAAAATAGTTTATATTTCGGCATGTTTCTGATTCTCGTTACGTGGCTGATCGCTTGTCTATCCATCTGGTTTGTATTGAAAAAGAGGAATGTCTGGGTGACTGTATCGCTTGGAGCGGTGATGCTGCTTTTCAATCTCAGCAACCTGCCGAATAACTACTATTATTTCTTACCACTGTATATCTTTGTTGCACTCTTGTTGATATTTCAGGTTAACCTGGCAAAACAAAACGACATGACCAATAGGCGGCGAGGGGTAAAACCTCTGCACACCACGATTTATCTTGTAGTGGCTGTATTTTTCGTTGCATTATTAGTGGTAAGCGTTGCCTGGGTTTCCCCGCAACCGCCGCTCTCGCAGATCGGAGTAAAATTCAATACCAGTTCAATGCATAATGTCGATCCGAAAAAGAACTGGTTCAACATCTTTTCCAATGTACAGGATAAATGGCCATGGGTGGAAAGTAAGAATGAAAACCAGCTTTTGTTTACCGCCGGTCAGAATGAAAGCGAAACGATATTATATCTGATCACCTCTGATAAACCCGTTTATTTACTGACCCGGCGCTATGACACTTATAATGCCTGGGGATGGACCAGCAATCCTACCGTCGATAAGTCCGTCAGCGCTGGAACCGCTCTCACGGAAAATACGCCAGCCACTCCCACCCAGCCACTAAATTTTTCCGTAGAAAACAGGGCTAAATCAGATGTCGTCCTGACGACCGGGCAATTTGTCAGTGCAGACATTCCGGTAACGCTGAAAGCAATGCCGCCCAACCCCGATAATGCGGCTCAGGTAGGGGATGTCATGGCCGTAACTTCTCCCTGGGTAATCAGTCCCTACCAGCGTTATAACGTGGTTAACAGTGTTCCCTTATTTACGCCTGAACAATTGAGCGCGGTCTATGGTGTTTTTCCTGATCTGATTGCTCAGCAATATCTGCAGTTACCTGATGATTTTCCCTATAATGTCAAAAATCTCAGTCAGGATCTGGTAAAAAATGCTAACACTGAGTATGCAAAATTAATGGCAATTAAAAAATACCTGAACACCCTGGAATATGACCGCAAAGGCTCTGTTCCTTCCGTGGGAGAAGATGCCGTAGCACAATTTCTATATTCCACGAAAAAGGGTAATTGTGTCAATTTTGCATCTGCCATGGTCACGATGCTGCGTTCGGTCGGAATACCGGCCAGGTTCTGTACCGGTTATTTACACGGCGACTACGATAAAAAGACAGGCACTTATATCGTGCGGGGTAAACAGGCTCACGCCTGGGCAGAAGTATATTTCCCTGGCTATGGCTGGATTCAGGTAGAGACCACTCCGGATACCGGCGTAAATACCAGCAGCGATACGTCATTAGACACAGCCACGTTTAATTTCACGGATGAATTACCGATCCAGATTCCCGATGATATTAATCCCGATGACCTGGGGCCGTTCCCTGTGATTGCTTCTACACCTGTACATCACACTTCCGTCATCTGGATCTATCTCTCGGTGTTCGGCGGGTTAGTTCTGGCCATAGCGGCCACCCGAAAAGTGTTCGATGTTAAAGTCGGTCGGCTGGTGAAGGTGAATAATCCCTCCGAAGCATATGCGCGGATGTGTTATCTAGCTTCATTTAGCAAAGCAGGACCAGCGGCACAGGAAACACCGCTGGAATATGCTAAACGTCTCGGGAGCGTTTTTACCTACCGCAGTGAAGCCATCGATAACATTACCCGTTCCTATGCCGGCGTTCGTTACAGCCCGCGCAAAGAGTTGACCGAAGAGAACGAAAAAAATAAACTCAAGGAATCATGGAAAGAGGTCTGTCATACGCTGATCAACCGCCGGTTGCAGGCAAGGAAATGGTTTCTGGTCCGTTGGCTCTGGCACCCGAAACAATAAAGTAGGAATTTAGAGCAGCGTATTTACAAATTGAACACTCCCGGTCGCTTCATATAATTGATTCTATTTTAAGGCTGTCCAAAAATAGCCCGCTAATAAATATTTATAAGGATTCCTCCCGCGCTTTCTTTTAGAAATTGGTTGAACTGCGGGACCAATGGCGATCAGGTCGGGAATGACAAGTTGTTATTTTTTGTCATTGTCGGGCTTAACCGGCAATCCAGCAGATTCCAGACAAACTTA
>PMMG01000093.1:0-5707 GCA_003162335.1 Dehalococcoidia bacterium
TAATGATGCACCAGACGGTGTTCTGGCGACATAAAATCCTGACCGGCGGTCATGGTCCTGGCATTTTGGCCAACCTGCTTTTGCCACAATACTCGCGGCACATGAAATGTGTAACGCATCAGACCGATTAATAGTGAATTATCCACGCCGGAGACTCCTTTATCTTTCTTTCCCTTAATTTTTGTTGACTTCAATAATAATTAACTATACTAATAGTTTATTTAATTAACTATTCTAATCTGTTGTAAATTGGTTGTCAATGGCGCGGAGTCCCATCGTAAAAAACTTAGATTAATGCTTTAAATGCGCCAAATCTCTATTTACATTCATTCCTCCCTGCCTTAAAATACTGTTGGACTCATGTCCTGAGCTTATCGAATAGATCTCCGGCCTTCCTGTACACGCAATCTTTTTGTAATTTGTCTTCTGAGGTGTTTATAGTGCTAAAAAATATGGAACAATGCCCTGTNNCCCGAAACGAATCAGCCTCAAAAAATCGGTTATCTTGGCGTTTTAAACCCTGGTTTAGCCTCAGACAATATAATTAAATTTAAAAAATTTCCCGAAACGAATACGAAAAAGATAGCCTCATCTTTACCTTGACACCTTCCCAGTTCAGAAGTATCATTTCATAAATAGTATCTGCAGTACCTTTGGGGAGCGATTATGAATATTTCCGTGATTATCGGCTGCGTGATTGCCCTGTTGTGTGTGCTGATGGCATTCCGGTTTTTGCGTAAAAAGCGCCTCATCGATGACATGCCGACCTCCAAGACGCTGGGTGTGTTCATCGGGCTGGCGGAGCTGAAAGGCCGCGCGGAAAGCGATCAACCTCTGACCAGCTATCTGGCTGCGAAGCAGTGTGTGCTTTACAGCTGGAAAGTCGAGGAACACTGGTCGCGGACAGTGACAACCATGACCTCTAAAGGGATGCAAACACGCCATGAAAGCGGCTGGACAACCGTCGCTAAGAATGATGTCCTGCCGCCTTTTTATCTGAAAGATGATATGGGCATTATCCGCATCGTGCCGCAGGGTGCGGAAATCCAGGATTTGCAAATATTTAGTAAGACTTGCAAACACGCTGACCCTTTGTATTTCAGCAAGGGGCCGCTGCAGGAAATAGCCAACTCCGACCACGAACGCCGGTTTGTGGAGACCGCAATATTATTACATTCCAACCTGTATGTGATGGGACAGGCGCGGGAACGGGCAGATATGGTGGCGGCAGAAATTGCCAAAGACAAAAAAGCGCCGATATTCCTGATCTCTACCCGCACCGAAAAGCAGATCAGCTCCAGCTTAGGCGGCGGATTCTGGGGCTGGATGATTGCGGGGCTGCTGGCAGCAGTCGGCGGTGTCTGGATCGGGAACCTGGTGCTGAATCCGGGCATGCCGCAAGCGTGGCCGCCATTTGTAATTGCCGCCGGCGGATACCTGCTCATCATTGCGCTGGGGTGGGTCTGGACGGTCTTCAACAGCCTGGTCAATCTGCAGCAGCGCGTCAAGCAGGGTTGGTCGCAGGTGGATATCCAGTTGAAGCGCCGGAATGACCTGATCCCGAACCTGGTACAGGTGGTGGAGGGTTATGCCGCGCACGAGCAAGGGTTGCAGGAACTGGTAACAAAATTACGCGGGCAGCTGTCCGCCACGCCGCCCGGCGTCGAAGGACCGGATTATGCCGGATTTATGCCGACTTTTCGAGTCGTTGTGGAAAACTATCCGGATCTTAAGGCCAGCGAGCTGTTTCTCAAATTGCAGAATGAACTGACTGATACTGAGCAGCGCATTGCTTTGGCGCGTGATTATTATAACCAGATCGTAACTTTCTATAATACCCGCCTGGAGGTCGTGCCGGATACATTTTTAGCGAAAATGATGGGACTGAAAGCCGCTACATTAATGGAGGCTGCGGACTTCGAGCGGGCTCCGATGGTGGTGCATTTAGTTTCCGAAAGTTAAAAACAGCAGAGGATTAATTTTTGGTTCGAGTTGACTGATTATTTATCGGTCTTCAATGGCAGTGTGACTGTGAAACGCGCACCTTCTCCCGGTGAACTTTCGACCGTAATAGTCCCCAGATGGCTTGTGACAATCTCTTTGGCAATGGTCAACCCTAAACCGACACCGGTACGGGCGCCGGGAACCTGGTAGAATCTTTCGAAGACATGCGCCAGATGGTCGGGGTGAATACCGGGGCCTTCGTCTGCTACCGTCACTCTGGCGGATTTCCCGTCAATGCGTCCCGACCCAATACTGACCTTGCCGCCGATCGGACTGTTCTTGATAGCATTATCCAGCAAATTGATAAATACCTGTTCCAGGCCGTCATTATCACCTGTTACAATCAGATCCGGCTCTTCTTTCAGATCGAAGGTAACCTGTTTTTGTTTCGCCTGCACGGCTAAAATATCGACACAGTGCTCCAGTGTTTCGCTGATATCTACCGGGTCTTTGTGGAAAGTTATCTGATTCGATTGCATCCGCGAAAGCTCTAGCAAGTCGTCTACCTGATGCCGTAACCGGCGTGATTCTTCGTCGATGATTTGCGCCGCTTTGAGTTTTGTCGCATCGTCCGCAGCCGTACCGTCGAGTAAAGCCTGAGCAAAACCCTGGATGGAGGTCAACGGACTACGTAACTCGTGGGAGACATCTGCGACAAAATGCCGTAACTTCAATTGCGCCTGTTCGACATTTTCGGTCATGCGGTTAAAACTTTCCGCGAGCGCCTTTATTTCCTTCGGGCCTTCCGGTTTTATTCTTTGAGTGTAATCGCCGTTGGCCATCTGTTCCGCAGCTGTAGTGACTTTGGCCAGAGGGCGGTAAATCGCCCGCGCCATCAAGACCGCCGCCATCAGCGAACATATCAGCGCCAATCCGGTTGCGACTAGAAACGGCACAATAATAGTTTTTAACACGGCCAATATTCCAGGCCGAGGTATCACCAGTACCAGAGTTTCTATCCTGATCAATTCACTGTATTGTCTGGTTATCGGATAAGCGGCATAGAGATAAGTCTTACCGTCGGCAGCGGTGATTTTTCCTTTCAACGCAGAGGTGACGTCATGGGGCAAAGTACCGGGCGCCACCTGAATCGGCTGCAGCGCTTGCGGTTGCAGCGGTACCAGCTGTCGGACGATTTCACCCGACGAATCAGTTAAAAGGATATAAGCGCCGTTTTTATCGGCCTGTTCCTGAAGCGAAGCTGCAACCTGCTGAAGAGTGACATTACCGCGGATCAATGCGAGCAATTCTACCGAAATCGGGCGGGTCATGTTATCCAGTCCGGACTCGGCTGAATTGTCTACCAGGCCACGTAATAACAGCGCAATGACCAGGGCAACGATGAAAAGAAATAATATTACCAGGAGAGCATAACTCCGGAATAAGCGCAGCCGGAGACTCATTTCGACTCCTTGCGTTCGATCAATTTATAGCCGGTGCCGCGGAAGGTCTCAATATCAGCCGGGGAGTCTTTCAGCTTATCGCGCAGGTGGCTGACATGCACATCGACGGTGCGGGTCTCGCCATAATAATCGTATCCCCAGACCTGATTGAGCAACCGCTCACGACTCAGTACGATGTCAGGATTCTGTGCGAAGACATAGAGCAGGTCGAACTCTTTCGTGCGCAGTTTAAGGGGTTCGTTGTTGATGATAACATCTCTTTTTAAAACATCGATATGCACGCCGAAAATATCGATAATCTGCTGCGGCGCGGCTTCTGCTTGAGACCGGCGCAAAATAGCCTTCACACGGGCAACCAGCTCCTGCGGATTGAAAGGTTTGGCCAGATAGTCATCGGCGCCCAGTTCCAGACCGACAATTTTATCCACATCTTCACGGCGGGCGCTGAGCATTAATACCGGTACTTTGCTTTTAGCACGAATCTGCCGGCAAACTTCAAATCCATCGATATCCGGCAGCATGATGTCCAGAATGACAAGATCGGGATTGGCCGTGGATACCATCACGAGGCCGTCCTGCCCCCTGGTGGCCGATTCCACCTGAAAACCATCACGCTGCAGGTAAAGCCTGGCCAGTTCTATAATGTGGACTTCATCGTCAATTATCAATATCTTCGCCATTTTTATCCTCGCCTGTATTATACAGGATTTTCTCAAAGAATCAACTTTGTAACAAAAGAGCCGGCAGGGAATACTTGCCACTGCCGGCTCTTTGTATTCGACCGCGTATTCTTTTACTTGTTGTGTAATTTTTGCCAGAGATCGAAGACTTTTTCAGCCTGAGCCTTATCAATTTTACCGGCATCGACTGCTTTATCAAGGACTAAGCGGACTTTCGCGCCGTCACGTACCTGGAGCAGCCGCACCAGCGGCGAGCCCGGTTTAAATTGCGCGTGGTGATTGGTCCACAATGTTTTGACAGCGGTGAGTTGTGCATCCGTAATTTTACCTGCAGCTTTCACCTTCGCCAGAAAAGTATCGACTTTAGCTTCATCCTGCACAACCAGCAGGCGGACTAAAATACGCGCTTGATTTACTTGCTGGGTATTTTGTGTTGACGGCGCAGAACCGGAGGCTCCATCTGCCAGAGCCGGTACCGCCCACACGCCCAATACCACTACTACCAGTGCTAAAACCCCGATGATTAGAAACTTCTTTTTCATTGTTTTTCACTCCTTACAATTTAACTTTATAGAGCGGATGTTAACGTATCATTATCGCGGTGTAAAAAGTATGTAAAAAGCTAAAAACTCCTTTTTCAGGCTAAAAATAATATTCCGCAAGTTTTAAAAAAGAATTTTTTTAGTTAGCCCCTCTTTCCCCCCTGCCGCACGACAAGAACCCACAGGCGCGAAAACCTGCATGACTACCAACGTATTTAGACAATAGCGTGTCTGATCTGTGCTCAACTAAACACAAAATACCTTGTCAAGACTGAATAATATTGTTAAAATAATGGCATTTAACCGGAATAATGGGGGTCGCGATGAAAATCAAATGGCTGGGCGTAGCATGTTTTCTGATCACTGGCAACAATGGTCTGAAAATTATCATGGACCCTTACGAAATAGACCCCCGCGGCAATATTAAACATGCGCCGGTAACGGAATACGCGGATATTGTCACGGTCAGTCATGAACACGGCGACCATAATCATACCGCCGATCTCAAGGGAAATCCGGTGATTGTGCGCGGAGTGGGGAAGCATACCGTCAAGGGTATTGAATTCCTGGGGATTGCCGCTTTCCACGATAACGTTTCCGGTGCTCAGCGCGGACCGAATAATATTTTCTGTTTCACCTTGGACGGCATCCGGGTGTGTCACTGCGCGGATCTCGGGCATTCGCTGGATGAGAAGACATTGAGCCTAATCGGCCATGCCGATGTCCTCATTTTCCCCACCGGCGGTCCGCCGCAAACGATCGATCTAAATGAGGCTGTCGCGCTGTGGGATAAAATGAAACCGGGTGTGGTAATCCCAATGCACTACCGCCATCCGAAACTGCTGTTCCCCAAATACGGTGTCGAAGATTTGTTAGTACTCAGACCGGACTCGGTAAAGACCGGCAAGAGTGAGATTGAATTGACCGCAGGGAAAGTTCCATCTGGGCAGATCATGATTCTGGAACCAGCATTGTAACAAAGAAAAGAACAAAATAAAGAATAATAATTTGGCAGGGAAAAAGCCTATTTATCCCAGTTAAGCTTGCCGGAGAAATGAACGGTATTCTCATCGTCAGC
>PMMG01000093.1:5875-15636 GCA_003162335.1 Dehalococcoidia bacterium
GATCGCCGGTTTATCGGTAATTAATTTACGCACCAGTGAATAACCATTGGTATGCAGCCCGTTGGAAGCCAAAGCGATAACTTTATCACCCTTTTTGATACGGGAGCCGTCGATGATCTTCTTTTTACTAACCACGCCCACGACAGTTGAACTTAAGACAAAAATACCCTCGCCTAAAACGCCGGGCTGTTCGGATATTTCTCCACCCACCAGACAGCAATCCTGATTGACACACGCCTGGTTGATGGCTGTGATAATTTTATCGATATCTTGCTTAATCAGTTTCCCCACCACAATGACATCCAGCACAACCAGCGGTTTACCGCCCATGACGATGATATCATTGATGAGGTGGTTGATCATGTCATAGCCGATATTATCTATTTTATTCGATTGCTTGGCTAATAACTGCTTGGAGCCAGGCTCTTCTGCTTTGAGCACAAGCACCGGGTCGGAGATACCGGGAAAACTGGCTTCAAACAGAGAGGCAAACGCCCCGACCTTATTCAGGATACGCGGATCATCCATCGTTAATTTCTTGCGCAGGCCCTGCGTAATATGCGAATGCCCTTCGCGGTCGACACCGGCGGCAGCATAAGTCTGTTTAGCGGATTTTTCCGGCATTATTTAACAATCTCCCCAGCTATTTTTCCTGTGGTTTCTTGCTCTTGGAGCCTTTCACTAATTGCATTTCTCCTTTGCATTGGAAGTAATATTTGCAGGGGAAGATCCCGCGAGTTTCAAAACCACGGNNCCCGGCGGTTCTGTTTTACATTAATTGAGGAGCTACCCCTCACCTTAGTTAAACCATTCTCTCTTTCGCCTTTCCCATGGAGGTAGGAGATAGGACCTTGTACCTAAAAAGAGAGAAATTTCTATTTTTTATTCTTTTTCACAAAGCGCCCCATTCTTTTAAGCGCTTCTTCAATATCCGCCAGCGAGGTGGCGTAACAGCAGCGGATATAACCCTCGCCGCATTTCCCGAAAGCAGAACCGGGCACAACCGCGACTTTCTCTTCGGAGAGTAATTTTTCAGCAAAGTCTTCTGACGTCATACCGGTGCATTTAATGGATGGGAAACAATAAAAAGCGCCCTTAGGCTCGTAGCAGGTTAAACCAATATCTCGTAACCCTTTGACCATAACCTGCCGCCGCCGGTTATAATCTTCTACCATCTCGGTAACGCTATCCTGGTCGCCTTTCAATGCTTCGAGCGCAGCCATTTGTGACATTGTGGAGACGCACATCATCGTATATTGATGTATCTTATGCATTGCGGCAATGATTTCTTTAGGTGCAGCTGCATAACCAATCCGCCATCCAGTCATCGCATAAGCCTTGGAGAAACCGCCCAGAAAAACCGTGCGCTCTTTCATCCCCGGTAACGAGGCAAAACAAGTAAATTCTGCACCGTAAACCAGTTTGCTGTAAATCTCATCGGAGATGACGGTAAGATCATATTTTATCGCGAGGGCGGCAATCTCGGCCAGTTTCTGACGGCGCAATACAGCGCCGGTAGGATTAGAAGGGTACCCGATAAGAATGGCCCGGGTTTTGTTGGTAATATATTTTTCAATATCCTGCGCAGAAATTTCGAAGTTATTCACTTCATAAGTGGGGATGTGCACCGGTTTGCCACCGGCGAGCGTCACGCAGCTGCCGTAAGCCACGAAACAGGGGTTAGGAATGATAACCTCATCACCAGGGTCGATGATGGCGCGCATCGTGAGATCGAGGGCTTCGCTGCAGCCAACGGTAATCAGCAACTCAGAGGTGGGGTCATAATCAACTTTATACTCGTTTTTCAAGAAGCGGGCAAGCTCTTTACGCAACTCCGGCATACCGGAATTGGAGGTATACATTGTCTGCCCTTTTTCGATCGATTCAATGGCAGATTCGCGGATATGCCAAGGGGTAGCATAATCAGGCTCGCCGACACCTAGTGAAATCACGCCGTCAATGGAAGAAAGCAGGTCGAAAAATTTGCGGATGCCGGAAGGTTGAATGGCGTTTGCCCGCAGGGAAATATGCTGGATGCGGTGTTTCTGAGTTTTAGATTGTGTAGTCATATTTATCTCCTGGCAGGTGTCGCTTATAACACTACGGCTTGACGCTTAACGACTTCTTCACTTTCCATGACCTCGCCGTCTTCTTTATAACGTTTCAGGATAAATTGGGTAACAGTTTCTTTGACGCCATCGATGTGGGACAGCTTCTGGGAAACAAAATCAGCGATTTCATGATTATTTTTACCGGTCACCATGACCAGTAAGTCTACCGTGCCCGAAACAAGATAAACACTCTTAGCCTGCGGATAACGGTAGATATGCTGCGCGATGGAGTCAAAACCAACATCTTTTTGCGGTTCGAGTTTAACCCCGATCCAAGCCAAAACGTGCTCATTTTCAGCCTTATCCCAGTTAATAATCGCCTTGTATTTCAGGATCGTGCGGTCATCCTGAGCTTTTTTGATAGTTTTCGTCACTTCGGCCTGGGTCATGCCGGTCATGACGGCTATCTGTTTGGGCGTTGCACGGGCGTCATTTTCCAGAATTTTTAATATATCTTTCAGCATTTTTCCGCTCCTGACAGGTGCAGTTAAGGATAAATTGGGAGTTATTACATTATAGCAAATAGTAAATCCTAAACCCTAATATCGAAATTGCTAAACAAACTCTAAGTTCAAAATGATAAATACAAAATAGAATCGAATGCAAAACTCTGGATTCCAACTTTCGCTAGAATGGAAATCCCGGATTTCGATACCTACGGGTATTTCTAATTTAGACCGCGGGTCTTCTTTTGTGCCAGTCGGTGACCTGCTGGTAGGCATAGCTGATCTTGAGCAACGTGTCTTCGGCGAAAGGTTTGCCGATGATCTGCATGCCAATCGGTAGTCCCTGCGCAAAACCGGCCGGAATGGAGATGCCGGGAATACCGGCAATATTTATTGGCAGTGTGCAAACATCGCTGAGGTACATCTGAACGGGATTATCCGCTCTTTCCCCGATCTTGAACGGCACCGTGGGAGAAGTAGGGGTAACCAACGCATCATATTTTTCAAAGGCAGCATCGAACTCACGCCGGATCAGCGTGCGGACTTTCTGCGCTTTCAGATAATAAGCATCGTAATAACCGGAAGACAGGGCATAGTTGCCAAGCATGATACGGCGTTTTACTTCGGGGCCGAAGCCGAGTTGTTTGGTCTTTTCCATGCCTTCCCACATATTGTCGGTATTCAGGTAAGAAAAGCCGTACTTGGAGCCGTCGTAACGGGCCAGATTGGCAGAGGCTTCAGAAGGCGCAATGATGTAATATACAGCCAGGGCATGTGGAGTCTGCGGCAGAGAAACACCCCAATCCACTTTAGCGCCCAGTTCTTCCAATTGTTTGATAGCGGCTTTGATAGCAGCATCGACTTCCGGCTGCATCCCTTCGACGAAATACTCTTTCGGGATGCCAATCTTCATGCCTTTCAGGTCTTTGGCCAGGCCTTTGGTGTAATCCGGAACCGGTTCGGTGGCGGAAGTAGAATCGGCGGTATCGTGGCCGCTGATCACATTCATCACCAGCGCGGCATCCAGCGCGTCTTTAGTCAAGGGACCGATCTGATCGAGGGAACTGGCAAAAGCGACCAGGCCATAACGGCTGACCCGGCCGTAGGTCGGTTTGAAACCGGTAACATTGCAGAAACCGGCCGGTTGGCGGATACTACCGCCGGTGTCTGAGCCAAGCGCAAAAACCGCTTCCCCCGCGGCCACACCTGCTGCCGAGCCGCCACTGCTGCCACCGGGCACGCGTGATAAGTCCCAGGGATTATGGGTAGTGAAAAACGCCGAGTTCTCTGTCGAGGAACCCATGGCATATTCGTCCATATTCGCTTTACCGACCATAACAGCGCCGACACTGTTCAGTTTCTCCACAACAGTGGCATCGTAAGGCGGTATAAAATTTTCCAGCATTTTGGAGGAACAAGTGGTTTTAATGCCTTTAGTAGACATGTTGTCCTTGAGCAAGAAAGGCACGCCGGTCAACGGCACGGACTTACCGGCGGCTATTATTTCATCGGCTTTTTTAGCCTGCTGCAGGGCAAAATCTTCGGTCACGTTGACAATGGCGCGTACCTGAGCATCCACTACCTTGATGCGGGCGAGGTATTGTTTCGTTAACTCAACCGATGATATTTTCTTCGCTTTCAGCAATTCGTGGGCGACGTGTATCGTTAAATCGGTTAGATTATCAGTCAATTTCAGGTCTCCTTATTCCAGCACCGGGCGCAGTTTGAATAGATCGCCTTCACGGTCGGGGGCATTGGCGAGGACATCTTCCATCGGCAAGGACTCGCGGGGACTATCTTCACGCAGGACATTCTGGAGATGGATGGACTGCGCCGTGGGCGGGACATTGGTGGTATCGATTTCTTTCAATACCTCGAAGTTTTCCAGGATATTGGAGACCTGCTCCCGGGCTTTTTCGATCTCCGCATCACTGATGCCCATGCGGGCCAGGGCAGCAATATGGACGACTTCTTCACGCGATAATTTCATGGTGTGCCTCACAAATTCAAGCTGACAAAATTATATCACCCGTGCGTGTACCGCGCAACGCGGGAAGCTAACAGGGAAATTCCAAATACCAAACGCCAAATTCCAAATAAGATCCAAAATACTAAATTCCCAATATCACCTTCGAATGACTCCGCTTCGATGCAGCACATTCGACCGGAGTCTTCTAAATTATTGTAATGTACATATGGTCTTCCGGTATTCGTTTCGGAAAGTTTAAAAATTTTAATTATATGGTCTGAGGCTAAAACAGGGGTTAAAGGGTAAAGATAACCGATTTTTTGAGGCTGATTCGTTTCGGGGGTTTTGGGATTCGTTACAGGGCATTGTTCCATATTTTTCAGCATTATAAACACCTACTTACATTTCAATGCGGTCTATCCCTGTTCGTACATTTTGCCAGAAAGGGACTCAAACTACGACCTAAGCAGAATACCGATAAAGTAAGTGCTCGCAAATGGGAAGCGGAAAAAACAGATAAATCCCTCCTAACCTCTCCCGTTCGTGCCTCCGGGACCTAACGGCCTTTCGCGAAAGGGAGAGAGACGATGAAATACCTAAATGAGTTAAAAAAGACACTAATTCAGCAGTCTGCTAAGGTATTGTAAAGCAGGGGAGGAATGGGTGTAAAGGTGATTTTGTCACGAATAATCAAGCTGCGGCAATAATCAATATTCAAATAAATGCGAAATCCTTGTATCAAAATTAGACTCACCACTAACAACTCACAACCTATAACTGTAAACCAATCATGCTTGACACTGCCCTGGCTATTCATTACGATTATGGCATCTAACTAAAACTAATCTTTTTGTAATTCAGGAGGTAAGACCATGACCGAACCCGTCTCTGTGTTCATCGACCAGTTTCAACTGAATACCAGCCCATACGGCGCGACGCTGAATTTTATGCTGACCGACCCGGTGCCNNCCGTCCCCCGGCACAGCCCCGAAGAGCGAACGGCAGGCCACCGTGCGCATGAGCCTGGAGCACCTGAAGGTGATGTCCTTTATCATTTTACGCTCGTTAAAATCGTACGAAGCCCAGACCGGCACCACGATCCAGATCCCGAACCAGATGTTGAACTCGATGGGCATCAGTCCGGAAGACTGGGACGCCTGCTGGCGCAGGGAATCTTAGCCTAAACCTGAATTTCTTTTGCCGTGTTCTGCTCGTTTTCGAACGATGGGAAAAAGGAGGAACCAGGAATGACTGCCTATATAGTTGTAAGTCTGGTCAGCGGTATTACTTTTGGCTTTTTAGATGCTCTGATCAATGCCAATCCTCTGGCACGTAAACTGTATGAAGTCTACAAACCGATCGCAAAAACATCTCTGAACATGCCCGCAGGCATCGTCATCGACATTGTTTATGGATTTATAATGGCAGGGATATTCCTGCTGCTTTATAAAGGCCTGCCCGGCGATACAGGTTTGGTGAAAGGATTAAGCTTCGCCGTTCTGGCATGGTTCTTTCGAGTCGCGATGTCTACAGCATCAAGTTGGATGATGTTTAAAATACCGGTTAGGACGTTGCTATATACACTGTTCACCGGATTGGGCGAAATGCTAATACTTGGCCTAATTTACGGGGTGTTCCTGAAACCGTAGCAGACTGCTGATAAAGGAAGAGCTCACAAATAGAAAGCGGGAAAAACAGATAAATCCCTCCAGACCTCTCCCGTTCGTGCCTCAGGGACCTAACCGCCTTTCGCGAAAGGGAGAGAAATGATGCATAACATAGAAATCAGTGGAAACCGGCACTAATTCAGGAGTCTGCGTAGCGGAAAGTCCTTTGGTGAATCTGAGAAGCAGCCCGATCCGAACTACAGGCTCAATATTATAGTTTGATTGTGCGGTCTAATTTGTTTGTGCAGATGCAGGGTCGATTTTTTGTTTCATCATTTCAGTAACTTTAATTTCGGGATGGCGGTAATAGTAATTTTTCGCAGCGATACCGCCCCCGATGGCTTTTACCGGACACCAGGCATAACAAGCCAGACAATTCTCGCAATGATGCTGCCAGACCGGTTTTTTTTCCGTTATCACAATATTATTTACCGGACATACTTTGGCACAAGTTCCGCAACCATTACAGTTTTCAAAGACGCTGAAACTCATGTCATTGAGTTGGATGAGATCATCCATTTTAAGATCAGGTGAAGTGTTCGATAATTTGGCAAATGATTTTCTGTACATAGCCTGCATATTATTCAGGGAATAATCGACCAGCACAAAAAAAGGCCTTAATAAAACATGCTTGAAAAATTCTCCCTGTTTCCGGTTATTGGTATTCCAGACAACCTGCCCGACCTGTTTATTCCAGGTAGAATATAACATTGCGTGATTTTCAAAGAATTTGCGGAAAGAGTTCTGGGGCATATGAACGCGGTAGGTGGCTGACAAAATGCCTCTCCTGGCGCCGATCAACTGCCTTAACGATTTCAGGGAATTGCCAGCGGATCCTCCAAATGTACAGACAGCAAATATATATTTGTGCTCGAGGTTATCCAATTTCCCGGTAAACCGTTTAATAATAAGAGGCAATTCGTTATAGTAGACCGGGAAAATAATACCGATCACTTCCGCATCGATTTCGATAAAGTCACGATTCATCAGCGAAGCGACAGGAATAAGCGTTCCGCCTGTCTGCGCCGCAATATCCTTTGCCACACACAAAGTATTTCCAGTTCCCGAAAAATAGTATATTGCAATAGTCATATGTAAATGAATATTAACACACGAAATTGCCCTGTTCAACATCAAAGATAAATAGGGTTAAATGAATAATAAAAAGATATAACGAAAAATAAGTAGCGAGCCAAAGGTCAATGTCTACGTACGCATGGTTTTACAAATCCTGGCTGCCTCCACATTCGTTATGGAATGAGTGGTTGCTGGATTGACGGAATTAATACTTTCTTCTCGAACAGGAGTTTGGTGACTGTTCCGAAAGGCCCATCTGAATGGACGATACCAAGAACTAATCGGGATTTCAAAAGTCGGCTGGGGAAAGTTTTTTCAATAACATTCCGGTGGTTCTTACCCATTAATAAGCTAAGAGCTTCCCAGTTATTGGGAATTGGGCCCGGAGTAAAATCTTAGCGTTTGTTGAAATAGAGCACAAGAAAATAAGATGCATAGGAACCAATAAAACTCCCACCCATCTGGGCGGAGCTACCATTGTTCTGGAATCCTGACAAAACGAAGGATATACCACCATAAGCTGCCGATAGTATTCCTAAGAATCCGAGAACACTACAGACACGAACACCTCTGCTTGTATTAAAACGGAAAGCTATAAAAAGTATTACAATAGCAAGGGCGGCTAATACACTCCCCAAGATGGCATGGGTTACTTCCATTCGACCTGCGTTTATTAAAGCATGTGTGAACCCACCAAATGTATGGCTAACTAAGCCGCTTGGAAATACCGCAAACAGGTTAACGAAATCCCCTGTCCAACCCTGGGCAGTCAGCACGGTCAGGACAGCTATAATTAATCCTAGTAGAGTACGTGAATACGGTCGCATTGCTAAGACACCTTACAAAACATTATAAACCTTGGCTTGGTAACAATTTACAGTTTTTATGATACTCCAGATAAGGGGGCTCGAACCACTAAGCAGGATAGTCCCGAATAAGCAAATGTTGGAAAACTCCGATAAATGGGGAGCCATCAGTCGTTGTTTCGGTTTTTTCTCTATTACCCTAAACCGTAACAGGATAAAGCGCTGCCAAAAATATCGAACGTTCTGCCTCGGCTCTCCCTTATCTCCCTATCCACCATCATAATACCATTTAATGATGAAGCTTCTGCGGCTACCCTTTATTTCACTCCGCCCACGATTTTGAGGCTAAAGGGTAAGTATATATTGTGTCCCAATCTTCGGGATATATGTCCTATGATGCGTACAATTATTCCCTACCATTTTCTTTCTCAATCAAGAGGGGTTTATACAGCTATAACCGGTTATAATAACCGATGCTGTTCAATGTATCTTCTTCTTGTTGATTTTGCGCTTGAATTAGTAACATTCAATGTTGCTTCACAATAAAAAGTGATTGTGATAAATTTTATATTAAATAGATGTACAGAATAATCACGTCTATTATTGGTGGAACCATATGGAAGGGAGATTGCTATGGAACAAGGCAAAGACTGGAACCCCGATTTGTATCTAAAGTTTAGAAACGAGCGTACGCAACCTTCAATAGATTTGATTAGAAAAATCGATATTAGTTTTCAGCCGAAATCAATCTTGGATATTGGATGCGGACCAGGAAACAGTAGTCAAGCTCTTTTGCGAAGATGGCCTAATGCAAAATTAACAGGTGTTGATAATTCTGAAAATATGATTGAAAAGGCAAAAAAGAGCTATCCGGACAATACATGGATAGTTGCAGATGCATCAAAATACACTTCAAGCGATAAATTTGATATTGTTTTTTCCAATGCCGCAATTCAATGGATTCCACATCATGAAATACTGTTTAAAAAACTATATAATCTTATAAATATTTGTGGGGTACTGGCAATTTCAGTACCCAGATTTGACGAAATGCCGATTTCGAAAATAATCCAGAGAGTTGCAAGCAAAGCCAAATGGAAAGAAGCGACAACAGGGTGCGCAGATGCGTTCACCCGTTATAATTATCAATTCTATTACGATTTGATAAGCGCGGATTATCAGAAAGTCGAATTCTGGCAAACTGACTACATTCATGTTTTAGAATCACAATTTGCCATCATCGAATGGACAAGCAGTACGGGGATGAAACCATACCTTGACCGTCTAGAAGATGAAGATAAGCTGCAGTTTGAGGATGAAGTATTATCTGAAATAAAATTTGATTATCCGGTTCAAAAAAATGGAAAGGTACTTTTCCCGTTTAGAAGGTTGTTCATGGTTGGTTACAAATAAGAAATTATCCAAGTCAAACATCGGAATATTTGCCATTCCATGCGTACGTTCATTTGGATAAATTTACCCCAATATTATCAGGACAAGACTATATGTTTAATCAGTATTTATCGGGATGTTTGCCAAAAGATGGGCATCCTATTTGCAAGTCACTAAAAAACGATAACTACATCCATTTTTCCCTTATTACTTCAAAGCAGCAATAGCAAACTGTTAACATTAGACTGATGATTTATTGAGTCTAAATTGACTTCACTTGAGAGATGAATCTG
>PMMG01000041.1 GCA_003162335.1 Dehalococcoidia bacterium
ATTTTAAACGAAGCATATGGCGTAATCCAGTGCAAAGAGTGCCCCTGGTATAAATCCTGCGTGATGCCGATGCGCTTCACCGCCGAAGACCTGCGCCGTCAACTTGAAACGCAAATGCCGGGAGCAAATACCGCCATGCCGAATGACGCCGGATTACAAAACTTACTATCCAGCATGGCCACTTCTGCCCAGAATTCGCTGCTGGAAGGCTGCCCCATTTTCGTGGAACGCCTGCGCAACAGTCAGGAACTGGCCGCGGCAATCAAGAAGCTGATGCAGAACTGGAACAAAGAGAATAAACAACTGGACACCCCCAAACCGTAAAAGCCTCAAATAATTAAATATAAAAACTGAGAGTGAACCGTCAATGAGCGAAGACAAAGCCTTAAAAGACAAGAAACTGGCCGAACTTAAAGAAAGACGTCAGAAGATCGCCGAAATGGGCGGGAAGGAACGCGTCGCCGCGCAGGAAAAGAAGGGCAAACTTACCGCCCGCGCGCGCATCGAAAAGCTGCTGGATAAGGGCACCTTTCACGAGACCGGCATGTTCGTGAAGCACCGCAATAACGGCGCATACGAAGACATAGCCGCCGACGGCGTGGTCACCGGTTGGGGTGAAATCGACGGACGTAAAGTCTATGTTTACTCGCAGGATTTTACCAGCATGGGCGGCACGATGGCCGAGATGCAATCTAAAAAGATCTGCAACTTGATGGACAGCGCCCTGAAAGTAGGCTGCCCGATCATCGGGATGAATGATTCCGGCGGCGCCAGAATTCAGGACGGCGTTGATTCCCTGGCCGGTTACGGCCAGATTTTCCGCCGCAACGTGCAATTATCCGGTATCGTCCCGCAAATCTGCGCCATTCTCGGTCCGACCGCCGGCGGCGGTGTCTATGCGCCGGCATTGATGGACTTTCTCTTTATGGTCAAAGGCATCAGTTATGCTTATATCACCGGCCCCCGTGTAGTCAAAGCTACAACCGGCCAGGATGTCAGTGATGAAGACCTCGGCGGCGCAATCGCCGCACAAAAAAAGGCCGGGGTCGCCTGCCGTTCCGAAAATACCGAAGCGGAATGTTTCCAGAATATCCGCGAGTTGCTCAGCTACCTGCCGGACAGCAACAGGGAAAAACCTGTGCGTGTCGATACCCTTGATGAACCCGACCGCAAGGACTCTGAGCTGTTCGATATTATTCCGGCCAGTCCCAGTAGACCCTACGACATGAAGAAAATCATCGAGCGTGTCTTCGATAAGGCCCCGGACGACAAAAAGAACTACTTCGAATTGTTCCCGCTCTTCGCCACCAATATCATCACCTGCTTCTCACGGCTGGATGGATACTCGGTGGGCATTATTGCCAACCAGCCGATGTCCAAGGCCGGCTGTCTGGACATCGATGCCTGTGACAAAGCCTCACGCTTTATCCGTTTCTGCGATGCTTTCAATATTCCCGTCATCAATCTCGTGGATGTCCCCGGTTACCTGCCCGGCACCGATCAGGAATGGGGCGGCATCATCCGCCACGGGGCGAAGATGCTGTACGCCTATTCCGAAGCCACCGTGCCGAAATTGACGCTGACCTTGCGCAAAGCCTACGGCGGTTCTTACCTGGGAATGTGCAGCAAAGACCTCGGCGCGGACATCGTTTTCTGCTGGCCTTCGACCGAATTAGCCGTGATGGGCGCTGAAGGCGCCGCTCCTATTATCTTCCGCAAAGAACTGGAACAGGCTGAAAATTCGGCGGAACTGCTGCAGGAAAAAATCCGGCAATACCGCGAAGAATTCGCCAATCCATATCGCGCCGCCGAACATTTACACGTGGATGATGTCATTGACCCCGCCGAAACCAGGATCAAATTGATCGCCGCGCTGGAAATGCTGCTCAATAAACAAGAAGACCAACCGAAGAAAAAGCACGGCATCATTCCCACCTAATCAGGCAGGAATTATAAAAGAGGACTCTCCCTTTCGCGAAAGGGAGATGAAAAGGGATTTTCTCAAGCGCCGGTATCCCTCCTTTCGAAATATAAAGTCTTTTGCTGTATATCAAAAAGGGTAACAATTGTTTTACATACTATCAGGCGAGGATGATTTCTCCATTGCCCGTGAGCTCGATAACATCAGAAAGAATATCGGCGACCAGGGCATGCTGTCCACCAATACCAATACACTCGACGGCAAAACGGTCACCGCCGATGAATTCAAAGCAGTCTGCGAATCGGCGCCGTTCCTTTCCGAAAAAAGGCTGGTCATTGTGAGGGGACTGCTGGACAGGTTTGGCGTAAAAGCCCCCACCGGCCGCGCTGCCAAAACCACGAAAAAGATGGATCAGCAGTCCGCCACCTACGAAGGTTTCGGCAATTGCATTTTCAAATTGCCTCCCAGCACTGAATTGGTAATGATCGAGGACGAGCTCAAAGACGCCAATCCCCTGCTGAAAATGATCTCCGTCAAAGCTAAAATCAAGAACTTTCCCATGTTAAAAGCCCCCGAACTTAAAATCTGGGTGACGAACAAAATCATCGAAGACGGGGCCAAGATATCTTTATCTGCGCTCAATCTGTTGATCCGGTTGATCGGCAGCAACCTGTGGGTGATGTCCAGCGAACTGAACAAACTGGAATCGTATGCCTACGGGCGGCAGATCGAAGAGAAAGACGTCAAAGCGCTGGTAAGCTATACTCAGGAAACTAAAATTTTCACGCTGGTAGATGCTATCATGGAATTCAAAGCCAGCGAATCCGAATCGTTACTCCAGCAAATGCTGGACCAGGGCGTCACCGCTAGCTACATCTTGTCGATGATCTACCGGCAAATGCGCTTGATCGTGCGCGCCAGAGACCTGAAAAGACAGGGCGTCAAAGAGGCGGATATGCGCCAGCGGTTGGGCGTTGCCTCCGAGTATGTCGTCAAAAAGACGCTGGAACAGGCTGCCCGCTATTCCATGCCGCGTATCAAACAGGTGTACCAGCAATTACTGGACACCGATATTGCCATCAAGACCAGCAAATATAGCGAAGAGCTGGCGCTCAATATCCTGATTGCGGAATTATGCCAGCGCACGCCGGTGACGGCACAGAGATAACATTTACGACGGAACAACCAACAAGGAGTATATTCAATGGTTAATAAAATAGAAAGAATCGCTCGGCGGCCTATTTACCCTACTCCGGCAGGATTGGTGGTTTCGATTGATGCTCAAAGTAAGCCGAATATCATCTCCCTCGGGGAAATCTTTAATCTGAGCATTAGAGAACCGGTCTGGGTCGGCATCGCCGTGCGGGAAACCAGGTATTCCTGGGAGTTGATCAAAAAGCAGGGGGAATTCACCGTCAATTTGCCCCCGGCCTCGCTGCTCAAGCAAGTCAAAGGTTGCGGTTCCTGCAGCGGACGCGACGGTATCGATAAATTCGCCAAATTCGGGCTGACGCCGCAGCCGTCAAGGTATGTGAAACCGCCCATCATCGCCGAATGCCCTGTGAATCTGGAATGCAAAGTGGTAGGATTCCATCATGTCGGCGACCACGATCTGTTTATTGGCGAAGTGCTGCTGGAACACGTCGATGAGGATAAAGTGGATGCTAACGGAGAACGGGACGAGAGTAAACTCGACCCGCTGATCTGGCTCGGCCGCGGTTACTATACAATCGGCAAAAAGCTCGGCGAAATGCAGTGGTAGAGACTTAATATAGTATTTTCTTTTAATGAGTACTCGTCCCGCAACTTGAGTTTTAAACGAAATACTTTAGACCTCAATCAAAATGCACGGAAGTCCCATCTCCTCCCCCTCATGGGCCGAAGGTCGCTACCGGGGGTACTTTATTGATCCTCTCTCCCTCTCAGGTTGGAGGTCGCAACCGAAAGTACTTTTCGGAGTCTTTCTGAGAAAATGTAGAGAGAGAGAGTGAAAATTACTATAAGCCGGAGGCCGCAGCCGAAGGTCCTATTCCAATCTTTTATATTGTGGTAAACGCCTGAAAGTGCTAATCTAAAAATCATTCCATAAATTGATAACGAGGTTAGAATCATGGTTACTATCCGCAAAGCAACCACCAACGATATCCCGCGCATACTGGAACTCTATGAAGAATTGACCGAAGTGAAGCAGGACATCTCTGCAGCGAAAGCCGAACAGGTCTTCAAACAGATTGATGCGATACCTGACGGCAGATTCCTGGTAGCTGAGAAAGACGGCTTGGTTTTAGGCACTCTATATATCCAGGTTATCCCCAACCTCTCGCATAACGGCACTCCCTATGCCGTTATCGAAAATGTCGTGGTGGATAAACGGTTTCACAAACAGGGAATCGGGCGGCTATTGATGGAAAATGCCTTAACCTTTGCCCGCGAGGCCGGCTGCTACAAAGTACAGCTGCTCAGTATGAAAAAACGGCTGGAAGCCCACCAGTTTTACCGTGCTCTGGGCTTCGCAGATTCGGCACTGGGTTTCCGGCTGTATTTTAATAAAGAGTGAATTCATCGGGTTAAAACAAATTATTTAACATATGTGTCAAAATGCTCCCGGATATGGAATTGCTTTTAAAGGCGACATATCCTAATATCCACCCAATGATAAGTATAGACAGCGCCCCTCCCACCGGATGACTCAACATATCTATTAACCTGCCTTGAAAATACCAGCCGGGCAGGTGCGCCCCCAGGAAAAACAAGGCTGTCAATGTATTGGCAACCGTAAAGCGGTTGCGCAGCATTAATCCACGAAGAACCGCTCCCCGAAAAGTTATTTCTTCCACTACAGGCGCGACGATTACGCTGGTAGCAAATGACCAGTTAATGGTCATAGAAATCAAAGGGACGTGATTATACGCATTATTTATTACGGAAATTGCCGCCAGAATAAAGCCCGCTGTTATCCCCCATAAAAACGCCGATCGCCACCGGGAAAATGCCACTAAATCTCTAACCCGGAGCCCCAAACGATGAATCATGACGATCGCGGGAAGCAGCCAGAGTAGCAGCGTCATGAACGTCCAGTAGCCGAACTGGCCTCCGCCTGAAACTATCCAACTGATTCGAGTCTCAAGCGCCTTCTCTAAAAGCCATGCTCCTATCCAGGCCGCATATAAAAAAAGCACAAAGTAAAATGTATTATGATAATTTTTACGTATTTTGATATTTTCAGTTTTTTTCATTTCTTTCTTTGCTTCATGCGTTGACAAATATTCGTCAAATATCATACAATAACAATCTATAAAACAAAAGGAAAACTGCAAACACTATGACATCGGTCAACCAATTTGCTCAGAGCTCCAGACGTACCGGACTCCCATCACAACCGGGAAGCCTTTGGTATTGTCTTTGTTTTGCGTCGGTTGATACTGACACTTAGAATTTAAACCTTAACCAATCAAAGTCGAAGCCCGGAACAATCTTCCGGGCTTTTTTATTTTCTGCACAAGGAGGGCAAAACGATGAATCCCCGCCGGAGACTCAGACGCAGGATAACCAGATTTCTGTTTGCGGTATTAAATAAATATTAAAGAGGTAAAAAGAAGTGCGTGAGAACACGAAATATCAAATTTTCGAAATGAAACTGGATATATATCAGGAATTGCTGGATTTCTGGCAGCACACCGAAGGTTTAAGGCTCAGTGACGATGACTCATATGAAAACCTGCAGACCTATTTCAAAAGAAACCCGGAATTGAGTTTTATTGCGTTGGCTGAAAATCAAATAATCGGTACGATCAAATGCGGTCATGACGGAAGAAGGGGTTATCTGCATCACCTGGCAGTTAAAAAGGAATTCAGAAAAGAAGGTATCGCGAGAGAACTTGTGAACAGGTGCCTGGCCGGGTTGGAGAAAAACGGCATATCAGATGACAAAGTCCGGGTTTTTGTATTAGACACAAATCAAGCCGCGTTGAATTTCTGGAAGCACATCGGCTTTGCAGAACAGGACTACGATTACCGAACATTTCAGATGCATTCACCCGTCGAACCGGAGTTACACGAAATAAATATTATTAAAGAGGAAAAGAAGTGAATCATTTTATTAATTTTAAGGATTTCAGTCCGGACTATCTGGAGGGTATTATCGACCAGGCGTTGGCAATCAAACACCACCCCGCACAATATGCCACCGCGCTGGATGGAAAAATCATGTACATGCTTTTCCAGAAGACCTCTACCCGCACGGCGCTTTCCTTTGCCCTAGGCATCAAGGCGCTCGGTGGCGGGTATCTCATCCAGAATTGGGAAGACAGCAATTTTGCCGTGGGCGAAATTCCGGACGAGGCGCGCTATGTTTCCAGTCAGGTTGATATTATCATGGCCCGCTTGAAAACAAATCAGGATCTTATTCTGATGGCCAAATATGCCACGGTGCCGGTGATCAACGGCTGCTGCAACATGTACCATCCCTCTCAGGCTATCGCTGATTTAGTGACCATCAAAGAGCTTTTCGGCAGCCTGCAAATTAAACTGCTGTACATCGGCGTCAGAAATAATGTATTGAACTCTCTTATGGAATCATTGCCGCAACTCGGCGGTGAACTCTTTGCCGCGGCGCCGGTAATTAACGAGCCGTCAATAGATAAAGATCTTTATGAAACAGCTGCAAAAACCGGCCGTTTCCACGATATCGGCGGCGGCAATCCTATGATTTCCGAAGTGCAGAAATTAATCAAAGAAGTCGATGTCGTCTATACGGACACCTGGATCGACATGGAATTTACCAATGACCCGGTCTTCGCGGGCTTGAAGGAGGAGCGCGTGAAAAAGATGCTGCCTTTTCAGGTAAACAATGAATTGCTGAAAGGCAGCAAAGCGCTCGTTCTCCATGACATGCCAATACACGCGGGCTATGAGATCAGCCGCGAAACCGTGGAAGCTAATATCAAAAATATCCTGCAGCAGGCTGACAACCGGAAATACGCCGCGCAGAGCATTTTATTGAGTCTACTGAAGTAGGTATGAAATGTGAGATTCCAGCGGAAGCTGGAATCTCACAATAATATTTGTCATTATCGGGCTTGACCCGATAATCCAGAATATTATCCCAGTGCCTGCTCCAGATCCTGGATCAGGCCACCAATTTGAGAAACTCAGGTGACAATTCCTATTATTTGTAATCCGCAGACGTAAGTTGAAGATCGCAGCCGGAGATATTTTACGAGGCAGGTTGACATCAAATATGGGAGTAATTCAGAGTAAAAACCCGTTATTATCTGAAAAAAGATCGAAAAAACACCTTTCCGGTTTATTAAACCCAACAAGAAGCTGTTTTACAATCCAGCCTCTTTGAAAATATACCGCATGAAATCCTGTGTCGACCTAATATCACCCGGCGGATCTCCGTAGTGCCATGCGGCTGCATGGCTGATCAACGTTGTCCATTTCTTATCCAGTTCTGCTATTGCCCACCCTGCCGAACGTTTTTTCGATACGACATCACCATTCTTGAGTGTATATAAGGCTCTGCACATCGTTAATACTACAAAAGGCTGGTATCCAATGCCGTTGAATAAATCAGCATTGGTCGACCACGGCATCCAATTATGGAGCAGTAAGTATTGAACAGCTTTTTTCAATTCCTCGGGGTTCACAGGATCAATAATCGTTTGTATCGGAGGCCCGAATATCGTTATACCGTAATTGTACAAAATATGCCGATGTATTACCCAATCTGGATCCGGGCAGGCCACCAGAAATTCATCTCGGTTAAAAAGAGGACAGGTTGCATCGGTTGGGCTATATTTCCGCATAGTATTTACCGGTATATATGCTCCTGTCATTTTTGTCGCCCATGCCGAACCGCTTTCGTAGATGCGTCTGTGCATCAATTTTAGATCGGAAATCAGATTATCGGGTAATCCTTCACTTGTTACCACGAGGGGGTCAATGTCGCTTCGTCCGGGGTCAAAATCACCGCTGGCAAGCGAACCATAAAGATACATACCGGTGAAGTAATCGCCCAGAATAGTGCGGATATTATTCAGTAAAGTCAGCAGGACCTGATTAATATCAGGATAGAGTGTTGGAAATTTGTTTACTTCTATGTTCAATTCTAGTCCTCTTTGTTTACCGTCCATACCAGCCGATACCGCTTAATAACCCGCGCACATAACCCGCCTGCCCGATATGCTGAAAATCATTGATCGTGGATAAAATACGCTGCTCGACGGTGTTGTCGTCCCCAGCGTCGGACTTACTACTTCCCGTTCTAAATCTTTTTCAGTAAGTCGCGTGGAGATGTAAAGCAGAGTGCGTTCGTGCACTGCGCGGGCATAATCCAGTAAAACTTGTATTGAAGGAGCTTTGAAATCGGCTGCCTGCGCTGGCGTATGACCGTAACCGGTATCATTCTGGTCCGGCGGGCGGTTGAATTTAAGGTGCCACTTTCCGCTCACCCACAATTGGTCTTCCCCGAAAAGGTCGGCATTCATTCTGTCCTCGCTGCGGGTGGCATGCCAGATCAGCCAGCCGATGCTGTTCGATTCCGGTCCAGGCTGATAGTCAAGTTGCTCGGCAGTTAAACCGTCGAGCGTCTTTTCCAATTCGTCATAACGGCGGATACATACATCAATTAGAAATTGCCGTAGATTCATTTTGATATCCTTCATTTTGTTGAATCGCGCTTTAAAAAGAAAATAGGCATTCTTCCGAGAAAGGATGCCTATTTTCTACATAGGAATTGAATTTACTTGCCGATTCTGAACATCTTGGTGCCGCAAGTCGGGCAGACGCCCTGGGTAGCGGGTTTACCATTCTTCATGGTAATCGCTTTGGCGTTCTTCATTTCCTTCTTCGCGCGACACTTTACACAATAAGCCTGCATTCAGTTTACCCTCCTTTGTGCCTATTTGTGTGAATCATAAATCATTCACGCACGCTTGTCAATAGGTTTTACAACAATTTTGAGCCTGTTTAAAAAAATATTTGTGTCTGCGTAGCTTCGAAGGGGGTACTTTCGAGCTAAAATGTGCTATATTTATAGCAAAACTGAGGCTCGTTTTCACAGGGTAAATTATGAATACACGCAAGCCAAAAGGCAATCCGGAACAATTCACGGAGAGAGAAGTCGCCATGCATTGGGACGAAAATGCCGATGTCTGGACGGCTCATGTGCGTCAAGGCTGGGATTCCTACCGTGAACACCTCAATAACCCGGCTTTTCTCAAACTCGTCGGCAATCTCAAAGGGAAAAAAGTGCTGGACGCCGGCTGCGGCGAAGGCTATAACACGCGCATCTTTGCCCGCATGGGCGCGCAGATGACCGGTATTGATATTTCCGTCAGAATGATTGAACACGCCCGTCGGGCCGAGCAAAAAGAACCGCTGGGGATAAAATATGAAGCGGCTTCCTTCACCGATCTGTCGATTTTCGGGAACGATTCCTTCGATACTGTAGTTTCCACGATGGCGCTGATGGATGGTCCGGACTATGAAAAAGCAATAGCCGAAATTTACCGTGTGTTGCATAAAAACGGCGATTTCTTCTTCAGCATCTCTCACCCCTGTTTCATGACCGAAGGTTTCGGCTGGGTGAATGAAGATAATGAGAAGAAACCCTTATTGACCGTATCCGGTTATTTCAGCAAGAAACAATGGATCGAACGCTGGCAGTTTTCCCAGGCTCCGGAAGAAATCCGTAAGGATGTCCCGCTGTTTGCCATTCCGCGCTTTCCCCGCACCCTGGCTGAATACATCAATCCCCTGGCCGGCGCCGGTTTTATGCTGAAAAAGATCGCCGAACCGCGCCCTTCTGCTACCGATTGCCGTGAGCATCCTTACCTGCAGCGGTGGCGTGACGCCGGTTCGCTGTTTTTACATGTGCATTGCGTGAAACCGTAAAAAGAGCATTTTACAAACTAGCACTAAGATAACACTTTACTCCATTCTGGCGAAGGCCAGAATCTATAAATAATTAAAACTGAATACTAATGGACTATTACAAGGAATCAGTGTTCACACGACCGAACGCCAATCCTAAATTCTCTCTCAATCTCTCCTGATGAAGGGAGAACTTTGAGATTGCCCGAAATTTCCTGGATCGTCGAACTAAACACATTCCCCCCCTTTCGCAAAAGGGGGAATTAGGGGGGATTTACTTCTCGCACGCTCCAATATTTATCTCTATTTTTATTTCTCCATCTATATTCGGACAGCCTCACTAAAAGGAAAATAATTATTGTGACAATTGCCCCTTTAGTTATTATTCCCGTTAATTTACAATATCTTCATGCCGGATTGTTGTGGCGCAATCTTTAGCGGTGCATCCGGAACAATATGATAAAAAACGAATTAAAAAATCCCCGAAACGAATCGGCTTCAAAAAAGAAAACAGGAATTTTGTAATTAGCCTTAATCACCTTAAAAAAGCATTAAAATAATTTTTGTATTTTCCGAAACGAATCGAATTAAAAGGTAAATAGGCCGCAAATTGATTTTTCGCGTTAAGGCTAGTACCGGGCAGCCGGGAAAGAATCGCAGGGATGGTTTTAGGAACCCACGACGGGCGTAAAGGCTGGATAAACCGGTTGGCCGTGGCAAAGGAATTCCGCCGGCAAAACATCGCCCTAAAACTGGTTACCGCGGTAGAAAACAAACTGGACGAACCGGGTATAGATATAATTGCCTGCCTGATCGAACCGGGACACACCGTTTCCAGGATATTTTTCAGCAAATTGGGTTATACTAAAGCGCCGGTAGAATACTTTTCAAAGAAGAAATCTATTGACGCTTAGTTGTATAATAAGAAAAACAAACTAGTCAGCACACGTAACTTATTGTTATTAAGGCGGCTTTTTGAACAAAGTTTGCCGTATAATAATTGGTTATGTTATACTGTGTTGTAA